>CAZYDJ010000089.1:0-11244 GCA_964646035.1 uncultured Fibrobacteraceae bacterium | reverse complement strand
CCGTAGGCCAGCAGCAGGCCGAAGACCGCTCCCGACGCGCCGATCAGCGGGATGTTCGCGGTATCCGGCTCCAGCAGCGGCATCAGGGCGAAATAGAGCAGCCCGGCGCCGATACCGCAGACGAAATAATACTGCAGGAACTGCCGCTTGCCCCACAGCCCCTCGATCTCGCGGCCGAACATCCACAGCATGAACATGTTCAGCAGGATGTGCATGAAGTTGCCGTGCAGGAACATGTAGGTGACGAACTGCCAGATGTGGAGCTGGCCCAGGGCCTTGGCGGGCACCAGTCCGAGCAGCGGTTCGAGCTGCATCGTTCCGGCCAGCTTCTGGAGGATGAATACCGTGATGTTCAGGCCGAGCAGCAGACGGATGGCCGGAGTCAGGCCGGAGCCGAATCCGAAGCCGAAGGAGGGGCGGCGCTGGTATCCTTGCAAAGTTCATCCTCCGGGCGTTGGTGGGGATATCCAGATGTTATACGCGATGATGGCTTCCGGCATCACCAAAGAAAAGAGGAAAAAGAAGGACGGCGGGCTCGATGCCCGCCGTCCAGGTCAGCGAACCGTGGCGCGATCAGCGGAAGATCGCGTCGATGGCCCTGGCGGCCGTCGGATCCAGCCGGACCCCGTCGGCCTTGTCCTGTTTCAACTGCCCGTACGTCGGATCCCAGCTCAGCTCGGTGAGATCGATCTGGGAGACCGGCGTTCCGAGTTCGGAACCCAGCACCGTGTTGATCTTCGCGATGAAGGCGTTGGCCACGATGCCGTAGCCGATGTTGTTGGGGTGCAGGCCGTCCAGCGAGAACGCGGTCGCCGGGTCGACGAGGAACAGGTCGCTCCCGATGCCGGGATAGACGCCGTCCTGGATGTCGTGCAGCGTCTCGTTGACGTCCACGACGTGGGCGCCGTAATCCGCGGCCACAGTGTTGATGGCGTCGTTATAATCGGCGACGACGCCGGCGACGACGGCCATTTCGGCGGTGGTCAGGCTATAGTTCGCCGGGATGTCGAGCACCACCTGGTCGACGACCAGCGTCGGGCTCAGCGACAGGGCCGGCAGCCGCACCGTGGCGCAGTCGGCCTCGGCGTAAGTCACCTCGTCGACTCCCGCCCCCGCGGCCAGCATCTCGAACAGCGGCCGGGGGATGAAGTAGGGGGTCGTCTCGATGTCGGGGATGTTGGCGATCAGCATCAGCGGCGTGTTGCCGTTGCGGCCATAGATTCCGGCGAAGAGATCATCGATCAGTTCGTCGAACCGCGTGGCGAAGACCGACGCCGGCGTGATGTTGACTCCCACCTCGGGCTGGCCGCCGGTGGCGCCGCCGAGGATGTCGTTGTTGCCGATCCAGACTGTGACCAGCGAAGGGCCCTGGCCGATCGTCTGGTTCAGCATCGAGTACGGCCCCACCCCGCTGGTGCGCAGGATGAAGTCGAAGAACGGATTGTCGCCGCTCTCGCTGCTGGCCGAGTCGAGGGCTTCGCTGACATCCAGCGTGGTCGCCCCGGGCACGCCCAGATTCTGATAGGCGACCGGGTGCAGCACGTTCGGCAGCCGGGTCATCAGGTCGGCCGCCGCGGTAGTGCCGAGCAGCGTGATGCCGGAGCCGTCGAAGTGCAGCACTCCGGCGATGACAGCCGGGTTGCCGGTGTCGGTCGGGCCGATGCCCGGCGAGAGCACCGTCGGCTGGACGAAGGCGCCGGCCGGAATGCCGATCTGCCTGGCGATCTGGGCCGGGTAGCTGTCCTGCTGCCCGTCGGCGATCAACCCGGCGTCCATGAATCCGGCGGTCAGGCTGGCGCCGATCGCCGCGTATTGCGTGAAGTATCCGGAACCTGTGATCTCGGGCGGGTCGAGAGCGACCGAGCTCGGATCGTCGGTTCCGCATCCGGTCGCCAGGAAGAGCGACAGGACCGAAAGCGTCAGGATCATCCCGAGTTTTTTCATTGTCGACCTCCCTTTTAGAAGCGATAGCCCAATCCGATGCCCCAGATGTTGGCGACGGACGTGTAGGAACCGGCCGGATTGGTTTCCGGATCGAAGGTGAGATGTTCGCCGTTGACGACGTTCGATCTCTCCTCCGGCACTACGGCCATGTAGGAGAGGGTCCCGGTGAAGTGCTCATTGAGCTTGTACTGGAACCCGATGGAAAAGTCGGTGCGGTCGGAGTCGGGCAGCATCGGGCTCATCGATTCGATCGGCTGCGGCGACTCGTCGATCACCAGTCCGGTCAGGGCCGTCAAACGGTCGTTGAAGGCGTAGCTGACGCCGAAGCGGTACTGCCAGACATCCTCGTAGGCTTCCTCGATGGTGCTGTCCAGGGCGTCCTGCGTGAAGTCCAGGGTCAGTTCCTCGAAAGCGCTCCAGCCGAAGTGCACCGCGTCGAATTCCGCCCTCAAAGCCGGCGTGAACTGGTAGGCCACGCCCAGGCTGAGGATATGGGGCAGGTAGAGGTCGGCGCTCACTTTCTGGTCGGCGCCGCCGAGCCCGGCCAGCATATCGTCCACCGCGCCGCGCAGGGCGGCGGTCTGGGGCGTGTCGGCCACGATGTTGCGCAGGGTCGCGTCCTGGTCCTCGAAGACCATCTTCTTCTCGAAGTGGAACATCGCCCCGAAGGTCAGGCGGTCGGTGGCGTTGACCATCATGCCGATCTGGGGGGTGAAGTTCACGTTGCTGGTGCCGTCGAGCTTGAAGCCCAGCACGTCGACCGGTTCGGTGTAGCCGCCGAATTCGGTGGCGCTGAACCGGTTCAGTTCGATGGTGGTGAAGGCGATGTCCATGCCCAACGAGAAGGCGGCCTTGTCGGTGAACTTGTACGCGATCGCGGGCGAGACGTAGATGGTCGCCAGGTCGACGTCGTAGCTCAGATGGCGGCCGACCCAGGTTTCGGGATTCTCCCATTCGACGCCGAGGCCGAACGGGGCATAGGTGCCGATGCCGAAAGTCAGCCCGTCGCCCATGTTCTTGTAGAAGTAGATGCCGGGGATGGGGAAGGACTGGTCGACGGTATCACCGCTGACGTCGTCCAGCCAGACGGCGTCCGCTCCCGTGAACTGGAAGTCGGGAGCCACGGGCATCAGGTTGGCGTCGATGCCGGATCCGGTCAGAAAGGCCATGCCGGCCGAGTTGTAGAAGATGGCCGAGCCGTCGTCGGCGGTGGCCGTGAAGGCCCCCCCGAGCGCCGTGGCCTTGGCTCCGGCCTCGTAGATGTTGAAGCCCCCGGCAATGGCTGATCCGGTCAGGGCCAGGAATAACGCGCTTGCTATCAGAACGACTCTCTTGGTCCCGCCCATTTCGCCTCCTCGCATATCGGGCCGGGGCTTGGCGGCACCCGTCCACAGTGGAAAATGATGGTGGAAAAAGTCCGAATTTTTCCTCTTGCGCACCTTAGCACATGCTTCAAGTTGCGGAAAAGAGAAAAGGGTATCGAATTCCAAGAACCGACAGGGCGGGAAATTATTTGTTTTCAATGAAATAGACTGAATGATCATTCAGCGCCGGAGGTGATCGACGGGTTTTATCAAGAGGCGGAGTCCGCCGATCCTGAAGATCATTAATGACAGCGATGCCTTCAGGAATCGCCCGCGGAACCGAATTCCGGATACCGGGTCCATGCGGCGGATGCGCCAGATCGAGACTTCCGAACACCACCCTGCGCGGGGCCAGACGCCCGATTATGGACCCCAAGCCTGATTCAGCGTAAACACCTTGTGAGTTGGCATTTATAAAAGTGGACAAAAAAGGTTTAAGAAACTTGACAAAAACGGTTTTGTTTAATATCCTTCGCAAACGGAGACGGAACGGCCGCGGACGATCCGGGGCCCGCAGAAGGAATCCAGCAACGCGGGAGACGACCGAATATGGCGCACGAACTACCAGTTCTGCCTTACGCATACGACGCGCTCGAGCCTGTCATCGACGAGCAGACCATGCGTCTGCATCACGACCTGCATCACAAGGGCTATGTCGACGGCTTGAACAAGGCCGAGGACATGCTCGCCAAGGCCCGCACCGGCGGGGATTTCGGACTCGTGAAGCATTGGGAACGCGAGGCTGCCTTCCACGGCTCCGGCCATCTGCTGCACAGCATCTTCTGGATGAACATGGCTCCGGTCGGCTCCGGCGGCGAGCTCGAGGGTGAGTTGCTGGCCGCCATCGAGCGTGATTTCGGCGGCTTCGACGCCTTCCGGCAGCAGTTCTCGGCGGCTTCGACCCAGGTCGAGGGCAGCGGCTGGGGCATCCTGGCCTATCGCCCCTTCGATTCGAAGCTGGTCGTGCTGACCTCGGAGAAGCATCAGAACCTGACCCAGTGGGGGGTCGTCCCCCTGCTCGTGCTCGATGTCTGGGAGCACGCCTACTACCTGAAGTACCAGAATCGCCGGGCCGAGTACGTGGGCAATTTCTTCGACATCGTGAATTGGAACGACGTCGCGGAGCGCTTCGCCAAGGCCGGCGGTAGATAGTCGCTTCGCCCCGGCTTGCGGGCCGGGGCGAAGGCAATTCCAGGTCCGCAAACGGGACAAAAACTACCTTGTATGCGGCATGCGATCGGGGAACGGATGAAGATCTCGAAGGCTGAAGAACAGGCGCTGCGACTGGTGCTGGCGATGACCCGCCAAGGCAGTCAGGTGACTCTCGGTGAATTATCCGAGGTGGAGAACATACCCGAGCCCACGGTGGCCAAGCTGTTGGCCAGGATGCGTTCCGGGGCAGTGGTGGTCGCCTTGCGCGGACGCAACGGCGGCTATGAACTCGCTCGCGCGCCGGCCGAGATCACGGTGGCCGACGTCATTCTGGCCCTCGGCAAGCCTCTGCTCGACGGCATCGACTGCGAGACGACCAACTCCAAAGGCGAGCGGTGTCCCAACTCCGCGGACTGCGGCCTGCGCTCGGTCTGGAACCATCTCGAGCTAAGGATCTCTTCGGTGCTGACCGGAACCACCCTGGCCGATCTCGTTCGCGAGGAGAGCCAAGTGGCCGTGCATCTGTCGAATCTCTGGCCCGGCGCGCGGGATGAACGCGGCGCCGGAAGCCGCAGCAGCAACGCAAGCACATCAGAGGAGCTGTCATGACCGCCAAGCGCGACATCATTTTTTCCTGCCGCAACGTCCGCGTCCGGATCGGTGAGAAGGAGATCGTCAAAGGCGTCGATCTCGACATCCCGGCCGGTGAAAAGCACGCCCTGATGGGCCCCAACGGTTCGGGCAAGTCGACCCTGGCCGCCGCCCTGATGGGGCATCCGAGCTATGAGGTCGAGGGTGAGATCCTGCTGGGCGGCCGTCCCGTGGCCGACCTCGAACCGCATGAGCGGGCGAGGCTGGGCATGTTCCTCGGCTTCCAGTATCCGGTCGCGGTCCCCGGAGTCAGCGTGGGCAACTTCCTGCGCGCCGCCATGGCCGCCAGACAGGGCCGGGAGATCCCCGTGCGCGAATTCCGCGCCGAGGTCGAGACTGCTTTCGAATTGCTCGACGTACCTCGCGGCTTTCTGAGCCGCTACCTCAACGACGGCTTCTCCGGCGGCGAAAAGAAGCGCCTGGAGATACTGCAGATGCTGCTGTTGAAGCCGTCGTTTTCATTGCTGGACGAGACCGATTCCGGGCTCGACATCGACGCCTTGAAGGTCGTCAGCGCCGGCGTCAACGCCGCCGCCGACGAAACCAACGGCGTGCTGCTGGTGACCCACTACCAGCGCATCCTCGAGTATATCCGGCCCGACAAGGTCCATGTCTTCATGCACGGCCGCATCGTTCGTTCGGGCGGCGCGGACCTGGCCCGCGAACTCGAGGAGCGCGGCTACGATTGGCTCGAGCCCGCCGCGGTCGGCGCGGAGAAGGAGTGACATGTCCTCCCAGCAGCGCATAGCCGATCTGAACAGCGATTACGCGACCCGATACGGATTCCACGACCCGGAGGAATACCTGCTCAAGGCGCCGAAGGGATTGAACCACGAAGTCGTCGAGATGATCTCGCGCTACAAGAAGGAGCCCGAATGGATGCGGGAGAACCGGCATAAGGCGCTGGATGTCTTCTACGAGAAGCCCATGCCCCGCTGGGGCGACACCGAGATGCTCGAATCGATCGACTTCGAGAACATCCACTACTACCTGAAGCCCAAGGGTGATCTGGCGCGGGACTGGGACGACGTGCCCGAGAAGATCAAGGATACCTTCGAGCGGCTCGGAGTGCCCGAGGCCGAACGCAAGTTCCTGGCCGGAGTGACCGCCCAGTACGAGTCGGAGGTCGTCTACCACTCGATCCGCGCGGATCTGGAGAAGCTGGGCGTGATCTTCGGGGACATGGACTCGGCCCTGCGCGATCATCCCGACATCGTGCGCAAGTGGTTCGGCAAGATCATCCCGATGCGCGACAACAAATTCGCGGCGCTCAACACCGCGGTCTGGTCGGGCGGCTCGTTCATCTACGTGCCCAAGAACACCAAGGTGGACATCCCGCTGCAGGCCTATTTCCGGATCAACGCCGAGAACATGGGCCAGTTCGAGCGGACCCTGATCATCGCCGACGAGGGCTCCTCGGTCCATTACATCGAGGGCTGCACCGCTCCGGTCTACTCTTCCGACTCGCTGCATTCCGCGGTGGTCGAATTGGTGGCCCTGCCCGGCGCCCACATCCGCTACACGACCATCCAGAACTGGTCCACCAACGTCTACAACCTGGTGACCAAGCGGGCCCACGCCCATCGCGACTCGGTCGTGGAGTGGGTCGACGGCAACATCGGTTCGAAGCTGACCATGAAGTACCCGGCCATCGTCCTGAAGGGCGAGCGCGCCCAAGGCGAGGTGCTGTCGGTGGCCTTCGCGGGCGACGACCAGCATCAGGACGCCGGCGCCAAGATCATCCACGCGGCGCCGAACACTTCGTCGCGGATCATCTCGAAGTCCATCTCCAAGGGAGAGGGGCGCTCGTCTTATCGCGGCCTGGTGCAGGTGGCCAAGGGGGCTTCCGGAAGCCGGACCAGCGTCGAGTGCGACGCCCTGCTGATCGGCGAGAAGGCCAGGTCGGACACCTATCCGACGATGGACGTGGCCGAGCGGGACGTGAAGATCGAACACGAGGCCCGGGTCTCCAAGCTGGCGGAGGAACAGCTCTTCTACCTGCAGAGCCGAGGGATCGACGCCGACCAGGCCCGTCTGATGATCGTCAACGGTTTCATCGAGCCCTTCGTCAGGGAGTTGCCGATGGAATACGCGGTGGAGCTCAACAGGCTGATCGAGCTGGAGATGGAGGGTTCCGTTGGTTGAACTGGCATATATGGACAAGGATCCGCAGGGCCGGCCTTTGCTGACCGCGGCAGAACTCGGAGCCCTGAGCCGGCTGCTCGGCGAAGGGGACGCCGCCGCCGGCCGCCGCCTGGCCGCTCTGGTCCGCTATACCGGCGCCGCCCTGCCCGACCGGGTGCAGCATCTGTGGCGCTTCACCGATCCGCACGGGCTGATGCCCGAGCAGAGCGTTCTCTCCTACGCGGAACGCAAGGACATGGAATCCAAACCGACAGACGGCGCGGCCGCCCTGCTCGAGGGCGGCGCTCGCCCACGCGCCGTGCTGTCGGCGGCAATGACCGCGGCCGGGGTGGAGCTGATCCCCCTGGCCGAGGCATCCGCCGCCGATCTGGACCTCTTCGCTGCGATGTTCGCGGACAGTCACGGCTTCTTCACCGCCTTCAACGAGGCGGCCTGGAATTCCGGATTGCTGCTGCGCATCCCCGACGGAGTCCGGATCGCCGACCCGATCCACATCAGGGTCGAAGCCGACGGCGGCACTTCGGTTCCCCGGTTGATGGTGCTGATCGGCGCCGGATCGGAGGCCGCGGTGGTCGAGGAACACGCCGGCGGCCAGACCGGCGGCCGGGTGGTCGGCAACACCGAGATCGTGATGGGACGCGATTCCCGCCTGAGCCACGCCATGCTCCAACTGTGGAACCCCGGCGTCCGCGGCCATCTGGCGCGGCGCGCGCGGCTGGCCGATAACGCCGAATTGCTGAGCGTATTTACGTCTCTGGGCGGCCAGAGGGTGAAGCTGGAATTGACCGCCGATCTGGCCGGGCGCGGCGCCCGCAGCGAGATGATCGGCGTGACCCTCGGCGTCGACGGACAGCGCATGGATCACCATACCGGGCATCGCCATCTCAAAGGCGACACCTGGAGCAACATCGACTTCAAGGCCGTCGCCGCTTCCGGCGCCCGATCGTCCTATACCGGGCTGATCCGCATCGAAGAGCAGGCGGCCGGCGCTCAGGCTTTCCAGGAGAACCGCAATCTGCTGCTCGACGAGACGGCCCGCGCCGATTCGATTCCCGAGCTCGAGATCCTGACCGACGATGTGAACTGCAGCCACGGCGCGACCGTGGCGCCCATCGACCAGGAGCAGCTCTTCTACCTGCAGAGCCGCGGGCTGACCGCCTCGGCGGCCGAGCGGCTGGTGGTTCGCGGCTTCCTGGAGGGCACCCTCAACCGTTTGCCGGAAGGTCTGCGGGACACGGTTTCCACATTGGTCGATGCCCGCCTCGACAGCCTGGACGGAGGCCGACAGTGAGTCTGCCGCTGCGCGAGATGTCGCCGCGTTCGCCGGGCCTGGAACGGGACCGGTTCCCCGCCCTGCGGCGGACCATAGCCGGCCATGACCTGGCCTATCTGGATTCGGCCGCCACGGCCCAGAAGCCGGAAGCGGTGATCGAGGCCGAGGCGCGGTATTATCGCATCCACAATTCCAACGTCCATCGCGCGCAGCATACCCTGGCCGCCGAATCCACGGCAGGCTACGAGGATTGCCGGGCGCAGGTGGCGCGGTGGATCGACGCCGGCTCGCCCGAGTCGGTGGTGATCACCCGCGGCGCCACATCGGCGTTGAATCTGGTCGCCAGGGGATTGGCCGGCAGCCTGGAGTTCGGTGACGAGATCCTGCTGACCCAGATGGAGCATCACGCCAATCTCGTGCCCTGGATAATGCTGGCCCGCGAAAGCGGCCTGAAGCTGCGCCACATCCCGATCACCGCCGCCGGCGAGTTGGATCTGGACACTCTGCCGCAGCTGATCGGAAAACGGACCAAGGTGGTGGGTCTGACCCATGTCTCCAACGTTCTGGGCACGATCAATCCGGTCGCGCAGATCGCCGACGCCGCGCACGCGGCCGGAGCGCTCGTCGTGGTGGACGCCGCCCAGTCGGTGGGCCATATGCCGGTGTCATTTCAGGATCTGGGGGCCGACCTGCTGGCTTTCTCCGCTCATAAGGCCTACGGCCCGATGGGATTGGGATTTTTGGCCGGCACCGCCGCCGCGCTGTCGCGTCTCGACCCCTATGAGGGCGGCGGAGAGATGATCGAGACCGTCGAATTGGACGACGCCACCTGGACTGCGATTCCGCATCGCTTCGAGGCCGGCACTCCGAACGTGGGGGCGGCCTTCGCCTTTGCCGCGGCCATCGAGATGCTGACCGCGGTCGGCCTGGACGAGGTGCGTCGCCACGCCGTGGAACTCGTGGGCTACGCCTGGGAACGCTTGTCCGGGTTGGGCGGACTGACCCTCTACGGCCCCGCCGACCCCGAAAAACGGGGCGGCCTGATCAGCTTCCACGATCCCCTGGTGCATCCGCACGACATGGCCACCCTGCTCGACCAGCGGGGCGTCGCCGTGCGCGCCGGACACCATTGCGCCCAGCCGCTGCATCGGATCCTGGGGGTCGTCGCCACGACCCGCATGTCCCTGGGGATGTATTCGAATCATGACGACATCGACGCCCTGGTCGATGCCATAGCCTTTGCAAGGAGCTTTTTCAAGCGATGAACGAAGCATTGGAGAGCTTGTACCGCGAAGTCATCCTCGACCATCACAGATCCCCGCGCGGAGCCCGGGTCCTGGAGTCGCCCGACGCCGAGGCCTCGGGAAAAAATCCGTCCTGCGGCGACGAGGTGACGCTTCAGATGAGCCTGGACGGGGACATCATCGAAGAAGTGGGAGTGGTTTCCCACGGCTGCGCCATTTCCACCGCTTCGGGCTCGATGCTGGCCGAACTGATCGAGGGCAAGACCCTGGCCGAGGCCGGCGAACTGGCCGATCTGGTGCGCGAGGCCATGCACGGCGAGGAATTCCCCGACAACGACGCCCTGGGAGATCTCGAGGCTCTCGAAGGAGTGAAGAGGTTTCCGATGCGGGTGAAATGCGCCCTGTTGCCCTGGATCACGCTGCTCGAGGCCATAATCGCCCGAGCCGAGAACCGGGCCCCGATTCCCCTGTCCACGGAGGACGACTGATGTCCGCGCCGACCCCCGAAATCATCTACGACGCCCTGCGTCCGGTCATCGATCCCGAGCTGGACATCTCCATTGTCGATCTGGGCCTGGTGCGCGGAGTCGGCATCGACGACGGCACCGGCGATGTCGAGATCGAGCTGACCCTGACCAGCCCCATGTGTCCTCTGGGACCGGAGATCGTGGCCGCGGTCCGCACCGCCGCTCTCGGAGTGGTCGGAGTGCAGAACGCCCAGGTCGACCTGGTCTGGTCGCCGCCCTGGGATCCCCGCCGCGACGCCACCGAGGACGTCCGCGCCGATCTGGGGATATGGGACTGATCCCTTGCCGATTTCGGACGTTAACTTAAACTGGGTTTCGATTATCGTAATTCGGTTGGACATCGCTTGTCGCCCCCATCCATCATCGAGGAGGACCACAAGTCATGATCGTTGGTGTCCCCAGGGAAACCAGTCCGGGTGAGCGCCGGGTAGCGCTCGCGCCCGGCGCCGTTCCAGCCCTGATCAAGGCCGCAATAGAGGTTCGTCTCGAATCCGGAGCCGGAGACGCGGCCGGATTCACCGACGCCGAGTACGTTGCCAAGGGCGCCGCGGTGGCTTCCCGGGCGGATGTGCTGGCCCAGGCCGACGTCCTGCTGACGGTTCGCGGTCCGGACGCCGCCTCGCTGGCCGATCTGAAGCGCGGCAGCACGATTGTCGGGATGTTGGACCCTCTTTCGCAGCCGGAATCGGTCAAGGCGATGGCCGCCGCGGGAGTCCGGGCCTTCGCCCTGGAACTCGTGCCGCGGATCACCCGCGCCCAGAGCATGGACGTGCTCTCCTCGATGGCCACCACCGCCGGTTATCAGGCGGTGCTGCTGGCCGCGGTCAAGCTTCCCCGCATGTTCCCCATGATGATGACCGCCGCCGGCACGATCGCGCCGGCCAAGGTCTTCGTCGTCGGCGTGGGCGTGGCCGGGCTGCAGGCGATCGCCACGGCCAAGCGGC
>CAZYDJ010000088.1:0-11272 GCA_964646035.1 uncultured Fibrobacteraceae bacterium | reverse complement strand
CGCCGGCACCGTGCACCTCCTTGACCACCAGTTCCGGCAGGTGCGCGAGCACGTCAACAAGCTCGGCGCCAGAAGCTATTCCGAACAGTTCAGCCAGACCCCGGAATTCGTGGTGATGTTCCTGCCCGGCGAGGATATCTTCGCCGCCGCCCTGCGGCAGGATCCTTCCCTGATCGAGGAAGGCGTCGACCGCAAGGTCATCCTGGCCACGCCGACGACGCTGATCGCCCTGCTGCGGGCGGTATCCTACGGTTGGCAACAGGACACCATCGCGCACAGCGCCCAGGAGATCAGTGAACTGGGCAAGGACCTCTACGAGCGCATCCGGGTGCTCGGCGTTCATTTCGGCGCCGTCGGCCGCAATCTGGACAAGACCGTGGAGAACTACAACAAGGCGGTGGGGTCCCTGGAGAGCAGGGTCCTGGTCCAGGCGAGGCGATTCGCCGAGTTGGGTTCGGCGACGACGCGGGAAATCGCAACGCTCAATCCGATAGAGAAAACAGCCCGCATCCTCCAGGCTCCCGATCTCACGCCGGGGAGCGAAGAGGATGCGGACTGAAAATATCCGGCCGCCTCTGACTAGCCGATGATATTCAGGATCTTCATGGCCGAATCGATTTCCTCCATGATCCGGTCGCGGTGAACCATGGCTTCAGCGATCCCCATGCCCAGTTCGGCGGAGACCGCCGGATCCAGGGTTTCAGCCCTGATGCTCGCCGGCGACCCGATGCCCAGGTGATAGGTCAGCTGATCGGACAGGTTCACCAGGGCCACTAGCCGCGGATACGAAGCTTCCGTATTCATGTCGTGATGGTGGCTGACCGCCTCGATCAGATTGGGCGGGAAGTTCCAGCTGCGCAGGATCGCCCGGGCCAGCTTGGTATGGTTGATCCGCAGCAACTCGTTCTCTGCCTCGAGCCAGGTGCAGCCGCGCTTCTGCTGGAGGCGGCAGACTTCCACGAAATCTTCCCGGAAATGCTTCAGCATTATCAGTTTGCCGACGTCGTGCAGCAGCCCGGCGACGAAGGTCTCCTCCTGCTGCTTGATGCCCGCGTCGCGCCCGACGACCTTGCAGATGCTGGCCGAGGCGAGGCTGTGGCGCCAGAAGTTCTCCAGGCTGAACATTGTGTCGATCTCGCCGCCGGCGACGTACTCGAAGACGCTGATCGCCAGGGCGGCGTTGCGGATGGTGCGGAAACCGAGGATGACCATCGCCCGGTTCACCGTGTTGATCTCGTTCTTATATCCGTAGAAGGCCGAGTTGACGAGCTTGAGGATCTTGGCGGCCAAGGCCTGGTCGCGCGATACGATCTCGGCCAGCTGCGGCACCGAAACGTCGGGGTTGTTCATCTTGCTGAACAACTCCTGGTAGACGATGGGCAGTGTCGGGATCTCCTTGACGACCTGTTTCAGATCGCGGGGATGTATGGTTTTCAGTGACATAGTGGTCGACTGACTCACTAGCTTCTCCTTCCGAGCATGTCCGCGGTTAATGGGACCGGTGCTCCCTCTCCCTAACCCGGTCTGTTTTCATATCGACCCGGGGAGAAACTGCTTGAGACGGAATAGCGGACTTCAATAATCAAATAAAAATCAGGCTGGGCGATCCGCCTGCGGCTGGCAGGACCCTGCCGATAACCGGAGCGCAGAGGGCGCCGGCGGACAGGGCGGCGGCGGCGAGAGCGGAAGCTTTCGCCTCGGGGACGGAGATCAAAAGGCCGCCCGAGGTCTGGGGGTCGTTCAGCAGTCCGCGCAGGGCGTCGTCGATCGAGTCGGCGTAGACGGCGATTTCGGCCGTGTAGCCGTCGTTCGACCGGGTGCCGCCGCAGGTGAATCCGCGGCCGCATTTCGCCACGGCGTCGGGCAGCAGGGGCAGGGAGGCGGTGTCTATCTCGATAGTGACGCCGCTGCCCCACGCCATTTCGGCGGTATGCCCGGTCAGCCCGAATCCGGTGATGTCGGTGGCGGCGGTGGCGCCTAGATCGTGCAGGATTTCGCCGCAGGAGTTGAGGGAGGTCATGGACTCGATCAGGGCTGCGTAATCGGTGGAGTCGGTGGAGAGCTCGCCCTTTTTCAGGGCCGCGGCCAAGGCTCCGGTGCCCAGGGGCTTGGTCAACAGCAGCACGTTGCCGGGCCGGGCGCCGCAGTTGCGCAGGATCTTCCGGGGATGAACGATGCCGGTGACCGAAAGCCCGAACTTCACTTCGTCGTCCCTCACGGTGTGTCCGCCGGCGACCGCCACTGCGGCTTCGCGGCATTTTTCCGCGGCGCCGGTGAAGATCTCGCCCATCACATCGAGTGAAAGTTCGGTCTCGGGAAAACCGCAGATGTTCAGGGCGGCCAGGGGACGTCCGCCCATGGCGTAGACGTCGCTTAGGGAATTGGCCGCCGCGACGGCCCCGAAAGTCCGGGGATCATCGATCACCGGCGTGATGAAGTCGGCGGTCAACACCAGGGCGCGCTCATCGTCCAGGGCGTAGACGCCGGCATCGTCGGCCTTGTCGAATCCGACCAGCAGGGATTTATGATCGGCGTCGGGCAGCGACGCCAGGATACGGCCCAGGGACCCCGGGCTGAGTTTGGCCGCTCAGCCGGCGCTCTTGGCGAAACGGGTCAGATAAATCTTCTCGCCGGGCAGCATGTCGACCTCCCTTCCCGGTCTAGAAGTTGAAGTGGTCCTGGAACTGGAAGGCGCTCACGCCGTCTTCGGTCCGGGCCAACTCGAAGCGGAACTGCTGGGACGAGATGTTGATATGAGCTCCCGCGCCCCAACTGAAGTATCCCTCGCCCTCGGGCTCGCCGTCATACCAGTTGTCGCCCAGGTCGGCGAAGGCGTGCAGTCCCATCCCGATGACCCTGCCGTCTCCCGAAATCGGCATCAGGAACAGCGGCAGGCGATATTCGCAGGACAGGATATAGCCTTCTTCCCCTTCCACCGAAGCGTACCGGTATCCGCGCAAGTTGTCGGGTCCGCCCCAGTAGAGCAGGTCCTCGGGCGGCAGATGTCCGTCGGTGCGCCGGCCCCAGGCCCGCAGCGCGAGCACATGGTCCCAGGGGGTGGTGATGAACTGGCGCAGATCGGCCGTCAGCATCATGTAGGAATCGAAGTCGTCGCTTTCGACCAGGGAGGCGGTCAGGCGGTGATAGCCGCCGCGGAGCGGATAACTCGAGCTGTCCCGGCTGTCGAGGCCTGCGGTGATGCCGAAGGACCAGCGCGTGCGCGTGCCCTGTTCGAAATCGGGACGCCCGGCCGCCGTGTCGAAGAAGCCTTCCTGATCGAAGGATCCGTAGACGGCCTGCGCCGAAACGAAGAACGGGTGCAGGAAGTCCCAGCCCAGGCTCGCGCCGGCCCGCCACTGCCGGTAGTCCCAGTCCCGGTAGACGAAGTCGGCCTTCTCCCAGCCGGCGGTCGCGCCCAGGCTCAGGCCGCGGACGCCGAAGAGCCAGGGATGGCTCCATTCGAGATCGTAGGAATGGGGGCGGTACCAGGAGGCCTCGAATTCCACCCTCTCGCCGCGGCCGCGCAGGTTGTTGTCGTAGAGCTTCACGCCGAGCCGCACGTCGTGGCGGCGGTCGTAGTCGATCAGCGGATAGCCGTGGGTCGTGCGTTCCTCTTCCACGCTGATATGGACCGGAACATCGTCGAGGGTGTCATCCCACGAGATGTCCACGAAGGCGAACCAGCCCAGATCCTCGAGATGCTCCCAGGCGTCGTCGATCAGATCGATGGCGAAAGAGTCGCCGGGCGCGAAAGCCAGTTCGTTCAGGATCAGATCCGTTCGCGTCGATGTGTTCCCCTCGACGGTGACCGGGCCGAAGAGGACCGCGCCGAAGCCGTCGCCGAAAGCGGCGAACGAGGGAGAGGCCGAGGCGCAGAACAGAAGAACCGCCGGCAGGATCGCGCATCGGACAGCAGACCGGATGGCGCGCATCGCCGCTCGGGTGGTTGGTATGTGCGGGAAGTCGGGCAAATGAAAGCTCCCGGGTCGAGGCAGCCTGTCGTTTCGGGGTTGCGACGGGCGACGAGTTCGGGAGCAAGTTAACATCCGCCCGGGCATCACGGCAAGGACGGCTGATAGGATGTTGGCCTAGACCTGGCCGCCCCGGCCCTCGCCCAGCAGCTCGCGGCGGATCTGGAATTCGGATTCCCAGCCCAGGCCCAGCAGCCGGTTGCGTTCCTCGGCGGCGTCGACGAAGTCGGAGATGTCGCGCCTCAGGGATGCGGCCTCGGCCAGGAAGCCGACCGAATCCGCCTGGAGGCAGGACATCTCATCGATCCGCGACCAGATCCTCTCCAGCAGCATGTAGAGCACCATGTCCTGGCGCTCGAGAGCCGGCACCGTCCGGGACACCTCGCCGATCAGCCGGATGTTGCCCTTGCGGTTGAGCAGCTTGAAGATCTCGCCGATCTCCTCGACGAGTTCGTCCACGGCATCGTGCTGATCGCGGGAAAGCATTGCCGAATCGCTTTCCGAGATATACAGCAGGCGCTCGGCGCATTCCTTGAGCAGGACGCCGATCTCCAGGCGATAGGATTTTTCGCCTTCGACGGCCGAGGAACCTTCCCAATAGAAACGGTAGCAGGGGGCTGCGTCGAGGAGCCGGACGACCCTTATCGGGCTGAGAGTAGCGGCCTGTGTCATGGGTGCCTTCCGTGGTTGCCATGTCTGGATCACGATGTGACCGCACGTCCTTGTGCGTATTCGCCGGTGATCGTGGGGCGCGGAACAGCAAGGAGTGTTCCAGAGCCATGAGACACGAGAAACCATCAGCAGGAGCCTTCTGGAGGGCTTTTATCCGGTGGGAAGGGGATTTGCGAAACGCTGAGATTGGCGCTGGCGGATGGCAGAAAGAATCCGTAGCTCAGGATCGGATTGGCAAAATGCACCGGGGGGTCCGGCCTGGATTCAGATGCCGATGACTGGGTTCGTCAGCACGCCGATGCCCTCGATTTCCACCTCTACCAGGTCGCCGGGCTTGAGGAAGACCGGGGGCGAACGGAAGGCGCCGACTCCGGCGGGAGTGCCGGTGGTGATGATATCGCCGGGCATCAGGGTCATGTGTCTGCTGGCGTAGTTGATCAGTTCATCCACCGGGAAGATCATCTGCGCGGTGTTGCTCTGCTGCATCGTCTTGCCGTTGAGGCGGCCTCTGATGGCGAGTCCGGCGGCCAGCGGCGGCAACTCGTCAGGCGTGACCAGCCAGGGGCCGCACGGCCCGCCGGTGTCGATGCTCTTGCCGCGGTACCACTGCTTGTCGGCGAACTGGGCCTCGCGATCGGAGATATCGTTGAAGCAGGTGTATCCGGCGATGTGATCGGCTGCGTCCTCGCGCCGGATCTGACGTCCCCTGAGGCCGATTACAACCGCCAGCTCGGCCTCGGCGTCGACCTGGGTCAAATCCGCGTCCAGCGTGATCGGTCCGCCGCAGCCCTGGAGGCAGGAAGGCGACTTGCTGAAGAGCATGGGTGATTTCGGCGGTTCCATATGCTGCTCGGTGGCGTGTTCCCGGTAGTTGCGGCCGACGGCGATTATCTGGCAGGGGCGCTGGACGGGCGGCAGCAGCAGTCTTTCCCGGATGGGGAATAGCGGCGATTCCAAACCGTGGGCCGGGCCTTCCCGCGGCGGCTTTCCGGTCCAGGGCGCCGCCAGATCTCTCACCCTGCCCAGGAGAGGAAAGAGCTCTATCCAACAGGCGGGCAGGGACGGGTCCGCGGCCAAAAGGTCCAGACCGACTTCGGCGGTCAGGGCGATTCCGGGCCGCGGCCCGAGCGGATGCCGATAATTCAATAATTTCATATCCGAATTATAGAAAAAGGCCGGGAACATGTCCCGGCCTTTTTCTCTGGAGGTCCTGTCGCCGATCGAGGGGGGCGCCGCTCCGGTTTGTTGGCCGGAGCGACGCCGTGGGGGCTACTTGACCTCGATCCGCTTCGGCAGAGCGACTTCGGACTTGGCGAGAGTGATCGTCAGGATGCCCGCCTCGAGGCCGGCCTTGATGCTCTCGCGGTCGACGCCGCGGCCGATGGTGAAACTGCGCCGCAATATGGCCTTGCCCGGGATCTCGGAGCGCAGGCTGCGGAACTTGTCGTCTTCGGAGTTCTCACGCTTGGCCGTGACCTTCAGGGCGTCGTTCTCGAGGTCGATTTCGATATCCTCACGACTGACGCCGGGCAGTTCCATGCGGACCTGGAATTCGGTGTCGCTTTCGAGGATGTCGGCTCGGGGCGTTTGCATCGCTTCGTCGCCGGCGCAGAAATTGCGGCCGGAAGGTGCGAAGAAGGTGTCCACCACATCGTTGAGCCGCGTGAAGGGAATCATCGAGTTCATCATCTTTCCTACCTCCGTCTGTCCAAAGGACTTTGTTTGGTTTATCATCGAATCCGTCATTGAAGCCGTGGTCCGATCGCTTTTCAATTACGCTCGGCCTATTACAAGGCCCGTGCCCGAACGACCAGCCAAAGGCGTCGTGCGCTTCAATCGACAGTATTACAACGGATTAAACGATCAACGCGATGGAGTCGGACCTGAAATGATCGGGATCCAAGGGCTGGACATGACAACAATAACCAGACATTATGTCAGTCGAACAGTCATTTTTGACTGGCTTGTCATGTCGATTCTACGGCAATTATCCGGCCCGATCCTGTTGCTGGCATTGGTGGCGGGCCTGATCTGGTCGCCGGGAACGGCTTTCGGGGAGCAGTCCGCCGCGGATTCCCTGCGCGTGGGCGAGATCACGATCACGGTTGCCGACATCCATTCAGACGAGGATCTGCGGTCTTCGTCGCGGGCGATGCGTTTGGTGCGCGGCGGCATGAACGCCATCAACTACAGCACCCGCGAAAGGGTGATCCGCAAGGAGATCCTCTTCCGCTCCGGCGACGCTCTCGACCCGCTGCGATGGCGGGAGACCGAACGGAATCTGCGGGCGCTCGGCTATCTGACGAATATCTCGGTGACTCCCCTGGACACGTTGCCCGACGGGTCGGTGCCGATCGAGGTGAAGGTCCAGGAGACCTGGTCGCTGGCCGCCAGTTTTTCCTACACCCGGGCCGAGGTCAAAGACCGCTGGAACGTGATCCTGGGCGAGGATAATTTTCTCGGCTACGGGGTGCAGATGGAATGCGGCGCCGGCGAGGACGAGGACCGCAGCTTCACGATCCTGCGCTACCGCAACCGGCGGATGTTCGGAACCGATCTCGAACTGCGTCTGCTCGATGTCGAACAGAGCGACGGCTCCCAGCGCCAGATCGACATCCTGCATCCGTTCTACTCGGAGAATGACCTCTGGGGGGCCGAAGCGGTCGCCTGGCGGCATGAGATCGAACCGCGCCATTACCTGAGCCAGGCCGGCCCCGCCGGCATCGACCCCGGCGGCTATCGGATCTACGCCCCGGTGCCGGTCGTTCGCCGCGGCATCTCGGTCAAGGCCCTGCGCAGGGTGTCCGATACGACTGCCGCGTCCGTCGTGCGCCTCGGATTCGGATTGAGGGTGACCGACCGGAAATACGATCCGCCCGCGATGCTCGAACTCTCCGACGACAGGTTCGTCGACAGCGGATTCCTGCTCGACGATCCGGGAGCGCCCGCGGGCAGGGAGCAGGGCATGACCGCCGAACCCCTGGTGGCGCTGTCGCTGCGGGGAAGGAAATGGGCGTCGGCCCGGTTCGTCCAGCGCTTCGGACCGACGGAGGATCTGGCCCTCGACCCCGCCGCTGATCTGGAACTCGGTTGGTCCGGCAAGGCCTGGGGTTCGGATCGCGACCGGCTGCTGGTCTCGGGCGCTATCCAGGACTGGTCCCGACTCGGCGGCGGCTATCTCTTCCGGCGGCTGATCGGCAGGGGAGGCTGGGGGGCGAAGGAAGTCCGCTCCTTCGAGGTCGACGCTTCCTGCGCCTGGTATCGCAGCCACGGCGACCGGCATCTGACCCATGTCGTGGCCGAGGCCGCGGCGTCCGATGCGATGCCGGGCGACGAGGCGCTGGTGCTGGGGTTGACACGCGGCCTGCGCACGTTGGAGTATGACGGCATGGCGGGCGACCGCCTGGTGCGTTGGAATCTGGAACACGCCCTGGTGTTTCCGGGCGAGTTGATGGGATTCTACCGGGTGGGCGTAGCCGTCTTCTACTCCGGCGGCGCGGCCTGGTGGCAGGGAGAAGATCGCGGGCTCGACGACGCCCGGCACGAAATCGGCGCCGGCCTGCGGTTCGGACCTACCCGCTCCGCGTTCGCCGAGGTCGCCCGGCTCGACCTCACCTGGGGCCTGAATTCCGGCGACGGACCGACCGTGACGGCTATCACATCCGGCCTTTTCTGACGGAGCTGAATTGAAGGCTTCCCGCTTCGTAGCCAAGAACACCATGCTGTTGACCATGGGCCTCTTCGTGGGCCGGGTGATGGCGCTCTTCGTCTTCCGGAAGCTGGCCGGCGAGGTCGCCGCCGCCGGGACCGGCGTCTGGGGAACGTCCATAGACATCACCTCGATCGTGCTGGTCGCGGCCAACTTCGGCCTCGGTCCCCTGATCACCCGCGAGATCATCAAGGCCCGCGAGATGACCCTGACGATCTTCTGGTCGGCCCTGCGTCTGCGGTTGATGATCGGCCTGGCCGGCTACGTGTTGCTGATCGGCTACGTCTTCGTCACCGGATACGACAGCCTGACCCGCGCCGCGGTGTTGGCGATGGCGATCGGAGTGGTTCTCGAAACGACCGGCATGGCCTGCGACTCGGTGCTGCAGGCCCACGAGAAGGTCGAGATCCAGACCTACAGCCAGATCCTCTCGGCCCTGGTCTATTTCGGCCTCGGATGGTGGTGGCTCGAGGCCGGGCACGGCTTGATGGGAGTGGTCTGGGCCAATGTGCTGAGCCGGGTTGCGCGGCTGATGCTGATGGTTCCGTTGATGCTGTTGCGGACCGGACCCTGGCGGCGCCCGACCGCCGAGGTCGGCCCGGGCCTCAAGGCGATTGCCCTGATGGGGCTGCCGGTTTTCCTGTCGACCACCTTCGGGATCATTTCCTACAAGATCGACACGGTCATGCTGATGGATATGCTGGGCAAGACCGCCGCCGGCATCTACACGATGGGGCACAAGGCGCTGGACGTGCTGCTGATCGCCCCGAATCTATTCGCGACCGCGATGTTCCCCTCGTTGATGCGCTACAGCGCCAAGGCCATGGCCGAGGGCAAGGCGGCGGGGTCGTCGGAGGACGTCGAACGGATGGGAGAGCGGGCGCTGCGCTACCTGCAGCTCGGGCTGCTGCCGCTTTCCCTGCTCTGCGTCGTGTCTTCGGGACCGGTGATCCGCTGGTTCTCGGACGACCCGGCTTTCGCGCCGTCGGTCATCGTCTTCCAGATGGTGATCTGGGGATTGCCGTTGCAGGGGGCCAACCTGATCTACAACCGCATCCTGCTGACCTTCGGCAAGGAGGCGTGCTTCGTGCGCATCGCCTTGGCGGCGATGGGCGCCAACGTAGGGTTGAACCTGCTGCTCATTCCCCGCTTCCGCTGGTACGGTGCCGCGGTGACCACGATCATCAGCCTGGCGGTCAGCCTGATGATGCATCGCCACTACATCGCAGCCGCCGGCATGCGCGTCCCGTGGCGGCGCGGAGTGCTCGGCGGCGGCGGGGCCCTGGCCGGATCCTGGATTCTGGTGGCGGGCGCGGTCCGGGTTTTCTTCCCGGAATGGGGAGGCGGCTGGCTGGCTCTGCCCGACCAGGCCGGTTGGTGGCCGGCCCTGGGGTCTATCGCCGCAACGACCATCCTCTACCTGTCGGCTCTCTTCGGGCTGCGTGTCCTGCGC
This sequence comes from uncultured Fibrobacteraceae bacterium, assembly GCA_964646035.1. Taxonomy (GTDB): domain Bacteria; phylum Krumholzibacteriota; class Krumholzibacteriia; order LZORAL124-64-63; family LZORAL124-64-63; genus CAYLMM01. The sequence goes on along the minus strand of CAZYDJ010000088.1, from coordinate 1,467 downwards.
CGCGAGGACATCGATCTGCTGCTCTCGGTGCGGCAGGCCTGATCCCGGCCGCCGGTCCCGAGATCGTCAGCGAACCAATTCGTAATATGTGATGCCCATGGGCTCGCTGTCCTGGCCGTCTGTCTCCTCGGGCATGGCTCCGAACGTGGAGGCGACTGCGTCGGTATAACCGCGCACGAGCACGAACCGGTCCTCGGTGACGCAGAAAAGGCCGTCGTTCATCCCGTCGCCGTCGCAGGCGACGCGGACGATGTGGTCGAACACGCCTTCCCGGTCGAAGACGTCATAAGAGACCATCACTCCCTCTGGCTGATCCACGTTCCCGTACGAGTTGAGGATCCAGAGGTCCCCGTTGCCGGCGATCCTGACCCCGGGCTGCAGCCAGGGCACGACCGGGGAGTATTCGGTGACCTTGATCTCGTAGGTGCCGGGGAAATTCCGCAGCGAGCCGTCGACCAATCGGCGGAAATCGTTGATCTCGTTTTTGGAGCGCTGCCGCAGTTCGAACTCGCGCTCGATCACCTTCACCGGGGTCCCGTCCGGGGCATAGACGTTGATCGCATATCTATCCGCCGCCGGCACGGCGTAGATCATGCCTTCGGCGTCGAGTGCGTGGTTCCAGAAGAAGCTGCCGACATGAACGCTCTCATCCAGGACGAAATTGTTGAAGTCGAACATGGTGTCGCGGGTGATCATGTACGATCTCAATTCCCCGGCTGGATCGTAAGCGGCCAGGTAGAGTTTGCGTTCCTGGGTGCCGGCGCGTTCGCCGGGCTTGGTCTGGATTCCGGCCAGGACCATCGAGCCTCCCCGGCAGTCGGCGCCGGCGAGGGCGGTGAAACCGCCGGCGGTGGGATCCTGCGATCCGGGAGACAATTCACCGGCCGGATTCCCTTCGGCGTCCACGAAGACGATCTTGCCCGGGAATTCCTGCACCAGGCCGATGCGGCCGTCCGGCATCAGCACCATGTCCCGGGGTTGGCGGACCTCGCCGGGGCCGTCGCCCTCGCGGAAAAGAGTCCGGATCAGTTCGCCCCGCGGCGAGTAGACGGAGACCTGGCAGAGCTGGCCGTCGAGCACGTAGATGTTGCCTTCGGAATCGGCATCGACCGCGGTGATCAACCCGAAGAAATTCTCCTCGTCCGCCTCGCCGCCGACGCTCCAAAGCTCGCGCAGTTCGATGGTCTGGACGCCGTTGGCCGGCTCGGTCCCGTTGAGGATGTGGGGCACGCCGTCGATCATGACCGTTTCGCCGGCGAAGACGGCGGTCGCGGCCAGGATCAGGACTGCGGCGGCGAAGCAGCGGAAAAATCCCATTTCAGGCTCCTTGGGCTCCGGGATCGGAGTCGGACACCTCGATCGGCAAACCGGCTCCGGTCGGTCCCGGAACGTGTGTGAAGAGCAGCCATGTGCTGACGGCGCGTCCGGGGAAGATCCCGGCGATCCCCTCGCGGTAGGACGCGAGCT
>CAZYDJ010000087.1:0-11277 GCA_964646035.1 uncultured Fibrobacteraceae bacterium | reverse complement strand
TGTCCTTGTTGATGATGGGTCCCCCAAAATAATGGATTTTGGAATTGCCGGGGGAGGCCCGCAAACCGAGGCCGCAGGTCATGTCTTCCTTTTCCAGCCTGTAGGGGCTCCAGTCTTCCTGGGTCAACTCCCGCAGAATCCCGCGATAAGACCACGCGGCTCCGGCCTGGAAACCGGACCAGCTGCGGCCCCAGCCGACATGGGCCTCGGGCCGGTCGGACTCCTCGAAATCCTGTTCGAAGAAATAGGCCGTCGCGACGCCCCAGTCCCCAGTGCTGTCCAGTGCGTAATGGGCTCCCCCGCCCTGCCCCCGCGCATTGCGGGAGGCGTTCTCATCGGGAACGTAATCTCCGAGTTCGATCACGGCGATATCGGGATATGAAGCGATCGAACCGTACCAGCGCAGGATATTGTCGGCGTCTTCCAGATAATCGCCGCCGCCGCCGAGCGAGATGATCCGCGTCGAAGAGGCCTCGGCCGTCACGGCGAAACAGATGCAGCAGCAGGAAGCCAACACGAGCACGGAGCGGAGACCGCCATTTGCGCAATTCACGACCGAACGCAGCATATGAACCTCCGACCGATGGAAAAATCAATAGCCCTGGCGCGAATGGAGACGGAAATCGCCGAGGCCGTGGGCGTCGTAGAAGGCGAATACCAGACCGGCCGCGTGATAATACCAGATCTCCCAGGCGGCAGTATAGGAAAGCTCGTCTCCCCTGGCCTCGACCCGATCGGGAGGGCCGTACTGCACGTAGACACGGCCCCGGTCACTCAGGGCGCCGCGGCCGAAACGACCGAACTTCTCATCCGCCGAAACAATACGCAGCAGATGCTCGCGCTCGGACAAAGCCTGCCGTTCGGGGTCGGCGGCAAGACCGTCCCAGAACAGCCGCCAGCCCTCTGCGCGATCGATCCGGGGCAGGTCGCGCAACTCGTTCCTCTGGTCGCCGTCGGTCAAGCCTTCGAGCCAGGCCACGTGGCGTTTCCACTCGGCGTCGTCGGCCCAACGCATACCGAGATTCACGAACGGCCGCGGCGGTGTCAGGTCGAGAACGGATCCCGAGCCGTCGCCGGAGCCCGCGAGACGCAGCACCAACAGGCAACGGCCGAAGGGCAGGTCGTCATCGGCAAGAACGATGGTTTGGTCGAGTCCGGCATCCGAGTCGTGCAGCGGCAGGCTCAGCACCGGCTCCGGCTCGGCATCGTCACGGTGCCGCACCAGGGCGAGCAGGGTCGTGGGGACTGGGGCGACGCCGGGCCGGCGACCGATTGCGACCACTGCGACCAGGGAATCGATTCCGTCGCCGAGCAGACGCGGCGCGTCGAGGGAACCGGGCAGGTTCCAACTGAAATCAGCGAAATACCAGGGCAGGTCGGTGCCCTGGCCGGGGTCGAATTCCAGCTTCTCGCGCCAAACGCGGCCGGTGCCGGGAACCTCCGCCTCCACGCGCAGATCGACCGCCGACGAGCCGCGCACGGTCACCGGGACGGCGCAGCGCAGCAACTCGTCCGAACGGGTGGCCGCATAGGCGGACGCCTCGGCCGCGGCGGAGCCGACTCCGCCGCCGACCCGGCGACCGTCACGCTCGGCCACGACGGTAACCCGCAGGCTTGAGCGCCAGACAGCACCGGCACGCTTGAAGACCAGGGCGCGATAGGGCACGGCAAGGCGCACGACGGGGCTGGCGACGCCGGTGGAATCGACATTGACCACGACGGTGAACTCTACGGAGCGGGAATAGGGAGCCGGTGACGCGGCGACGGGAGACGCCGTGGTCGAGACGAGAACGAGCAGCAGGGCTGTCGCGGCGAGGACGCAGCCGTCAATCGACGACGGCGCCCTCCCAGACCGGCTGATTGGACTCATCGCTGGCCACCTTCCCGTCGATGAGGCGTACTATGCGCCGGGTATGGGCGGCGATGTCCGCCTCGTGTGTCACCACGACTATGGTGTTGCCAGACCGGTGCAGATCGTCGAGCAGGGCCATGATCTCCGCGCTGGTCGCGGAATCGAGATTACCGGTCGGCTCGTCGGCCAGCAGCAGGGAGGGCCGGCTGACCAGGGCCCGCGCGATCGCCACCCGCTGGCGCTGGCCGCCGCTCATCTCGCCGGGCTTGTGCTCGGCCCGGTCGCTCAAACCCACCGCGTCGAGAGCCTCGAGAACCATTTCCTTCCGCCGCGGCGCGGCATAGCCCCCGTAGATCAGCGGAAGTTCCACGTTCTGGAATGCGCTGGAACGGGGCAGCAGGTTGAAGGTCTGGAAAACGAAACCTATCTCCCGGTTGCGGATCCGGGCCAGATCATCGTCGCCCAGTTCCTCGACCGCGACCCCGTTGAGTACGTACTCGCCGGAGGTCGGGGTATCGAGGCATCCGATGAGATTCATCAACGTCGACTTGCCGGATCCGCTCGGCCCCATGATCGCGACGTACTCGCCGCGGGCTATCTCGATATCGACGCCGCGCACCGCCAGCACGGGCACGGCGCCGACATGATAGGTCCGTTCGAGGTTGCGGATGGAGATCAGCTGCTGCATCGAATCTCCGGATTCATTGGAAAAGACCGTCCAGCGGGGCTCCGACCGCCCGGTCCAACTGTAGCGAGTTGATCAGGAAATCGCAGATCCCGTCCACCTCGTCGGCCCGGGCGGAGGCCAGGTTGACCTCGGCGTTGATCCGTTCGAGGGAAGTGCCGGCGCCGACCTTGAACCGCTCCTGCGCCAAGCGCAATTCCTCCTGGGCCTGCTCGATGGTTTCGCGGCTCAGCAATATCCGTTCACGCGCTTCGACCAGGCTGTTGTAGAGCGTGCGCACCTCGAGCTGGATATCGAGTTTCTTCTGCTGGAGTTCGTAATCGGCGATACGGGCGCGGGCCTTGGCCTGGGAGCGGTTGGTATGAGACATGAACCGGTCGAAGATGTCCCAGTTGACGCGATAGCCGTACTGGAGATTATCCGAATCCTGGGCGCCGAAACGATAGGGGGACTCGTTCTGGTAGCGGGTGTAGTTGGCGAACAACTGCAACGACGGCCAGAGGCCTTTCCCGGCGGTTGTAACATCACCGTTGCGGGCCTCGAACGAGTAATGCTTGCTCATCAGATCGAGGCGCTCGGTCTGGGACTCCGAGTAGAGGTCGGCCAGAGCCGGCATGTCGTAGCTGGTTTCGAGCAACGACGTGTCGACATCGAAACGCTGAGCCAACGGCTGATTCATGGAATGCGCCAGGTCGGCGAAGGCCTGCTCCACCGCGTTGGCGGCGCGCACCACGTCCAGCTTGGTCTGCTGCAGCCTGACCTTGGCCTGCAGGACGTCGCTCTTGGCCACGCTGCCGAGGCGGTAGTAGGTCTCGGATTTCTCCAGTTCGCGCTGGGCCAGATCACGAGAACCCTCGCTGACATCGAGCAGCTTCTCCTTGCGCAACAGACTGAAGTACGAGGTGGCGACTTCCTGGATCACCATCTGCCGGCTGTACATCTGATCGGCCTTCGCCGCCGCGAGGGAGTTCTTCGCCGACTTGAGGCCGCCGAACTTGCCCAGACCGTCGAAGACCACGAGGCTGGACTGGATCGAATAGTCCTTGTAGGACGTGGTGATCGAGGAATCGGTCTTCTCGCCGGTGGCGTAGCTGACCGGAAACTGCATTGTGCCGGCAGGGTCGATGGTGGGCACGGTGACGAACTCGGTAGCGGTGACGTCGACGTCGAAATCGGTCCGCTCGTTCTTGCTCCAGGTTCGCGACAGGCTGACGGCGGGCAGGAAATCTCCCCATGCCCTGAGCTTGTCCTTCTCAGCGCTCTCTGTCTGCTGGCCGGCGATGGCCAGGGACGGGCTGCCGGCCAATGCGATCTCGACACATTGCTTCAGATCATAGATCGGACGGGCGTCAGCGCCGGCCTGTTGAGCCGCGGCCCCGGTCGTGACCGCGATGGCCGCCACCAATGTCAGAGCCAATGCGAGACCGGTCCTCGTTCCGTAGGAGCGGATCATTGCGGAATCTCCTTTGCGCCGTCTGAAAACGGTAAGTCGGATGAAAGCTGATTCTAGGCAAGGCCAACGGGCTTGCCAATGCATTTCGGAAAGGAACCGGAATCGATCCCCGCAGGATAGACGCAAGAAGAAGGGGCGAGGTTTCACCCCGCCCCGACAAACTGCGACTAAATTTCGATCTAGGAGTGCAGTCGGAAAGCGAACGGGATGGCCATCCAGGCCTTGACCGCGATGTCCCGCTGTCTTCCGGGCTTGAACTTGCATCGCAGGGCAGCCTCGCGCGCGGCCCGGTCGAGCAGCCGGTGCACGGATTGGATGACGACCGCGCTCATCACGTTGCCGTCCGGTCCGACCAGCACCTTTACCACTACCGTACCCTCGAGCTGTGAAGCCCTGGCCATTTCCGGATAATCCGGCTGGACGAACTTGATCAGCTGGGGCTTCTGCTGGGAAGCCACGAAACCGCTGTCGCCGCCGCTGTCGTCCCAGCCGCCCATGTCGGTCAGGTCGCCGGCGTCGATCAGGGTGTCGGCGATCTCGACTTCCTCGTCCACCTCGTCATCGGGAGCAGCCTCGACCGCTACCTGCGGTTTCGGGATATCCTGCACCTCGGGCGGCACAAACGCCTCTTCCTCGACATCCATAACCTCGATCTCGTCACGGAAGATCTTGTACGGATTAGGCACGTACTTCGGAGAGAACAGGAAGACCAACAGCGTGAGCAGGAACGCCACGAGTGTCGACCAGCGCATTACCTTCATGTACTGCGCCTTGAACAGATCGTTGGCGGTCAACGCCTTGTATGTGTGGGCCGTTGCTGTCAACAGAACACCTGCCTAGTACTTGACACCGGGAAGGTCCATATTCGTATTGAAAAAGACCTTCATGGCGTTTGCATCCTTTAGACCTTCCATCACGTCGCTCACGACGCCGTAAGGCGTATGTTTGTCTGTCTTGAAGGCGACGATCATGAAAGGATTGGCGATTACTTTCTGCGACATTACCGCAGCGACACTCTCTGTGGGGACGATCTTGTCGTCGATCGAGACCAGTCCGGCATCGTTGATGAAGATGTTGGACAGCAGATCGGGAACACCCTCCTCGCCTTCTTCGGCGCGAGGCAGTTCCACGACCAATCCCGACTCATCGGTGAACACTACGGTCACCATGAAGAACACGATCAACAAGAAGGTGATGTCACCCATGGAGGAGGTCGGAATGTAAGGGGTCGACTTCTGACTGCGCGTTAACTTCAACTCTCCACCTCCTCCTCTACATACCCGTGGTCTTGAGCGAGACCTTGCGGGCCTCCGATTTCCTGACTTCGTCGAGGCAGGCTATCATCATGCCGTAGTCGGCGTCGGGATGGGTCTCGACGATTACCACCGTCTTGGTCGGCTCAACGAGGAGCCGCTCGCGGACCAGGCCCTCGATCTTGTCGATAGTGACCAGGTTGCCGCCAACGGTAACCGAATTGTGCTCATCCACCTTCACCGTCAAGACATGACTCTGCTTCACCCGAACGGTCGTCTGCTCGTTCTTCTTGCCGGGCAGAAGCATCGACAGCCCGATCTCGTCCTTCTTCATCGGCATCACGATGAAGAATACGATCAGCAGGAAGGAGATGTCGCTGGTTGCGGACGTCGGGATCTCGGACCCCGCTCGCTTTTTCCTCTTCAGGACAGCCACGTCATCTCTCCTAGCCGCCCGGGGGCGGCAGATTGTTCCCTACTTGTTCAGCTCGTCGATCAACTCGGACGAAGTCTCTTCCATCTCGATCACGAAACGGTCGATGGCGGCCATGAAGTAGTTGTAGCCGATCGACATCGGGATGGCGATCACCAGACCGGTGGCGGTGGTGATCAGGGCCTCGGAGATACCGGAAGCGACCAGCTGCGCGTTGACCGAGTCGCTGGTGGCGATGGCCTCGAAGGCGTTGATCATACCGGACACGGTACCGAGGAAGCCGACCAACGGAGCGGTGGTGGCCACGGAGTTGATCCAGACCAGTCCCTTCTCCAGGAACGACATCTCGATGGTGCCGGCGGTGCTGATTGCCTTTTCGACGGCTTCGGGGCCCTTGTTGGCCTTCTGCAGCCCGGAGTAGAGGATGGCGGCGATGGGGCCGCGAACCTTCTGGCACTCCTCGGCGGCAGCCTGGACGCCGTCGTTGCGCAAAGTCGTGATCACCGTACCGATCAGCTTGCGCGTGTCGACATGGGCCCGGTTCAGGGTCCACAGCCGCTCGATGAGGAAGACCATGCCGAGGATGGCCAGGGCGAGCAGCCAGAACATGAAGTTTCCGCCCTTGACGAAGAGCTCTCCAGCTCCCGTCCTGCCGATCCGGCTGCGGGCGATCGACCCGCGGATGCCGCCGAGCTGTTCGCGAACGACCGGAACTTCTTCGACGGAGTCGGAAGCGGTGCTGCCGAACGTCAGCGAGTCGGGCGTCGCCATGATGCCCTCGTAATTGACGCCTTCCGGAGCTTCAGCCTGAGCGTCGTCTTGAGCGACGGCGACGGTAGGTACCGCAGCGGCGATCGCGAACAGCCCGAGACAGATCATCCCGAAAATGGCGTATTTGAACGTACCGAGACGTGCCATTGTGCCAGCTCTCCCTTTCCTGAGTGCGACCCTGGTGACTTGGCTGGCGGAATCGTGACGAAAGCAGGTGGGGTCCGCCTTCTAATTCCGGATCAGGGCCTCGCCGAGGTCAAGAGTGTCCTCTTGCTTATTGCTTTTTCCGTCCCAGCGGAAGCCGGGGGGAGTATAGCCACGCATTGAAATAAGTGTCAACACGCATCCCAAGTCAACTGATTTGTGCGCCTTGTGCACTTAAGGACCGTCCGACGTAGAGATGGTCGAAGCACCTCCCCGATCGAAGGCGTTGCTCACCTCCAGCATGTACCTGCCCTGCCCGTTTCTATCCACGAAAAGGAACCTGAGGCCGAGCGTTCTCTCACTGTAGAGATTCGGGAAAAGCTGATCGCCCCTGTTGGTATATGACCAGAGTTCGAAGGCCGATTCCCGAACCGTTCCCGTGCGGCGAAGGCTGAGCTCGCGGCGGGACTGGTATGTCGAAGGCATCACGATCGAATCGTCGCTCCTGGTCCATGATCCGTCCCGCTGAGGGGCGTAGCCGTCGAACACGCGGATCACCGCGTCGTCCAGGGCGTAGGGGTCGGTCGGAATGATCTGCTGGGTGGAGGATTGCGGGGGACCCAGCAGCAGATAGGTCAGGCCGCGGTCGTCCTTGGCTCCGCTCGGGCCGAAGCCCCCGAGGTAGATGTCGACGTATGCCACGCGGCGCCGGAACTCCATCCTGGCCTCGTTATAGGCAGTTTCGGGCATCGGATCCAATTCGTCCCAGAAGTTGGCCAGCAATGCTTCGCGTTCAGCCTGGCCGGCGGCCAGGAACGTGTCCAGATCATCGTTCATGAACACGGTCAAACCCTCTCCCCTGACACGGTCGGTGTCCCGGTTGAGGGCGGCCGCGCTCCAGATCACGTCGAATTCGGCCAGCCAGGGAACGCCTGGAGCGTCCAGCGGCGCGCAGCTCATCTGGTAGACGCCCGGAGGCAGGATATTGACATCCATTTCGTAGTAGACGCCCACGGTGCCGCCCTGACTCGCCAGGGAAACAGGGTCCAGATCCACATCCAGGGTGTCGCGCAGGGCGAAATCCAGGTCCTTGGCGAGAATCTGCAGGTAGACGGCCCCGCTGGTGGGAGCCCTGCCTCCGCCGGCGGTCGGCCGGGGTTCGATCTCGAAATAGACCTGCAGCGTCTCGTTCTCGATTCCGTAGCGACGGTTCGGATGGAGGTGGTCGGTGAGCTGTGAATCGTCGATGTCATGGCCGGGGTTCCAGAAACCCAACGGCGCTCCGGCCAGGAAGACCGGATCAGCAATCACGAGTCCCTCTCCGTCGGCGCGCGGGTCGTGGAACCAATCTCCGGCGAGTTCGCTGCGGGCCCGTTTCTCCTCCAGCAGATTATAGAGCCCGGAACGCTGCTGATTCAGATCCTCGACCATGCAGATCAGCTTGCCGTCGCGCGCGGCGACATCCGGCAGGGTCAGTTTGAAGATCTGATAGGTAGTCGGAGAACCGGCTTCGGCCTCGGTGAAGGTGAGCAGTTCGACGTTTTCGGTCCGCTCGTGGATCGTGCCGTCGGCAGCCTTCAATTGGACCATCACTGTGAGTTCGCCGCGGAAACGGCCCATATCATCGCGGACGAAAGTGATGCCGCTGTTGGGCACCGAGAAAACGCAGACCACGTCCAGAACACCCTCGGGCCCTTCCCTGTTGAAGTAGTCCATCACGACCGTGAAATCGCCGACTCCCTCCCAGGGGCGAACGAGATTGGCCCGGGACGGCCGGGACGCGATCAGCAGCAGGGACAGGACAGAGAGCACAAGAAGAGTCGCGACTGGAATGCGTGAATCGATACTGCGTGACAACGACATCGGCGGCGCCCTCTCTTTCAAGCGGAATGACGACGGCACGTTCAAATCAAATCTACGGGAAAGCGGATTCGGAGGCAACGCCGGGAGGATCGATCATGAAAAAAGCGCCCGCTCCCTGGAGGTCAAGAGCGGGCGCCGCAGAACGTTCGCCCCGGATCAGTAGGCGAAAGAGACGCTGACGCGGTGGACCCAATCCAGGTCCTGCATGTCGACCGCGCTGTAATCGACCATGACCTTCGAGGTGGCGCCGGTGCTGATGGCGGTGCCGAAGCCGAAGGAGAGCGCGTCGGCGTCGTAGCCGGAGTTGTATCCGACTCGACCGAAGAACTGCTCGCGCATGCCGTATTCCAGGCCGAAGTTGGTCCGCTCGGCGTTATCCGAGGGATGCTGGAACTCGGCGGCGAAAAGCAGCTTCTGGTGGTCGCTCTTGAAGACGTTGAAGGATGCGCCGACCTTGAAGTCGATGGGCATCTTCGCCTCGAGCTCGTCGAAGTTGATCTTCCCGCCGTAGTTCTGGATCACCATGCCCAGCTTCAGATCACGGATACCGATGCGGTACATGATGCCGAAATCGAAGCTGACGGTGTTGACGGCTTCTTCGGCCAGCCCCATGTGTATATAGCTGGTCGTGATGCCGGCGGAGAACTTGTCGGTGAAGAACCGGCTGTAGGTCAGCCCGAAAGCCGTCGAGCCGGCATCGAAGGTCTGACCGTTGCCTTCGGGCTCGTAGGCCGTCCGCACCAGCATCGGATCCAGCCATAACGACCGCATCGACAATGCAAAGGTTCCGGGCATGATGTGCGGGTTGAAGGCCATGATGGCCGAACTCAGGTTCGTATCCGCGGGCCACTCGACCTGCGAAAGCAGCACCTCATTGCCGCGCATTTCCTCCATACCGGCCGGATTCCAGTAGACTGCACTGGCGTCGTCGGCGACGGCGGTGAATGCAGAGCCCATGCCGGTCGCCCGGGCCGTAGTTCCAATCTCCAGGAACTGGGCGCCGAACGTACCGACCTTCTCGAAAAACTCGGCATGAGCAGCTACCGGCAAAACCAGTGCGATGATGGTCAGGATCGCCAAGCGCTTCATTGAAACCTCCAGATCCGTACAGCGACGGATTTCAACAAGGGGTCCTCATCCCCGATCTTTTGCCGACTAGCTACCGGATGACGATGAACTTGCCGATGAAATCATCGAACGCGCCATCATCAGATTGGACCACGTAGAGGTAGATACCACTGACTACCTCCTGGCCGTTCCGGCTCACGAGATTCCAGCAGGCTTCGCCATAATCGGTTGTCCCGTCATGGTCCACCGTCTGGATGAGGTCACCGTTCAGCGAGAAGATCTTGATGGTGTTGCGGGCCAGCGGCAGATTCGCGAAGCAGACACGCACACCGGTCGGATCATCCGCATTGGGATTCAGTTCCTGGAACTCGGCCAGCGCATCCCTGGTGGCCGGGTTCGGATAGGCGTAGATGTTCGTCCCCTTGCTTTCCCTCTCCTCGGGAGTCTGGGCCTGGGAACCGGGCGTCGTATTGGTGAACGAGGAACCGGGGTCGCCGGCCAGACCTGCACCGACGATGTTCACCGACTCGTCCAACTCGATCTTCAAGGCATGATCGGTAGCTGTCACCGAATAGAAGTAGATGAACCCGTTGTGCACGCTCGAGTCGATATACTCGTAGTAATCGGTGGCCACCTTCTCCTGGGTGGTCGGACCGGTAGCGGGACGCGGGATCACGAGGAAGAAAGTGTCCAGAACCGTCGGCTTGACATTCTTCCAGGGCTCCAGGACCGAGAATTCGGGCAGGATATTATTGTTGCGGTCCACGATCTGCGGCAGGTTGGCGGAGAATCCGGCGCTGTCGGCGAGGACTAGGTGCTCGATGGCCTCTTAGAGTCCGGCGTACTCCGGATCAGAGAGGCAGTCGGGCGTGTAAACGATGTCCTCCAGCCCGGTGTTAGCCCCCAGCGGCAAGGTATCCAGCACGGATGTTCCGTTGGACAGCTCCCGGGTCTGGATATACTCGTTGACGACATCGTATTCGGAGATCAACTGCCAGAGATCGCTCTGGGGTCCGTTCTCGAAAGAGGAGCCGAACGGACGGTCCCAGTTGTCCGCGCGCCAGATCCGATACGATTCGAAATCGATCTCGTTGAGGCGCACGTCCTTGGTGATCTCGCTCTTGTTGTTCCAGTAGACATGGACCGAATTGTCGGTGGGCCAGACCCGCATACCGGGAGCGGGCGGAGCCATGCCGACCAGCCAGTGGACCTGATTCTCGCGAGTATCGACGCCGGTGCAGCCGCCCTTGGCCGAAACCGGAACTTCGGGATTCCAACAATTCCAATTGTCGATCAGATTGTTGTCCGGCGTGCAAGTCTCGCCGTTCTGACGCCCGCATTCGAAGCAGTTGTCCATGTTGACGTAGATGCAGTAATCGTTGCGTTCCGAATCGAAATACAGATCGGTCTGACTGATCTGCGGCTGGGACAGCAGGAACGGCAAAGTGACGCAGCTGGTGTCCATGTAATCGGCCACGAAAGAGTAGATCGGATTCGGGGTACCGGAATAATCGCCCAGGCAGATCTGGGTTTCGCGACCGTTGGTTCCGGTTTCGGGTCTACCGTCGGTGTTGAAGTAGTTGCCGTACCAGGTCAGCGCGGCTTCCGCACAGTTCTTCTTCAAACCGATGAGCCCGCGTCCGACCACGAGGGCGGCCTGGAACTTCAGCTTCTCTCCCGGCGGCAGCACCGAGAACGGACCGGCGGAGACCGGGACGCGATCATCGTTCTCCCTGCCCTCGCTGACGTTGGGCT
>CAZYDJ010000086.1:0-11392 GCA_964646035.1 uncultured Fibrobacteraceae bacterium | reverse complement strand
GCAAGATCGAGGATTAAGGCTGGCGGCGTCTGCTGGACATGTACCCCTGCACCGAATGCGGCCGCTGCACGGTCCACTGCCCGACCGCGACGACCGGCAAGCCGCTGCAGCCGCGCGAACTGATAACCGAGCAGCGCGACCATATGTACGCGATCGCCGGCGGGCTCCAGCAGATAGGCAAGCTCAAGCGGGCCGGCCGGACCGAAGAGGCCGCGGCTGCTTCGGCGGCGATCGAGCGGCCCGTTCTTCCCGGCGGAGTCATCGACAAGGACATCATCTGGGCCTGCACCACCTGCGGCTACTGCCAGACGGTCTGTCCGGTGGGCATCGGTCACGTGGGCCATATCGTCGATCTGCGGCGGTATCTGACGATGACCGAAGCGGACATCCCGCCCGAGCTGGCCACCGCCCAGCGCGGCCTCGAAACCAACTCGAATCCCTGGAACGTGGGCTCGGCCGCCCGCGAGGATTGGATCGGCGACCTCGAAGTGCCGCTGCTGCGCGAGAAGGGGGAGGCCGAGTATCTGCTCTTCGTCGGCTGCGCCGGCGCCTTCGACGAGCGCAATAAGGATGTCGTGCGCTCACTCTGCCGCCTGCTGAACCGGGCCGGCGTCGACTATGCGGTGCTGGGCACCGAAGAGGGTTGCTGCGGCGATCCCGCGCGGCGGATGGGCCACGAATACCTCTTCCAGATGCAGGCCGAGAAGAACGTGGCCACGTTGCAGAAGTACGGCGTGAAGAAGGTCCTCAGCGCCTGCCCCCACGGCTACAACGTCATCCGCAACGAATACCCCCAGTTCGGACTCGAAGGAGTGGAAGTGGTCCACCATTCCGAGCTGCTTGCCGAATTGCTTGCGGCGGGCCGGCTGAAGCTGCGCGAGGGAGAGTCGCTGTGCGTCACCTACCACGATTCCTGTTATCTGGGACGTCATAACGATGTCTACTCGCCGCCGCGACAGGTCGTGGATGCGGTTCCCGGCGTGAACAGGGTCGAGATGCCCCGCCATGGGCGCGACGGTTTCTGCTGCGGCGCCGGCGGCGCCAGGATGTTCATGGAGGAGAGCCTCGGCGAACGCATCAACCAGAACCGGCTCGACGAGGCCGCCGCGACCGGCGCGGACGCGGTCTGCACCGCATGCCCGTTCTGTCTGACCATGCTCGGGGACGGCATCAAGGAGACCGATCGCGAGGACAGCATGAAGGCTCTGGACATAGCCGAAATGGTCGAAAGCCGTCTCGCGGACTGATACCGCGTCTCCGGGACGGACTTGCCGATTCATTTTCGTTAATTATAATATTGCCGCCGCCCCGGCACCGGGGCGGCGGTCGAGCATTTACCGCCGGTCAATCCCCAGGAGAGTAGCGATGTCCGTCTACCAACCAGTGGCCACGACACCCGAACTCGATCGGATCTGGAAGCGCGGCGCCGACTTCTTCGGCTCCAAGGTGCCGATCATGTGCGGAGCGATGACCTGGATCTCGGATGCGAAACTGGTTTCGGCCGTCAGCAATCTCGGCGGATTCGGGTCGCTCGCCGGCGGCAACATGCCGCCCGAACTCTTCGCCGCAAGCATCGACCAGACCCGTGAACTGACCGACCGGCCTTTCGGCGCCAACGTCATCGTGATCGCGCCCAACTACAAGGCCCACCTCGACATCCTGTCGGAAAAGCAGCTCAGCCACGTGTTCTTCGCCGGTTCGATCCCGCGCCAGAGCGAAGTGCAGCAGGCCAAGGACAGCGGGGCCAAGGTGATCTGCTTCGCGTCCACCGCTTCGATGGCCGAGCGTATGATCGGGTACGGCGCCGACGCGCTGATCCTCGAGGGCAGCGAAGCCGGCGGCCACATCGGCCACGTCTCGACCACGGTGCTGCTGCAGGAGATCCTCTTCCACTACAGCGAGCGGCTGCCGATCTTCGTCGCCGGCGGCATCGCCGACGGGCGCATGATCGGACATCTCTGCCTGATGGGAGCCGCCGGGGCCCAGCTCGGCACCCGTTTCGTGGTCGCCGAGGAATGCCTGGCGCATGATAATTTCAAGAACGCCTTCATCCGCGCCCGGTCCCGCGAAGCCATCGCGACTCCCCAGTACGATTCGAAGCTGCCGGTCGTGGCCGTGCGCGCCCTGAACAACCAGGCGATGCGTGATTTCGGCCAGCTGCAGCTGGAACTGCTGAAGAAGCTCGGCGACGGCGAACTGAACCGTCAGGAAGCCCAGTTCGAGGTCGAGAAGTACTGGGTCGGCTCGCTGCGCGACGGAGCCGTCGACGGCGACATCGACAAGGGCTCCCTGATGGCGGGCCAGTCGGTCGGCCTGGTCAAGGACACCAAGCCGTTGCGGGATATCATGCAGCAGCTGGTGGACGAGGCCGGTGCGGCTGTGGCGGACGTGCGTGCCAGGCTGCGCTAGGTGCGTCCCGGGGGACGGCCGATGAATCGCATGCTCAAACCCGCTGTCCTATCCCTTTCCTGCCTGACGATCATGGCCGGCGCCGCGATTTCACCGGGCCTCGCCCGCATCGCCGCCGCGTTTCCCGACTCGCCCCTGACCGTGATCAAGCTGGTGCTGACCCTGCCGGCGCTGTTCATGATACCCGCTTCTCTGATCACCGGGCGACTGGCCCTGCGGTATTCCCGGCGCCGTCTGCTGCTGGTCGGCCTCGGCTGCTACTTCGTCGGCGGCGCGGCCGGAGGTTTCGCTCCGACTTTGGGATTCCTGCTGGCCTGCCGGGCGCTCCTGGGGGTGGCGGTCGGGATGATCATGCCGTTGTCTACCGGGCTGATCGCGGACTTCTTCTCCGGCGAGGAGCGGACCCGGACGATGGGCCAATCGGCGGCGGCCTCCAACCTCGGCGGCATCGTCGCGACCCTGCTGACCGGGATGCTGGCGGCTATCGGTTGGCGCTACATGTTCGCGGTCTACGTTCTGGCCCTGGGGCCCCTGTTCATGGTGTGGCGTCATCTGCCGGAACCGCCCCGATCGCGGATACGGGGCCCGAACTCCGGCAGACTGCCGTGGCGGGTCTGGGCCTGGGCCGTGGCCGCGGGCACCGTGATGCTCGCATTCTATTGCCTGCCCGTGAACCTGGCCCTGCATCTGCGGGACAACGATCTGGGCGGTCCGCGGCTGGTCGGACTGGCCATCGCCGTTTCGACGGGATGTGGATTCCTGGCCGGGATGACGTTGGCCCCGGTGCGACGGCAGCTGGGCCGG
Source organism: uncultured Fibrobacteraceae bacterium (assembly GCA_964646035.1). GTDB lineage: Bacteria > Krumholzibacteriota > Krumholzibacteriia > LZORAL124-64-63 > LZORAL124-64-63 > CAYLMM01. Next base: position 8,179 of record CAZYDJ010000086.1, on the reverse strand, counting down.
GCGATGCCGGCGGTTTTCCTCGGCGGATTCGCCCTCGGATTTTTGATCATGGCCCGGGCAGCGTCGCCAACCCAGGTCCTGTTGGCCCAGGTCGTCACCGGCCTGTCCTGGGGCGGCCTGTTGCCGAACGTATATCTGGCCGCGACGGCGGCCGGGGGAGATCAGCGGGGCGTCCAGGTGATGGCGGTAGTTTCCGGCGCCATCTACCTGGGGCAGTTCCTGTCGCCGGTAGTTCTCGGCGCCGGCGGGAGGCTGTTCGGCGTCGCCACGACCCGAGGTTCTTTCACGATGGTGAGCGCGGCGGTGGCCGTCGTCGCCGCGGTATCCCTGCTCAACGGGCTGCGCCCAAGATCTTCCTGAAATACCCACCGCCGTGTTGCGTGAAGGTGGCCGCGCCGAACGCGAAGTTCCCTCCCCATATCGTTAGCGTGATCCGATTGGCTGCTTTTCGGATAAGAATCCGCTTTCGCGCCCGGGGCTTCTTTTGTGGAGAAGCGGTGCTGAACAGGGCAGGGCCGGGAACGCCTTGAGAGGCTCGATGCCGTGTCGCGTGAAGGCGGCCGCGCCGAACGCGAAGTTCCCGGCCCTGCCCTGTTCAGCACCCCATGCCCCCAACGAAAAGACCCCCGGCCCAAAAGCCCGGGGGTCCTTGTCCAACCGAAGCGCAGCGAATCAGTCCAGCGCCTTCACGGCCTCCTGAAACGCCGGCAGCACCTCGAAGAGATCGGCCACGATACCGTAGTCGGCAGCCTTGAAGATGGGTGCGTTGGGGTCCTTGTTGACCGCGACGATGCACTTGGACGACGACATGCCGGCCAGGTGCTGGATCGCTCCGCTGATGCCGGCCGCCAGATACAGGTTGGGGCTGACGGTCTTGCCGGTCTGGCCGACCTGGTTGGCGTGAGGCACCCAGCCCGCGTCGACGATGGCGCGGCTGGCGCCCGCCGCGGCGCCCATCGTCGCGGCCAGATCCTCGATCAGCTTGTAGTTGGCGGCTTCCTTCAGACCGCGGCCGCCGGAGACGATGATCTCGGCCTCGGTCAACTCGATCTTCTTCTCGCCCGAAGCCTGCACTTCCCTGACCGCGGCCTTGGGCTCTACGCCCGCGATGCCCGGATCGAATGCCTCGGCGGCGGCCGATCCGTTCACTTCGGTCAGCATGAAGGCGTTGGGACGGATTCCCACGACCGCGGTCGCGGTCTGCGGAACCACGTCGGCATAGCATTTGCCGGCGAAGATCGGACGGCGGATCTCGAAGCCGCCGTCGAACTTCAGGCCGATGCTGTCGCTGATGCAGGCGCAGTCCAGGCGGGCGGCCAGGCGCGGCCCGAGGTCCTTGCCCATCGCGGTCGATCCGACCAGGATCAGGTCCGGTTGGTTCTGCTGCGCGAAACCGGCCAGGGCGGTTGTCCAGATCTCGCAGTTGTATTTCTCGAAGGCTGCGCCGGCGGCGGTGAATACCTTGTGGGCTCCGTATTTTCCGGCCTCGGCGGCGACGTCGCAGTCGGAGCCGTGCAGATGCACGCCCCAGACTTCTCCGCCGGCTGCGTCGACGACCTTGCGGGCTTCGCTGATCATCTGCCAGGCGACTTTCTTGATCTCACCGTCGCGCTGCTCGATGAAAACGGCAATGTTCGGCATCTCGGATATCTCCCTGTCAGATGACCTTGGCTTCCTCGCGCAACAGACGCGCCAACTCGCGGGCGGCGTCGGCGGGATCTTCCGCTGCGACGATCTTGCATTCGGCTCGCGGCGGCGGCGGGCTGTACGTCTTGATCTTGGTCTGGGCCGCGGGCGTTTCGATGCCCAGATCGGCGCAGGTAACGATCTCCATCGGCTTCATGCCGGCCTTCATGATGTTGGGCAGACTCGGCAGCCGGGGTTCGTTCAGGCCCTTCTGGCAGGTGATGACAGCCGGCAGCGAACCGGCGACCACCTCGGCGCCGCCCTCGATCTCGCGGGTGGCGACGAAGTCGGTGCCCGTCAGTTCCAGCTTGGTCACTACCGACGCGTGGCCCCAGTCCAGGAGCTCGGCGAGCATCACGCCGACCTGGCCGGAGTCGTCGTCAATGGCTTGTTTGCCGGTGAGCACCAGGTCGTAGCCGTCACGGGAGACGACCTTGGCCAGCACCTTGGCCACCGCCGACGGGTCCGCGTTCTCCAGGGCGGCTTCGTCGATGCGGATCGCCTTGTCGCAACCGACGGCCAGGCAGTCCTTCTTCAAGGTCTCCTGGACGCGGTCGGGGCCGATGATGACGGCGGTGATCTCGGTGTCGTCGCCCAGCCGCTCCTTGATCAGGACGGCCTCTTCGACGGCGTAGGCGTCATAGGGGTTCAGGACGCGCGTGAATCCCGACTGGTCCAGCTCGGCGGCGGGCCCGGCCAGGTTGATTCTGGTCTCCGAATCGGGGACCTGCTTGACGCAGACTGCAATCTTCATGAGTCCTCCTGGGGCTTCTTCGGTATCGGCGCCCATGCAGGGATTGCTTTCGGTTTCAGGTGGGCACCGCCGCCGGAGCGACGGTGCCGTGAATAATACTCAGGGGGGGCGGGAGCGTCAATCAGGCATCGCCGCCGCGGCCGCGGTCGAGTATTCCGCCCTCGCGGATGTCGGCCCTCTTCAGCAGCAGCGAGAAGACCAGCCCGGCCACTCCCAGGCCGGCGAACATCAGCATGCTCGCGGTGTAGTCGTTGGTGGAGTCGCGCAATCTGCCGTTGAGCCAGGGGAACAGCGCCAGCCCCACGTTCTGGATCGTCGTGCAGATTCCGAAAGCGGTGCCGGTATGCTCGTCCTTGACGACCATCGGGATCGAAGGCCACATGGCCGCCGGCACGAGCACGAACGCCGCTCCGAGCACGATCATCGGCAGCACCGGATAGATGTCGGTCAGTCCCATCGCGAGATGGGCGGGTATCATCAACAGGGAACCGACGATCATCATGGTAGCCCGCTTGCCGAAACGGTCGATGAGATGCCCGGCGAAAGGTGCGCAGATCATCGAGGCGAAGATGATGATCGATGATAGTCCGCCGGCGGTGCTGAACATGTGCAGGAAACTGGAGAAGACCTGGGCCAGGAAGCTGCCGCTGGTCTCGGCCACCCGCGCCACGCCCCACTTGTCGACGAAGAAGTCGGTCGAAAGCGCGGTGAACGGGAAGATCGCCGAGTAGAAAGTCACGCAGAGCAGCGACACGAACCAGAAGCTGGGCCGGAAGTGACGGATGTCGGCGAAGGTGATCTTGTCCTCCGAACCCGATTCCTGCAGGTCGGGCAGATGCCGGGCGCCGCGGCGGTCGAGCAGCACGTAGACGATGTTGCCCAGCAGTGAGATCACGCAGAAGATCAACGCCGCGACCAGGGCGGCGCGGTAGCCGCCGAAGGCGTTGGCGATCAGCTCTCCGGTGTTGAAGCTGAACAGGGTGCCGAGCCTTGATACGGTCAGGGCTATGCCGAACGCCAGCGCGATTTCCTTGTTCTTGAACCAGCGGGCCAGGATGGCGCTCTGGGCCACAACCAGCGGCTCCGATCCCGCTCCGAAGATGAAGCGCCCGGCGAAGACCACGGGCAGGCTCTGGCCGTAGGCCACCAGCGCCGCGCCGGCTACAACCAGCAACGAGAAGAGCATCGACGAGCGCCGGGTGCCGAGGCGGTCGATCAGGATTCCGCCGCCGAGCACGGCCATGATCGCCGCCACGCTGTAGGCGGTGTAGAATCCGCCGACGGTGCCGCGGTTGGCGCCCAGATCCTCGACCAGGCTCGGCGCGATGGCTCCGATGATGTCGTAGGCGAAGTAGCTGCCGAATGTCAACAGACTGGCGAAAAGCAACACCGTGAAGCGGTAGGAGCGCCTGGCGGGATGCCAGAATCCCGGCGGCGCCGGGGCGAATCCGGTAGTGTCCATTGAGCACCTCTGGGTTGCGGTCCGCGGTCCCCGGCGGGGGCCGTGCCGCCAAGCAAAACGCTTGCGGGCCCGGCAGTCAACCGCGAATGCGCCGCCGCCGGCGGGCGTCCAGCCGATGCTGGCATTTCCGGTCGCCAGCGGATAACTTCGCTGCTGACGGACCGGCGCCGGATCGAGAGCGCCGGCGGCGGGAACAGCGGACACAGGAGATGCAGATGAACGTCAAAGAATTCGACCTCGTGGTCATCGGAGCCGGACCGGGAGGTTACGTTGCCGCGATCAGGGGAGCCCAGTCCGGTCTGAGGACCGCGCTCGTGGAGAAGGATTCCCGCCTCGGCGGCACCTGCCTGCTCAGAGGCTGCATCCCGACCAAGGCCATGATCCAATCCGCCGTCGCCTACGAACTCTGTCGCAAGGGCGCCCGCACCTTCGGCGTCAAGGTCGAGGGCGCCGCCGTCGATTGGGCCGCCGTCAGCAAGCGCAAGGACATGGTGGTCAAGAAAGGCAGCATGGGCGTGGGCATGCTCATGCAGAAGCACGGCGTGGAAGTGATCCAGGGCCACGGCCGGCTGGCCGGCCCGGGACGGATCGAGGTCGAGCGCGAGGGTGACGAAACCCTGGCCCTGAAGGCCGGCAGGATCATCCTGGCCACCGGCAGCACCACCGCCGACGTCCCCGGCATCGACGTCGACGGCGAGCGCATCCTGAACAGCGATCATCTGCTGGAAATCGACGCCGTTCCCGAGTCGTTGATCGTCCTGGGCGCGGGTGCGGTGGGAGTGGAGTTCGCCGATGTGATGGCGACCTTCGGCGCGAAGACCACCCTGGTCGAGATGTTGCCCACGATCGTCCCCCTGGAGGATCCCGACTGCGGAGCCGAACTGGAAAAAGCGATGCGGCGCAAAAAGATCGAGATCCTGACCGGCCATCGCGCGGCCGCAGTCGAGCGCACCGCGGACGGCGTGAAGGTGGTCCTGGAGAATCTCGAAACCGGCGTGAAGGTCGAGCGCGAGGCCACCCATATGCTGGTGGCGGTCGGCCGCCGGCCCGTCACCGCCGACGTCGGCCTGGACACCGTCGGCGCCGTCGTCGACCGCAGGGGCTTCGTCCAGATCGACACCCACATGGAAACCGCGGAGCCCGGACTCTACGCCATCGGCGACATCGTCAAGACGCCGCAGTTGGCGCATCTGGCCAGCGCCGAGGCCATGGTCGCGGCCGGTCACGCAGCCGGCCGGCCTCAACCTCCGATCGATTACGACCTGGTCCCGTCCTGCACCTACAGCAATCCCGAAGTGGCGACCGTCGGGCTTTCCGCGGCCGAAGCCGTCACTCGCGGGCACAGGATCAAGACCGGGAGCTTCCCGTTCGCGGCGCTCGGGAAAGCATCCATCCTGAATGAATTGAATGGTTTCGTGAAGATCGTGTCGGATGCGGAGACCGATCGGGTGCTGGGCGTGCATATGGTCGGCCCCCACGTCACCGACATGATAGCCGAGGCCTGCACCGCCCTGGGAGCCGGGATGACGACCGAGGCCTGGGGCCGGATCATCCATCCCCATCCCACCCTGAGCGAGGCGGTGCTCGAAGCGCTGCACACAACCTTGGGAGAGGCCGTCCATGGCTGATCGGCCGGTATTGATCCGGGAACTGGAGTCCGTTGCCGGCTCCGGAGCCTGTCTGAGCGATCCGGCCGCGCGCAAGGTCTACTCCCGCGACGCATCCCACATGAGCATCGGTGAACCGCTTTGTATCTGTCTGCCGGCCGCCTCGGCAGATGTGGCCGCAGTCGTATCGGCCTGCGCGCGTCGGGGAGTCCCGTTCGTGGCCCGCGGTGCCGGCACCGGTCTTTCCGGCGGGGCGTTGCCCGCACCGGGGTCGGTGGTCGTCTCCCTGGCCCGGTTGGATTCGCTCGGCGTGATCGACGGCGAAAATTCGACGGTCAAGGTCGGTCCGGGAGCCGTCAACCTCCGGGTTTCGGAGCATGCGGCGGCGGCCGGTCTGGAATTCGCTCCGGATCCGAGCAGCGAAAGCGCATCTACCATCGGCGGCAACATCGCCGAGAACGCGGGCGGTCCACATTGCCTGCGGGTGGGGGTCACGGTCCAGCATATCCGCGCGGTGGAGTGGGTCGATCCCGCCGGGAACGTCCGCGTCAGCGGACGCGGACTGGCGGCCGAACGGGGATTGGATCTGACCGCCCTGATGACCGGCTCCGAGGGGACCCTGGGAGTCGTGACCGCGGCCGACCTGGCCCTGACCGCGCTGCCCGCCGCCACCGCGACCCTGCTCGCGCTTTTCCCGGTGCTCGACGACGCGCCGCTGGCCGTGGTCGGGATGTTGGGCGCCGGGATGTTGCCGGCCGCGCTGGAGATGATCGACCGGGAGATGCTGGCGGTGGTGGAAGAGGCTTTCGCTTTCGGCTTTCCCACCGATGTCGCCGCCGCGCTGATCGTCGAGTTCAACGGATCCGTCGAGTCGGTGGCCGAGGACGCGGACCGGGCCGGCGAACTGCTCCGCAACTCGGGCGCCCGGATCAGCCTCGCGGCCGACGCCGCTGAGCGGGATGCCCTGTGGCGCTGCCGCAAGAAGGCCTTCGGAGCGATCGGCCGGTTGTCGCCGACATACGTGACCATGGATGTCGCGGTGCCGGTGGGCCGGCTGCCCGAAATCGTCCGCCGGGTGCAGCAGCAGGCCGAGGCGAACGGAATCCGCATCGCCACCGCCCTGCACGCCGGCGACGGCAATCTGCATCCCGGAGTGATGTACGACGATCGTGATCCCGGGAGCACGGCCAAGGCCCACGCCGTCGCCGACGCCATCGTGATGGCCGCTCTCGAGATGGACGGCACAGTGACCGGCGAGCACGGGGTCGGCATCGAAAAGCGGCATCTGATCGGCAGCCAACTCGATCCCGAGTCGGTCCGTCTGATGTCGGCGATCAAGGATCTGGTCGATCCGTCGGCGCTCTGCAATCCCGGCAAGGCCCTGCCGGACGACCAGGGGTGCGTCCCGGCGCGTATCCGGGATCTTCCGGCGGAGCCGGTTTTCGCCTGGGACTCCCTTACCGTCACCGCTGCGGCCGCCGCCGATCTGCATTCCCTGCAGACCGAGGCGATCGCCAGGGGTTTCTGGATCCCGGTCGGAGCGGTTGCCGCCGGATCCACGGTCGGCGATCTGGTGACGAGTCCTTTCGCTCTGCCCCGGCCCCTGGCCGGCGGCTCGGCCCGGGATTCCCTGCTCGAAATCTGGGCTGAAACCGGTGACGGACGCCAATTCCACGCCGGAGCCCCCTGCGCCAAGAACGTCGCCGGCTATGATCTGGTGCGGCTGATCTGCGGTTCGGAAGGGACCCTGGCCCGGATCCGCGGCGTCACTTTCGTGTTGCGGCCGGCCCCCGAAGCGGTCGGCGTCTGGCGTTGGAACGATGCGGCCGGGTTCCGCGGCGAAAGTCCGGCTGCCCTGCGACGCATCCTGCGCGAGCATCCTTTCGATCTGGGTTCGCCCCTGATCCGCAGTTTCGGCGGGATGCTCGAAGTCGCGGCTCCGGGGCGCGACCGGGACTGGGATCTGGGTCGACTGGGCGACGATCTGATTGGCTGGTCCGCCGCGGCCGGCCTGCCGGATCCCGAATCGAGGACCCTGAACTTCACCGAATTCTGGACCGAGGCGGCGGCACTGCCGACCGCCGCAAGCGAATGGACATTGTTGACCCGGCTGCCCGGCGGTCCGGCCTGGCCGGATCGGTTGTCGGGATCGGACCTGCTCTGGCTGGGTTCTCCCGAAACTGTCTGGGCGCCCGGTTCGCCGCCGCTCCCGTCGCCCGGCTGGCACATCGATCGGACCTTCGCCGCGGGCCGGGCCCTGGATATGCCCGCGCCGGCGCCGGGCGTGCCTTTGGATCTGCTGCGCGGGTTGAAGCGGATTTTCGATCCCGAAGGCGTCCTGCCCGCTCCTGCCTGGATGGTCCCCGGATCCGGCCGGGAGGCGAAGCCGTGATCCCCGATCGCGACAGCGGAATCCGGGAGCGCCTCGACGGATTGCTGCGCAACTGTGTCCAATGCGGTCTCTGCCTTCCTCATTGCGCCACCTATCTGGTCACCGGCAACGAGGTCCAGTCTCCCCGCGGCCGCTTGTTGCTGATGGGGGAGTGGATCGAGTCCACGGGGGATTTTTCGGTCCCGCCGCCGGCCGATACCCTGGCCGCTTTCGATCTCTGCCTGGGCTGTCGCGCCTGCGAGACGGCCTGTCCGAGCGGCGTCGCTTTCGATCTGCTG
>CAZYDJ010000085.1:0-11404 GCA_964646035.1 uncultured Fibrobacteraceae bacterium | reverse complement strand
GCCGGGTTTTCCGCGTCGTCTCTCGAGTTCCTGACGGACCTCGAAGGCCTTGGCTTCCGTGATCGGGAACGTCGCCACCGCCCAGATGGCGATCGCCGAGGTCAACATGGGGAAGCCGGCGTCGAAGAGCCGCAGCAGGGTGATGGTATGGGGGTCCTGATTCCCGCCCAGCGCGACGTCGAATCCGGTGGCGTTCAGCAGGTAGCCGCCGCCGAGAAGAGCCGCGGAAAGGCCGAGCTTCACCATCCACCAGAAAATCGAGCCGAACATTCCCTCGCGGCGTTGGTGTGTCTGCAACTCATCGGTATCGACCACGTCGGCGATCATCGACGGCATCAGGGTGAACAGTCCGCCGAGGCCGAAGGCAAGCAAGGGCGCCGGCAGCACGACCAGGTATGGATGTTCGGGGTTGTAGCAGACCCACTTCAGCCCATACCCGATGATGGATACGCCGGTTGATACGAAGAAGGCGTGGCGCTTTCCGATCTTCGTTCCGAGCCAGGCGATGAAGGCGACGACAGCGAAGGTGCAGATCGCTCCGATCGTGCCGGCCCAGCCGGCGTACTTGGCGCCCTCGGCCTCGTTGCCGCCGCAGACATAGTAGATGATCACATAGAACTGGAACGAGGAAATGAGCATGAAGCCGTTGAAGACCAGGAAAGTGGCCAGGCACAATTTCAGGAAGGGCTTGGAAGACATCGTGATTCCGAACCCAGAGAAGAAGTCGGTTAAGTTTTTCCGGAAGCCGCCGCCCGCGATTTCCGCACCATCGGATTTTGCCGCGGAGACCTCGGCCACCGCGAGGCTCTTCATCCGTTCACGCAGGAAGACGGCCGGCAGGATCCCGAGCCCGATGGCCACCACCGCGACGACGATCGCCAGTCCGCCCGCTCCGGCCACCTGGTCGGGTTCGCCCGCCGCGTCGCGGAAGAAGCGGCCCGAGTTCATGATCCACAGGAACCAGGGCGAAACGAGGTAGGCCAGTTGACCGACGAAATTCTGCGTACCCATCAGCCGCGTGCGCTCATTGTAGTCGGGGGTCATCTCGTAGCCGAGAGCCACCCAGGGAGTGGCGAAGACCGTGTATGCCATGTAGAAAAGGATCGAACCGACCAGGAACCAGACGAAATAGAAGTTTTCGCTCCGGCCGCCGGGAAGCTGCCAAAGCAGGGCGAAGATAATGCCTGCCGCGACGGCGCCCCAGAAGATGTAGGGGCGTCTTCGTCCCCAGCGGGTGCTTGTGTTGTCCGAGATGAAGCCCATGACCGGATCGGTGAAGGCGTCGGTCAATCGCGGCAGTGCTCCGAGCCATCCGACCAGGGCCGGATTCATGCCCAGCCCGAGGTTCAGGACGATCATCATTCCGCCGCTGGCCGCGGCCAGCAGGTTGTTGACGAAGGCGCCTGCTCCGTAGGCAAGCTTGTGAGTCAGCTTGATGCGATCTTCCGGGGCCGTGCGGGTGCGTGTAGCGGCGTTCAAGATTTCATCTCGCTTTTCGGCTCCCGGTTGATGGGTTTGATCCAGGGTCGATCCGCCTTTGTGCGGCCCCCGAACAAAGTACCTTTACTCAACAACCTGGTCAAGATGATACTCCGACGCTCGAACACCCGTCGAGAAATTCCGCCACCGGCGATAGTCCGGGCCCCGATCGTTGAAGGCGGACAGGACGCGGGCCGAAGCGGGATTTCGTAATTTTGATCAATCATTTTTCTAATGAAAATTCGGCAAAAGCTGCGATTTGAAAATAATAAAAGAAGAGCAATACGCCCCCGCGCCGCAGTAAAAGCCTATAAGACAGAAATTTAAAGCATTATCAACCGATTGTGGGTAAGCCGTGATAATCTAAAAAAATACTTGATTCGGTTACCGAACATAGTTTAGAATTGACGTATTGGGATTAGCTGGGCTTGGCCGTCCAGCAGGGACTTTCCGGTTCTGTGTTTTGAAATGCCAGCAGGAATGCTGAAACGAAAGGCCGAGAAATGCAAAAAAGAGCTATTGCTGTAATCGCGATCGCCGTGCTGATCTGTCTGGCTCCCGCCGCCGGCCAGGCGCTGGAGGCCTACTACCAGGATTTCGACGGCATGGACCTGCCCTCCGAGGGTGCGCTTCTCGGTGACGGCTGGCTGGTGTACGCCAACGTATTCGGATATGACTGGGGCTGGTGGTACGGCTACGGCGCCTTCGCCGCTCCCAATGACGGAGCGGCCTTCTGTGCGGTCGTCGCCGGAGAGGGAATGGGAGCCCAGTCCCTGTCCGTCTATAGCGACTACAACAACGCCAATCATGTCGACGGCATCATCGAGTCCAACGTCTTCCAGGAGCAGATGATCACCGCCGGCGATATCGGCGAGATCTGGACCTTCGACTTCCTGGCCAAGATGGGCAACCTCGCAGGCAGCACTACTGCCGAGGCCTACATCAAGACGCTGAACCCGGCCGCCGGTTACGCCACGACCAACCACATCAAGGCGGACATGACGACCACCCCCGCATCGTGGAACACCTACTCGATTTCGATCTCGATCGATGCCGGCCTGGTGGGTCAGGTGCTGCAGTTCGGTTTCACGAACTTCGCGCGGCTCTACGAGGGATCGGGAGTCTTCTACGACGGCGTGAACTTCTATACCGAGTGCCCGGTCTCCGGCGAGGACAGCACCTGGGGCGAAATGAAGTCCCTGTTCCGGTAGTCCGACCGCTTGGATATCGAGAGACGAGAGAGGGCCCGGCCAAGCCGGGCCCTTTCATTTGCGATCCAGGATAGCAACCGGTCTGCGGTTTGCGTCTCTACTTGATCAACGCCACCCGCCGGGTCTCCACGAAATCACTGCCGCGCAGCCGGATCAGATAGACGCCCGAAGCCAGGGCGCCGCCGTCGTCGTCATCGCCCGCCCAGGTCACCCGGTGTTCCCCGGCCGGGAAACGGCCGTCGGCGAGGGTTCGCACGAGGCGACCGCTCACGTCATAGACATCGAGCCGGACCAGATCCTCGCGCATAAGCTCGAAGCGGAACGCGGTGCGCGGGTTGAAGGGATTCGGGGCGGCTGGATAGAGGCGACCCGCCGGGGCGGCCGGCGTTCCGCCGGCGAAATCATCGCCCACGCCGGTCAATCCGCCCATGGGAATGAAGGTGAAGTCCCGGAAGACGATCTCCTGGTTCGAAGCCGGGTCGTTATCGATCCGCCACAGGTTCAGATGCATCCGCGGCTGCTCGGGGCGGGGAATATGCGGACCGGTATATGTCCACGAATGGATCAGGTTCGCCTCCGACTCGTCGCCGGGTCCGCCGCGCCAGACCCGGTATTCGACGCGGTCGGGCAGCCAGCGCATGGCGTGGCTGGCCACTTCGTCATCGCCGAAAGAGGCGTCGAAGCGGCTGATGTTGCCGGGGTAGTCGAAGGGTTGGGCGACGAACTGGCCGAGGTCGGAAGAGGGATCGTTCCAGCGGCTGTATTCGATGTCGATCTCGTTGAAGGCGTTCCACCAGACGTAGCCGTAATCCCAGCAGGGGCCGTATTCCCAGAGAAACAAGCCCAACACGACTCCGGGATCGAGCAGATCCAGGCGGCCCTCGGTTGTCAGGACGTAGTCGCCGTAGCCGAGAGCCTCCGCGGTGGTCACTTCGGTGCTGGCCCAGGTCCAGCCGAGATCCTTGGAGGTCAGATGCAGGCCGCCGTCCCCGTCGACCCAGACGCAGTCGGCGGAATCGCAGAAGTAGTTGTAGCCGGGACCGTGGAAGCCCGGGCCTTTGACGCGCCAGGTCTGTCCGCCGAACTCGACCGTCCTGCCGCCCGAAAAATCGTTCCACTGCAATTCGTCGATCGTCGGCGAACTGGTGCTGAAGATGGTCACCTGGTCGAAGTAGACGTCCGGCGAAGGGGCGCCGGGACCTTGGAGGACGCCGAGCAGATAATGTATCGAAGCTGTCGCAGCGGGCGCGGCTCCGCTCACGAATGAGAAGTCGATGTATTCATCCGCAGGCGAGGCGGCGTCGGCCGCGGTGAAGGATTCGTAGGAGATCAGATCGCCGGCCGCGTCACGCCATTCGACGTTGACCATGGCGACGCTCTGGTCGGTCAGCGGCTTGCTCGACGGGTGTTTGACATGACCCGTGATTTCCCATTGTTCGCCCGGATCGCAATCCAGATTCTGCCAGTAGCCGGACGAGGTCCAGTCGCCGTAGTTCGGGCCGCTGACGCGCGCGGCCTTGGCGCCGTGGCTGGCGTCGTTGACCGAACCGACCACTCCGTATTGATTCCAGCCGCCGAAAACAGCGCCGCCGGAGCCGCCCAATTCGAAGCTGGGATTGGCGAGAATGCACTGTCCGACCGCGGGCGGGGCAACGACGGCGATCAGCAGCAAGGCCGCTGCCGCGGCCGGGAGAAAGCGCTTCGCATTCATTATCGTCTCCAGATTCAGTTCGGGCGGGTCTGGGCTATCGGAACGTCGACGTCAATGCGTTCGATAGCGCCGCAGCGGGCGAAAATCAGGGCGCTGGCCTTGCCGTCGAGAGTGTTGTCGGAGAGGTCGGTCGTGTTTCCGTCAGCGTAAAGAATCCGGATCCGAGCCGAACCCTCCTTGCGGTGGTAGACCACCGGCACCTGGCAGAAGGTGAAGGCGAGGTCTCCCGGCAGCAGGTCGAGCGAGCATTGACGGCCTTCAACATCAAAATAACAGAATTCGGCGGGTTTATGCACGAATTCGCCCGCCTGCAGCAGGACCGGCGCGAATTTCACGGCGCCGCCGTCGATTCCGACGCCGAGTTCGCCGGCGCGGGTGAGGATCTCTTCCTTGACCTGCCCGGTCATGCCCGGCTGTTTCGCGCCGCCGGTGGCGGGGGTATGCGAGTAGGGATCGGCGGGGAAGGCGCCGTATTCGACAACGGTCTTGTTGTAGCCCAGGCCGGATCGGATGCGCAGATACATGGCGGTCAGATCGTCCACCAAGGCCCGTGGCCGGTTCTCGCGTTCGGCGCGGAAGACGGTCTCCTGGGCCGCCAGCAGCAGCTTGGCGACCATGTGCCAGTAGATGCAGCCCAAGCCCTCGTAGCCGTACATCACGCCGGAGCGGCCGGTGTACGACTTGTGGTCGAAGACCTGCTCGAATAGATCGAGCACGGCCGTCCGGTCACGCCGGGCGGCGGCGGCCCAGCGGCCTTCGCGCCCCAACTCGTCCAGGACGGCGGCCAGATCGCGGGCGTTGCCCTGGCCGGCCGCGAAACGCAGCACGCCGTCGGCGTCGCGGGCGATGATCGAGCCGTCGCCGGCGGCCAACATCTCGCGCAGCAGGGGAATCTCGGAGCAAAGATCGTCCGGGACCGAATTCTTGGCCATGAATCCCGGCAGTTCGCGTTGCGGGTAGAGCATGAACGTGTGCTGGTCGGGCCGGTACAGATCGCCGGCGAACATCCGCTCGAGAATATCCAGGCTCTGTTGCGGCTCCAGCAGCCCCGAGCTGATCACCGCCACCTGGCCTTCGAGCATCTCCTGCAGCCGGGTGATCCCGATGCCGCCGTCAGGCATGATATTCAGCCGGTTGTAACTGTGGAAAAGGCCGTCTTCGCGCCGGTTGGCGGCGATGTCGCGGTCGACGATCTCCAGGGCCAGGCGGCAGAAATCGGCAATTCGATCGATCCGCACCTCGGCGGCGCCGGTCAGGCCCCGAGCGTAGACCTTGGCCCGGTATGAATCGAAAGCTCCGCCGAGAGCGTCCATCACGGCGCGGCGTTCCGCGGGAGTCGCGGCGCGGTCATCCTTGCGGCCTCTGGACTTCTCCAGGGCTGCTTCGACACCGTCGAACCACTCGGCCACCTCCACGGCCAGCGGCAGCTTTTTCTCGGCGCAGTCGTCCAGCAACTCGGCCAGGAATTCCAGGTAGCGGCGCAGATGGCAGAGCGTTACCACCGACACGCCGCCGTCGGCCAGGGCGTTGTTGGCGTCGTTCCATTCCGGCCGCTGGGTGTTCATCCAGATGCCGGCTTCGGGCACCAGATTGGAAAGCTTGGAAAGCGCCGGGACCAGCAGTTTCTCCAGCATATTGGCCCGGCGGATCGAACCGTCCGCGTCGGGCAGCAGCCGGCCGTCGGTGCCCAGGGCGGCTTCACGCTCGGCGATCAGGGCCGCTTTTTCACCGTCGAACTCGATGGTGGAGCCGGGATCGCGCAGCAGGTCGGCGTAGGGCTTGATCCGGTAGGGCACATCGGCGTAACTGAAGATCGCCTCGCCCAACATCCCGCCCAAAGCCTGGGGATCGTAACCCCGCAACCCCTCCAGCAGCCGCAGCAGATAGACGATCTGGTGGTCGCCCCAGTAGCCGATGTTGCTCCACGGATTCTGGGGAGTGATTTCCTCCCAGTTCACGCCGTTGCGGGTCAGGCGATAGGGGTTGAATCCGTCGATGGTGGAGGCGTTGAGGAACTTCGCGGTCACGTTCGGCAGGAAACCGGGGAACGCCGTGCAGAGCGCCTCCCAGTTCTGGAAGATGTCGCGCCAGTTGCCCTGGTAGTTCAGTTCCTGGCGGCCGGCGCTGTTTCGCATCCGGATGGCGAAGGTGTTCCAGGGCCGGCTGGGATCACCGTGGCGGCGGCCGAAATGCAGAGGCAGGTACTCGAGGGCCAGGCGCCGGAAGTCGGGGTCGCCCGATGCGCCGGCGGTTTCGATCAGCCGGCCGGCGGAAATCGTTTCCGGCAGCTCGGCCAGCAGGTCGTGGTGGCGGGCTGCGACCGGCTTGTTGCGCACCTGCAGGAAGTCGACCAGGTCCTCGGTGGGCAGGTCGTAATTTCGCCAGAAGACTCCGCCGCGCATGTTGTTGAACAGCACGTTGGCGAAGTGGTGGGTCCACGATTCGGGCCGTCCGGAGAGCTGGATTCCGTCGGCGCTTCCCACCTGGCGCTCCAGGTTCGTCGTCGCGGCATCCAGGGCCGCGGTGATCTGATCGCCCATATCGTCTTGCTCGCGAAGCTTGCGGCGCAGTTCGGCGATGTGCAGCTGGTCCAGCCCGGTGTCGCAGGCCATCGTCCAGCGCCGCGATTCGCCTGGAGCCAGCATCATGCTGGTGCTGACCAGGTAGCTGCCCCGGGCGCCGTTGAGCAGGCTTTCGGCGGGCAGCAGTCTGCCGAGGCGGAAGGCCTTGGTCGCGCTGCCGGACAGGTGCACCTGGAATTTATCGAGGCCCGAGCACCAGACGGTATTGGCCCGCAGCACTTCCCTGGCCTCGGCCCGGTCGGTGATGCCGGCGGTCAGCGAGAAGATGCCCATGCCGGTTTCGGGATCGACTTCGGTCTTCTTGTAGGCGTCGACCAGGTTGCCGGACTGCTGGTAGAGCGACAGCGGCGCTCCGTAGGGCAGCACATTGCGTACGCCGTCCAGCATTTTGATGCGGATGGGCTCGGAGCCGATGTTTTCCAGAACCGCCGAGCGCACCCAGCCGAACTCGTCGCAGCCGGCCCAGTCATACCGGAAGGACAGGCCCATTTCATGGTCGATCTCCTGAAAGACCAGGCGGTTGCAGGCGGTGTTCTTGTAGAGGTTGCGCTCGAGGCCGGGCCTGTTTTCGGCGGTGCGGGAGAAGGGCCGCAACAGGAGCGACTCGCCGCCGACTCTTTCGCAGCGGAAAATGGTCACCGGGCCGGCGTGGTGACGCGAATCGTGCAACCGGTCCACGGTCACGTACGGGAACAGCGCACCGTCGGGGTCGACCCGGCCCGCGGTCAGACCACCATCGGAGGAGGCGAAGAGCCACAGGTCGGTGTCGCTGGCCAGGCTGACCAGGAACGGTTCCAGGCGCTGATAGGCCGCGATGCGGTAGTGCATCCGACCGTCGAGCTCGACGAAGCCGCCGGTCGCGGAGACCGGCGG
This sequence comes from uncultured Fibrobacteraceae bacterium, assembly GCA_964646035.1. GTDB lineage: Bacteria > Krumholzibacteriota > Krumholzibacteriia > LZORAL124-64-63 > LZORAL124-64-63 > CAYLMM01. The sequence continues at coordinate 3,548 of CAZYDJ010000085.1, read as the reverse complement.
CGCCAAGGTCTGGAATCTGGCTGCAGCTGATGCCGGCTTACCGGTCATGGACGCCCTTCCTTTTGCTACTTCAAAAGGACCATGCTGCGCGAGACGCTGCCGGCGGGGGTCTTCAGCACATAACGGTACTGGCCGGTCGGAGCGGTGAATCCGCTGTCGGTGCGCCCGTTCCAGGTCACGTAGTGATCGCCGGAGTCGAGGTTGCCCTGGTGCAGAGTGGCCACCCGGCGTCCAGCGAGATCGAAGACGGAAAGATCGACGATACCCGCCCGTTCCGTCGAGAACTCGATCCGGGTCGAGGGATTGAACGGGTTCGGGAAGTTCTGGCGCAGGGTCGCGCCGGCGACGGTCGAGACATCCGGAACGTCGGTCGGATCGTAGAGATAGAAGTCGAGGTTGTCGTAGAAGATTCCCGATCCCTCGTAATTGGTGGCCGTGTTGATGAAGCCGAACTGGATCAGCTGACCGACGAGCCCGGCGTCGATTTCGAGCGAGATCGAGTATCTCTGCCAGGTAGCCGGGGCGGTGGTCATGTCGACGGTCACGAAGTTGGTCATGTCGTAGTTGCTGCTCGGATCGATCGTCTTGATGAAGGCCGCCGCGGTGGAGGCGCCCTCGACGTTGCCCATCTTGGCGTCGAAATCGAAGAACCAGGTGTCGCCCACGTCATCGATCGTGACGGTCTGCTCCTGGAATACGTTGGACTCGATCAGGAACATGTTGGCGTGATCGAGGTTTTCGTAGTCGCTGTACACCGAAAGCTGACGAGTTCCCTGGTCGTCTCCGCCCTCGCCCTCGGCGATCGCGCAGAAGGCGGCGCCGTCGTTGGGCGCGGGGAAGGCGCCGTATCCGTAGGCCCATACGCCGAGCGGCGTGAAGGCGCTGGCGTAGACGAGCCAACCGTCGCCCAGCAAGCCTGCTTCCGAGGGAAGGTCGAAAGTCTCGAAGTCCTGGGAGTAGGGCGTGATCGCGAGAGCGGACACTGGGATCAAACAGATCAGCAGCGCTGCCGCAAAGACAACCCTGGCTTGGCTTTGCATTTCGATGACCTCTCGTTGAAGTGAGCTCCCGCGAGCTTCGGACTTATTGGGCCGGCTCCGTTTGTCGCATGCGGTCCGGGAATGCCGGGAAGCAATCCTGCTCTTGACAGGATCACTAATATCATACACTATGTTCGGAGTCCGAACAAAGATTTTTTTCGGGTTATACGGTCTTTTCAGGCCGGGTATGATCGCCGAATTGTCCTGTAATCGATAACCGCCATGAGGTGTGACGGATGATGAGCCGCCACCATTTTCCTGACGGATTCGTCTGGGGTGCAGCCACATCCTCCCAGCAGATCGAGGGGGGCCGCCATGAAGGCGGTCGCGGAGAATCGATCTGGGATCGTTTCGCCTCGGTCCCGGGCAAGATCGCCGACGGTTCGAACCCGGACATAGCCTGCGACCACTACCATCTTTGGCGAGATGATATCGCCACGATGAAAAAGCTGGGTCTCGGGGGATATCGCTTCTCGATATCCTGGCCGCGGATCCAGCCGACCGGAACCGGCGGGGCGAACGCAGCCGGGCTCGATTTCTACGACGCCTTGGTGGACGGACTGCTCGAGGCCGGCATCGAACCTTATCCCACCCTTTACCATTGGGATCTGCCCCAGGCCCTGCATGAGCGCGGGGGATGGGCCGGCCGCGATATCGTGGCGGCCTTCGCGGAATACTCCGCGCTGGTCACGCGCCGGCTCGGCGACCGGGTGAAGCGCTGGGTGACCCACAACGAGCCCTGGTGCGCGGCGACACTCGGCTACGCAGAGGGACATCATGCCCCCGGCCACAAGGATCCCGCCGAAAGTCTGCGCGTGGCCCACCACCTGCTGCTGTCCCACGGCCGGGCCGTCGCCGCCATCCGCAACGAGGCGGCCGATGCCGAGGTCGGCATCGTGATGATCCACAGCCCCGCCCATCCCGCCTCGGACAGCGCCGGCGATCGCGACGCGGCCCGCTGGTTCGACGGGTTCTTCAACCGCTGGTATCTCGATCCGGTCTTCCTTGGCAGCTATCCCGCCGACGCGGTCGCCGATCGGATCGCGGCCGGACATCTCGACGGACCGGATCTGCCGTTCGTGCAGGACGGCGACATGGACGTCATCTCGACGCCTCTCGATTTCCTGGGGCTGAACTACTATAGCCGCGGGATAATGAAAGAGGGGCCCGACGGCCATCCCGCCGACGCCAAGACTATTCCGGCCGAGGAACTTACCGACATGGGCTGGGAAGTCTATCCCGAAGGCCTGTACGCTAGCCTGGTTCGCGTTTATCGTGATTATGCGCCGCCGAAGATCTACATCACGGAAAACGGGGCGGCCTACGATTATCCCGCCGACGCGGAAGGCCGCATCGCCGATGTCCGCAGGACGACCTACCTGCGCGATCATCTGCTGTCGGCCCGCCGCGCCATAGACGACGGAGTGCCGCTGGCCGGTTACTTCGTCTGGTCCCTGATGGATAATTTCGAGTGGGGACTGGGATACGAGAAGAAATTCGGCATCTACGCAGTCGACCAACAGACCCGGAAACGTTCGCCCAAGGACAGCGCCTTCTGGTATCGCGACGTCGTTTCAGCCAACGCCGTCGATGATGCAAAAACCCCAACGACTCAGGGAGAATCTCGTGAATTCGATCTTTGATGGGAGCATTCGACGGGCCGGACTGATGGTCCTGGTCCCGGCCTTGTTGCTGGTTCTTCTCCCGCTCGCGGTCTCGGCCCGTCCCGCGGGCTCCGATATGCCGCAGATCAAGGTCGTGAACGACGAGATCGGTTCGCGACTGCAGGTCGACGGCCGGGACTACATGGTCCTAGGGATGAACTGGGGCTACATGCCCATCGGCCAGAACTACACCTACACCCTGTGGACCAAGCCGGACGAGATCATCGAGGCGGCCCTGGACATGGAGATGCCGCTGCTCAAGGCGATGGGCGTGAACACCATCCGGCATTACGTGGGGATTCCGCCGCGGTGGGTGAAGTACATCTACGAGAAGTACGGCATCTTCACGGTGCTGAACCACACCATCGGCCGCTACGGAATGACCATCGACGGCGTCTGGCATCCGAACACCGACTACAGCAACCCGCGGGTGCGTTCGATCCTGAGGGCCGAGATGGCGGCGGTGGTCGAGCAGTACCGCGACACCCCGGGCGTGTTGATGTGGCTGCTGGGCAACGAGAACAACTACGGCCTGTCCTGGTCGTCGTTCGAGATAGAGGCGCTGCCCGAGGGCGAGCGCAACGCGGCCAAGGCCGAGTACCTGTACTCGCTGTTCGGCGAAGTCATCGCCGACATCAAGCAGCTCGATCCGAGCCGGCCGGTGTCCATCGCCAACGGCGACGTCCAGTACATCGACCTGATCGCCAAGCATTGCAGGAACCTGGACGTCATGGGCACGAACGTGTATCGCGGCATATCGGTCCGCGATCTCTACGCCGTGGTGAAGGCCAAGCTGGGCGTGCCGGTGATGTTCACCGAGTTCGGCTCGGACGCCTTCAACGCC
>CAZYDJ010000084.1:0-11482 GCA_964646035.1 uncultured Fibrobacteraceae bacterium | reverse complement strand
CTCATCTACACCAAGAACCACCTGCGCAGCCCCAACGAGATCTACGCCTTCAACGGCAAGGAGCGGCGCCTCACCCATCTCAACGACGGGAAGCTGGCCGGCGCCATGATGGGCGAGCCCGAGCAGTTCAGCTTCAAGGGATGGAACGACGAGACCGTTTACGCCTATGTGGTCAAACCCTACGACTGGACCGAGCAGAAGGCCGCGGCCGGCCGGAAATGGCCGCTGACCTTCCTGGTCCACGGCGGTCCCCAGGGCAGCTTCGGCAACGACTTCCACTATCGCTGGAATCCCCAGGCCTACGTCGGCGCCGGCTTCGCCACCGTGGCGGTCGACTTCCACGGTTCGACCGGCTACGGCCAGGAGTTCTGCGACGCGATCAGCGGCCACTGGGGCGACCGCCCGCTCGAGGACCTGGAGAAGGGCCTCGACGCGACCCTGGCCCGCTACGGCTGGATGGACGGCGACAAGGTCGTAGCCGCCGGTGCCAGCTACGGCGGCTACATGATCAACTGGATGCACGGGCAGGATTTCGGCAAGAGGTTCAAGGCCTTCGTCTGCCACGACGGCAACCTGGACGAGCAGATGGCCTACTTCGACACCGAGGAGCTGTGGTTCCCCGAATGGGAGAACGGCGGCACACCCTGGGAGGCCGAACACTTCGGCAGCCACAACCCCGTGGACTACGTGCAGAACTGGCACGTGCCGACCCTGGTCGTCCACGGCGGCAAGGATTATCGCGTCGTCGACACCCAGGGCCTGAGCACCTTCACCGCCCTGCGCCGCCAGGGCGTGCCGGCGCGGCTGCTCTACTTCCCCGACGAGAACCATTGGGTGCTCCAGCCCGCGAATTCGATCCAGTGGCATGACGAGGTGATGGGCTGGCTGCAGCGCTGGACGCGGTAGGCCGTCCCGAATCCCTGATCGCAACGGCCCTCCCCACCCGGGGAGGGCCTTCTCTTTGCGGATTCAACAGTCCGATGCGCTGCGGCGCTTCTTCCGGGAATTGGATAGTCGGCGGCGGAGGGCGGTCACATCCTGCGACCGAGGCTCCAGATGACCGCTGAGGCCAACAGCCACATCGCCGCAGCCATGCAGAACAGGGGCAGGATGACGGTGATGTCCACGTCGCCGGGGCCGGCCGTGATCACACGCCAGAGGAAGTAGACGGTCAGTCCGGCAGCCGGCAGGACAGTGCGCCGGCAGACGGTCCAGAACGACATTCGGGCGATTCCGCCTCCGCGACGGGCGAAGAGCCAGAACACTACCAGTATGGACAGGGCGATCAGGATATTGCGCAACATAGCGGACTCCCGGCCGGGCGAGTTGATGCATCTGGCATTCGGAGAGCCCGCCCGGTATCTTAGCCCGGCGGGCCCGACCCGCAGAGATTAACAAGCCGCCCCTTTCCGGCCAACATGAAAGCGAGACTCCCGCATGCTGAATAACCGTACCGTGATGATCACCGGAGCCAGCGCCGGCATCGGCGAGGCCTGCGCCCGCGCCTTCGCCGGAGCCGGCGGCCGCCTGATCCTGGCCGCCCGCCGCGTCGACCGGCTGGAAAAGCTGGCGGCCGAACTCCGCGAGGCCCACGGGACCGACAGCCATCTGCTCGAACTCGACGTACGCGACCGCGAAGCCGTCAACGCGGCCGTCGCCGGCTTGCCGGACCAGTGGCGCGACATCGACATCCTGATCAACAACGCGGGCCTGAGCCGCGGCCTGGACAAGCTGCACGAGTCGCGGAACCATCTCGACTGGGAAGAGATGATCGACACCAACGTCAAGGGCCTGCTCTGGGTGAGCCGGGCGGTGATCCCGGGGATGGTGGAACGCGATGCCGGCCACGTCATCAACCTGGGCTCGATCGCCGGGCGCCAGGTCTATCCGTCGGGCAACGTCTACTGCGCCACGAAATACGCGGAGCGCGCCCTGACCGAGGGGATGCGCATCGATCTGTCGGGAACCCGGGTCCGGGTGACGACCATCGATCCCGGCATGGTCGAGACCGAGTTCAGCGAGGTGCGGTTCCGGGGCGACACCGAGCGCGCCGGCGGCGTCTACGGGAACTTCCCTCCCCTCGCGGCAGGCGATATCGCCGACGCCGCGCTGTGGGCGGCCAGCCGTCCCGGGCACGTCAACATCAGCGAGATCCTGATCATGCCCACCGATCAGCAAAGCGCCTACGTGAGTCATAAGCGGGGACGCTGAAATGGAAACGGGCCGCCCCGAGGGGCGGCCCGATCACTCGCATCCGATCGCCGGCTCCACGGCGAATATCAGCCCTCGCCGCCTGCGGGCAATCTCTCGACCAGATCGGCGAACGCGCGACCGGCCAATTCGGCCAGATCCGGTTCGTAATCCTGTCCGGACCGCTCCCGATCGCCGGGCAGACGGCTGACGCCGGTGGAATATTCACGGCCGCCGTCCTCGACGAAGCTGTGGGAAGTGGTCCGCGACCGCTCGGCGGTGCCGCTCCAGACCGTTTTTCCCGTTTCCAGATCGAAGAGTTGGAGCGTCACCGTCACCTGCCGTTTGAGCTTGGTCTCGACCGCCATGGCGTTCGAAAAACCGCCCTCCTCGCGCGCCCTCGCTTCGCGGGCGGTATCGCCGCTGGAACGATCCAATTCGTCGGCGTCGATCCTGCCGACGGCCAGGAAACGCGTACTCGGGGTAGCGGCGGCGATTTCGGCCAGGGTTTCGGCCGGAAGATTGTTGGTGAAGCGGATCCGTTCGAGCAACGCCGCCCGGAACGAATCACCGACCGCGTCGGCCAGCACCGCCTGGGGCCAGACTTCGATATCGGGACGGCCGGCGAGCATCGCGGCGAAGAGTTCGTCTCCGCAGCGATCCCGGATCTCCGAATCCACCCAGTCCGGCCTGACTCCGATTCCGGCGATTATGATCCGCCCGGCCGACAAGGCCGCCGGATCCAGGGTCGGATCACCGGCCACGTCCTTGACGCCGCCGCCACAACCCCAGACGGACACTGCCAGCAGACAAACGGACAACAGGGTGATCCCCGCGCGCAGATTCATTTCGCCTCCCGATTCCGTTTTCAGATGCCGGAACCTATCTCGAGGATCTCCCACCGCCGGTGGTTCTCTCCCTCGCCGTACTCGACCGAGTCGCCCACCTTGCCGCCCATGAAGGCCAGCGAAAGCGGCGCCGCGTAAGACAGGATTCCTTGTTCGGGATCCGAATCCCAGATACCGAGGAAGGTATAACTCTCCTCTACGCCCGATTCCAGATCGGGGACCCGGACCTTGGTTCCGACGTGCACGTAATCCGAACCGGCCAGATCGGAATCGATGATCTTGGCCAGGGCCAGTTCGTTCTCGATCCGGGTGGCGCGGCTGGTCAACTGGTCGCGCTTCTCCAGGGCCGCGGTGTACTCGGAGTTCTCGCTCAGATCGCCGTGGGCCGCCGCTTCGCCGATCTGCTTCGCGACTTCCGGGATATGGACGGTGACGATGTCGTCCAGCTCCTCCTGCCGCTTCTGCAAGCCGATCTTCGAGGAATAGATCGCATTCTCCTGCCAAGCCTTCACCACATCGATGAAAAGGCCGGGATGCGCCAGACGCAACTGGGTCTCCAGGGCTGCGCGGGCGCTCGGACGCAGACCGCCGTTCTCGCCGATCTTCTCCTGCATGAGAGTCGCCTGTTCGACGGTCGTTGCGGACACGATCTCCTTGACCATCGCTCCCCCCTGCAGATCCAGCGACTCATGAGCCGATTCGATCAGCCGCCGCATGCGCTTGTCGTCGGACATCGCCGACATCCTGCCGGTGGCGTCCACCATCTGCAGCAGGGCCATCAGCAGATCGTTAGCGGAAATGCCGGGCAGTTCCGACAGCTTGCGGCCCAGGACCGTATCGTTCGCGCGGGCCCGCCAGAGCCAGAACAACACCTCCGGCGAGGCGGTGGGATGGTCGATCACTTCGCGCAGGGCGGAAATCAAGACGTCGTCATGACCTTCGGCGACCAGTTCCCTGACCAGGATCTCGCTGGTCTGGCGACCGGAGCGGGGCAGCACCAGGCTCCAGACGCCGGCCCAGCCATCCGGCGAGACGACGCGCACGAATTCCAGGATCGAACGCAGGAGCCGGTCACCGAACCGCCGGGGCAGAGCGCCGGGATCGGCGACCTTGCCCAGGACCTGCAGCGCAGCCCGGGGGTTCAGGCTGGCGACCGGCACCTCGCGGGCCGCGACTTCGCCGTGCACGGCCAGGCAACCGAGGGTCAGGGCCGGGTCCGACTTCAGCAGTGGAGCGGCCATCTGTGCCGCGTCGTTGCCGAGATGAACCAGCAGATCCTCTTCCGTTTCCTTGTTTTTTCGGGTCTCGTCCAGGTAGGCCAGGATGAATTCCAGCTTGGCGACGGGTTCCTTCAGGCGGACGTAACGGTCCCGCAGGCGATCCGCGTATGTGCGCTCCTGCGCCAGCAGGCTGAACGTGGGCTGGGACGCACCCGTGACAGCGATACGATTCGATTTCTTCAGGGAGATCCGGGCCGACTTCCACCAGTTCGCCCATCCCTTTTCCCCGAGCAGGATGGAAACGTGTTTCTTGATGTCGCGGTAGCTGCTGGTGTGATTGCGGCTCGAGCGCAGCGCGAGAGTGATCAGCGCCTCGGCGTCGGACAGCGCCAACTCGCGCAGTTCATCGGTGCGATAGAGCATCCAGGAAGGGAAATGATCCTTGGGCAGGATGATGATGTCCGGCACCGTTTCGATGCCCATCTCCAGGGTGCGTCCGTTGAACGACATGGCCAGGCGGCCGTCGCCGGGATCGACCGACTCGACCAGTCCCGGGTCCAGCTGGGACCGGTGGCTCAGGAAAGCCCCGGGCTGCAGCTTCAGATAAGCCTCCGCCAGATCCACTGCTTGGGATAATCTGCCGGCGAACTTGAAGATCGTATCGAGCAGCTTGGCCAGATCCGGCACGTCGGGATTTACCAGCACGTAGAGCCGGCGCAGTTCCTTTCCCAGCGAATCCGAATTCGGGACCGTGGCGGCCGCGAACCTGGCGGCGGTCAGACGGCCCGCCAATCCATTTTTGGATTCGGCCCCGGTCATCAGGAGGGAAAGCATATCCTCCGCGTTCTTCTCGGCGCCCAGGCGATGGACCTGACCGACGATCCGGGCCAACTCCGCCACTTCCGCGTCCGGCGAGTCGACTACGTCGGGCCACAGGGATTCCAGCTCTGCGAACTTTCCGGCGTTGGCCAGTTTCTTCAGCTTGATCAGATTCATTCTCCACCTCGGGTAACGCATATGACCGAGCGACGCCCTCGCGAGGCGTCGCTTTCCAGACTCATAACATAACAACTGAAGTGGCCGGGAAAAAGGCCGGTGCTACTTGAGCATCGTCATCTTCCAGCTCTGGGACTGTCCGTTGCTGAGGAAACGGACGATGTAGTTGCCCGAAGGTTGGATCGAACCGTAGTCGTCGCGCCCGTTCCAGTTGACGCTGTGCCAGCCCGGCGAGGTGTCGATCTGCAGCGACCGGATGCGCTTGCCGCGCATGCTGTAGATATCCAGGGACATCCGGGAAGAGCCGTTGTCGGACTCGGGAACACCGTAAACGATGGTTGTCTCGGGATTGAACGGGTTGGGATAGTTGGGCCGCAGAGCGGGCGACATCGGCAGCGAATCACCCTGGTTCGGCAGAGCGAAGTAGACCTCGTCGGAAATCTCGCTCATCGGCCCGACCTGGCCGTAGGGGGAAACTCCGCGCACGCAGACCCGATACCGGATCCCGAACTCGGCGTCGAAAGTGAGGTTGTTTTCGAGACGGGTGGCCAGGAAATCGGGCTCGCTGTCGTCGCGGATGGCATAGACGAGATAATGATCGACCGGAGCTCCGTCGCGGGGAGCGGTCCATTGGAACGTAACCGGGACCACCTGTGAGACCGCTGACGAAGGGGCCAAGATGAGGAGCAATGCCCCCGCCAGGATCGCTGTCCAGATGCCCCTGATTCTCATCTATTCTTTACCTCCGGTGGCGCCATTGCTTGCCTAATGGTGTTTCTCGGCCCATCCGGGCGCTAAGCGGACTAAGACAGCAACTACGGTGCCATGCAGCTCCGCAGAGCGATCAGACTACGTAACGATAGCTCAGACGTGGGGTTAGAGCTCTGTCCATGATCTCCCACAGTAACCGGGCCTCCTTGCCCGCCGCACCTGTCCAAGTGCGGGCTGAAGCGGGACAATGAACGTTCGGATTAACAATGGGGAATCTGAGTTCCTTGTCAATGATCTATTCATCAGAATGGATTATATGCCTGATGATGTACGGTAATTCCTTATGATTTCCGAATGTATCCCGAGATCGCCGATCAGATCCGAGATCCGCCCTCACGATTTTAGCCCTGCGAGAGAGTGCCGGAAGTTTATCCGTGCAGTCTGGAACATGATCCCGGACAATGCAGGATGCACGTCACGAATCCGCATGCGAAACCGCGACCAATTTGATTCCGATGATCAGCTCCGCCGGTCCTGGTCTGGCGAAACCCCGGATTCGAAGCTGTCGTAGTCGGGCATCGCGGTCAGTCGGCGGCGGGTGCGGACGATGCGCGCGGCGGCCCCGACGGCGAAGATCAGCGCCATCAGGATGAACAGTCCGGGCCAACGGGTCAGCGAGATGACCCAACCGAAGCGCCAACGTGTCGCCTTGTCGAAACGAGCGGAGAAAGCGGTCACGGTAGTACCGGTGGCGGAGAGGAAACCGGCCTCGAAATCGGCCGCGAGACGTGATGCGAGCAGTATTCGCGGCGTCACGTCCGGCCCGTACCACTTCTTCAGCCACGTCACGGCCAGCAGACTGGATCGATAAGCCTGGTCGGCCCAGGCGGCCGAGGCGGGGAAAGCTCCCTGCAGGGTGGCCGGCGACGGGACCCTGCCGCCGAGAATCAGGGCCACGTTATCGACCAGGCGCCATTCTCCGGACGCCGTCTGGGCCACTCCCTCGTGGAACCAGCGCGGCACTCCGGTCGAACTCCCGGCGGCGAAATGAACCAGGGAATGAGCTATCTCGTGGATGAAAACAGTGGCGACGGTGCGCCCTCCCCGGCCGGCCCGTGAGCAGTCGACAAGGATGAGCCGGCCCACCGACAGCCCGACGCCCCAGTCGGGAGCGCCGCCGAGTTCAGCGCGGGCGAGGCGGAAATCAGCAGCCATCAGCAGACGAACGCGCAGAGTCGGGGGGTCCAGCGAATACGGCCAGAGCGAATTACGCAGCCCGGGTCCTGCCGACCGCAGGGCCGCCAGGCACTCAGCGACGACTTCGGGCGCGACTCCGGCGCCCCGCTCCATGACGAGTGCGGGAAAGACATCGTCGCATAGCACTGTGTCGGCGGCGGCCTGAACCGCAGCCGCCCTGGACCCGATGCAGAGAGAAAGAAGCAGCAGGGCCGCGGCGATCCTCGTTGACACTCCGTTGAACATGGGGCGATCATGCTGCAATCCCCCGCGAGCCGCAACCCATCCCTGTCTGCAAGGAGCATTTCGATGTCGCAGCGCGGATCCGATCCGGCGGAATTGGCAGGGATGATCACCGCCGCGGCCAGGATCACGGTCCTCAGCGGCGCCGGCATCTCGGCGGCGAGCGGCGTGCCCACTTTCCGCGGCGGCCCGGACAGCCTCTGGGAAAACTGCCGGCCCGAGGAACTGGCCACGCCCGAAGCCTTCGCCGAGGATCCCCGGAAAGTCTGGCGCTGGTACGACTGGCGGCGGGGACTCATCGCCGGCTGCAGCCCCAACGCGGCCCACCACGCCCTGGCCGCATTGGAGAGTCTGACCGCGGGCGTGACCGTCATCACCCAGAACGTCGACGGACTGCATCATGACGCCGGCAGCCGCGACGTGTTGGAGTTCCACGGCTCGATATGGACGCTGAGCTGCACCGGATGCGGCGCCGCGAAAGAGGATCGCAGGGTGCCGTTGCCGATTCCGCCGCTCTGCGAGGAATGCGGCGAGCTGCTGCGGCCGGGTGTCGTCTGGTTCGGCGAGGGGATCGATCCCAACGTCTTGGCCAGGGGATCCAGGGCGGCGGTCGAATGCGACTTCTTCCTGATCATCGGAACGTCGGGGCTGGTCTTTCCCGCCGCGGGGCTGGGCCAAATCGCCCATCAAGCCGGGGCCAAGGTGGTCGAATTCAATCTGGAGCCGACCCCGTCCGCCGCGTGGGTCGACGTCTTCGTGGCCGGAAGCGCCGATCTGACCGTACCCAAGCTGCTGCCCTGATGAGAGGAAAAGGATGCCGCCGCGCACGATCCTGTTGATCAACAAGTTCTACCACGACATCGGCCCCGCCGGCGGCGTCGGCCGTTATCTGTTGCAGGAAGAGCAGCATCTGCTGGAACAGGGCTGGAACGTGGTGCCCTTCGCCATGAAGGACGCCGACGCCCGCCCCTCGCAATGGGATCGCTTCTTCGTCGGCGGCCATGACTACAGCGAACCGAACTGGTCGATCGGAACGCCGGCCGCGGCCCTGTCCCTGATCTGGAATCGCGAGGCGGCGCGCAACCTGGAGCGGCTGATCGCCGTCACGCGGCCCGCGGTGGCCCATATCCACAACATCTACCACCACCTCAGCCCCTCGATCCTGCCGGTGCTGGCGCGTCATCGAATACCGGTGGTGCAGACCCTGCACGACCTGCGGCTGCTCTGCCCCGCGATCCACATGCTGCGCCACGGCGAGATCTGCGAGAGATGCCGCGGCGGCAAGTTCATCGAGGCGGTCCGGGGACGCTGTGTCAAAGGATCGCTGTTTGCGTCCTTGTTGGCGGCGGTCGAGACCCGGCATCAGACATCGAGACGGCTCTACACCGGAAACGTGTCCCGCTTCCTCTGCCCGAGCTCGTTCCTGGCGGAAAAATACGCCGAATGGGGATTCCCGGCCGAGCGCCTGACCCATCTGCCCAACTTCGTGGATGTCGAAGCCTGGCGACCCGGACCGGCTCCGGGAAGAGACGGAGTACTCTACTTCGGCCGGCTGTCGCGGGAGAAGGGGCTGCATACGCTGCTGCAGGCGCAGGCCCGGATCGAGCGGGGCGAAGCCGGAGGCAGGACCATGCCGCTGCGAATCGCGGGCTCGGGCCCGGCCGACCGCGAACTGCGCTCGTTGGCCGGCGAACTCGAACTGGAGCAAGTGGAATTCCTGGGCAACCTGAGCCCGGCCGAGCTGGGACGGGAACTGGCGCGGGTGGAATGCACCGTCCTGCCCTCGGAATGCTATGAGAACGGACCGCTGTCTTTGCTGGAATCGCTGGCGGCCGGAGTTCCGGTCGTCGGAGCGGAAATCGGCGGCATCCCCGAGCATATCGCCGACGGTGTCGACGGACTGCTCTTCCGCCCCGGCGACCGGAGCGGATCTGGCCGCGGCCCTGTTGCGGGCGGTCGACCTGGGGCCGTCGGCCGGGCATGCGGCCCGCGCCAAGGCAGAAGCCCGTTATTCCCTGCCCGTGCACATGGCGCGTCTGCTGGCCGTGCTTTCCGATCCCGCCGCGGAACCCGGCATCTCCTGATAATAAGCCGTAAATAAAGCGCCCTCCCCGATGGCCGGGAAGGGCGCTGCCGCAATCAGCGGGCAACAACAGGATCAGTCCATCCGGATGGGCACCGCCAGCGCCCGGCGGCCGGTCTTGTCGCCCGGCAGCCTGTCGTCGGGACGGGAGTCGGTAAAGACGATCTCGCCGAACGGAGCCATGCCCTCGGGCGGCTCGGGCCAGGAGCCGGAGAACTCGACGTCCACAGCGGTGGCCACGCCGCTGTAGAGCAACAATCCGCCGCCGCCGGAGCGGCTGACATCACCGGATACCGGCGACGCGAGGTAGTACAACTCCTCCAGATCGAAGCCCCATTCCTGCATATCCTCCTTCAGGGCGAAGCCGCCGGTGACCTTCAGGGTGAAGGTCGCCTGATCGGCTCCCGCGGGCAATTCGGCGCTCACCGTGCAAAGCAGGCCGCTGAAGCCGGTGCCGGTCACGTCGATCCCATCGGAATCGACGATGTTCACGGCGCAGTCGGTGAAGAAATTCGCCGTATCCTCGTCCATCTCGAAGTTGAATTCGGCCCGCGGGGTAATGCGGTCGAGAGTGAAGGTCTTGCTCCACACATCCGTCTCTTCGATGGTCTGGTCGGCGGCGACGCGGAAGCCCTCGACCACGGCGGAAGCGCCGCCGCGGAAGACGCCCGGGAAGATCCGGGTGACGTTGAACGATGCGGTCGCGGGATCGCCGGCTTCGCCGCGCGGCAATTCGGTGATCACGGCCGGATCGCAGACATAGCCGTCGAAAGCCACCGAGAGCCGGTAGTCGGTCGGGACCAGGTTGCCGATCGCCGAGACGATGTTCATCTCCCAGATGCCGGGAGTCAGATCCGGAGCCAGCAGGGTCAGGTCCCGGACCGGATCCGTTTCTGGAGAGGCGTAACCGGACCAGCCGCCGATCACCGCCCCCTCGGGGTTGTTCATCTCGAGATAGGCCCGGGCGCCCTTGGCCGCGCCGATTTCCCGGCTGATCTCCAGCCGGGCGCGCATGGCGCTGGCGCCGGCCGGCACATCGACATAGTGGCGGCGGACGCAGGACGGGGCCAGATCCTTGCCGGAGAAGCTGCGCGAGTAGCCCGAGGCCGCGTCGAACTCCGTGGCGATCACGACCGTGTTCCAGAGCGCGAACTCGCGTCCGGCCAGGCCGGAGAGGTCGCCGCCGTCCAGGGTGGCCAGCACGCGGGCGCTGTAGAATCCGGGATCCTTCAGCTTGGCGCCGTCATACTCGACGTCGACGGTCATGCCCATGTCGCCGCGGATGTAGCTCTTGGTCGTGACCGTCTTGAGCCACGGCGCCTCGCTCCGGAACGAGAAGGAACGGAAGAAAGTGTCTTTTTCGTCGGGTGTCAGGTCGGGATGGAAGACCGGAGTCACGGTGAACCTGACGCGCTCGGGCGACAGCGGCGTGCCGCCGGGCGTGCGCCAGTAGGCCGCGGTCGACGTGCCGTCCTGCTGGAAGGGACAGGCGACCTCGATGCCGTAGTCCAGCACCTTGCGGGCCGACTCGCTGTCGGCGATGCCCTGCAGCAGCTTCCACGAGTTGCCGATGTCGATCAGACCGCCGCCCTGCTCGACCAGGGCCAGGTCCGCGACCGGCACGGCGCCGCCGATCAGGGCCCGCTTGATCATGCCCCAGTGGATTCCCTCGATCCCCGCATCCTTTGCCGCCGAAAGCAGGCAGGCCACCGCGCCGGCGGTCTGGGGAGAAGCCATGGAAGTGCCGTTGAACCGGGCGCTGCCCTCGACGTGTCCCGGGACGGTCGACAAAGCCGTGCCGGGGGCCACGACATCGGGCTTGGGGCTTTCGCCGCCCCGCGAAGAGAAGCCGAAGAGGGTGTCGCGGGTCAGCCGGGCGCTGTAAAGGGCAGCGCCGCTCTCGCGCGACAGATAGGCCCCGGTGGAGATGATGCTGGTGCAGGTGGCCGGGATGC
>CAZYDJ010000083.1:8269-11517 GCA_964646035.1 uncultured Fibrobacteraceae bacterium | reverse complement strand
CGGACTCGGCGACGACCGCCGCCGGCTCGGTCGCCACGGGTTCGGGAGCGAAGAGGGCGTCGAGGAAGGGGCCGATCATGACGATCCCGAACCCGCTGAGCAGCGAGAAGATCACCATGAACAGGACCGAGAGTCCGACCTGGAGCACATACGGCTTCAGGAAGGACAGTACTCGCAGATACGTCTTCATGGGTGGAAACACTAACCCATCAGGGCCGCGCGTCAAATCCCCTTCTGAATCAGGATTCCGATTATTCCCCCTGCGACCGTATCGGCGTTGCGGAGCGAAGCCGGGATTGGCGAAACCGGCGGCCGCGTGATAGATTCGCAGCGCCCAACCACCAGGAGACCCAATGCGCTACACGACCGACATCGTGATCATCGACCTCGAAGCCACCTGCCCCGCGCAGGACGAGGGCAACAACTCCATAGAACGCAGCAACATCATCGAGATCGGGGCCGTGCGGCTGGACCGCAAGACCCTGGCCGAAGTGGACAGTTTCTCCGAACTTGTCCGCCCCCACGAATATCCGGTGGCGCCTTTCATCACCGTGATGACCGGCATCACCGCAGCCCAGGTCGCCGACAAGGACGGCTGGGACGTCGTGGGCAAGCGCTTCATGGATTGGTACGGGCCGCGGAACAAGGCCATCATCGGCGCTTTCGGGGTCTATTACGACATCCCGTTGTTGCGCCGGGAATGCTTATCCTGCGGAATCGACTACGGCGCCCACATCGCCGGCGGTGCCTACGACATCCGGGCCGTGGCCACCGCCTGGCTGGCCCAGAACCACCACAGCACATCGGGCCTGCGCCTGGAATCCATACTCAAGAAGATGGGCATCGACGGCGGTCTGAAGATGCACCGGGCCGTGGACGACGCCCGGGCCGCCGCGGCCATCCTGCAGTTCTTCCATCTGGGCCGAACGCTGCTCGACGACGGCTCCCGGCAGCCGGGCCGGTCCTGATAACCTTCTTTCCCTTGATTCCGCCGCCGCCGCTTGTCAAGATTGGTGTCGCCCTCGTTTTGCTCGAAGATCTCGACCAGCCATAACGCTTCCCGGAGGAGAAAGCTCGTGTCCCACGCCGACGAACTCTACAAGGCCCAGTCCGTCAATTTCAGGCACTGGGAGTTGATCAAGGATGTAATCGACCAGCAGATCGACATCATGCTCAACCACCGACAGAGCGGACATCCCGGCGGCAGCCGGTCGAAGAACCACATGCTGACGTCGTTGCTTCTCGGCGGAGCGATGCGCTGGGACATCAGACATCCCGAAAAGCGTTTCGGCGATCGCTTCGTGCTGGTGGCCGGTCATACCGCGCCGCTGGTCTACGCCATGCTGGCCGTGTTCAACGAGTCCCTGCGGGTGATGCACCAGCGGACCGGCGACGACAAGTACCTGGTCGCCGGCGGCCCCGACCGCACGCTGACCTGGGAGGATCTGCTGACCCTGCGCAACCGGGGCGGGCTGCCCGGACACGTCGAGATGGCGGGCAAGAACCTCTTCGTGAAGTTCAACACCGGGCCCAGCGGCCACGGCGCCCCCCCCTGCGCGGGCCAGGCCCTGGCCCTGAAGCGGGCCGGAGCCGAGGGCGTGAAGGTCTTCGGCATCGAGGGCGAGGGCGGACATACCGCCGGCTGCTGGCACGAGACCAAGAACTCGGCCTACGGCCTGGGGCTGGACAACCTCTTCTTCCTGCTGGACTGGAACGATTTCGGCATCGACGACCAGGCCATCAGCAGCGTCGTCCACGGCACGCCGCGGGATTGGTTCGCGCCCTACGGATTCCATGTCCACGAGGCGGTCGACGGCAGCGACTTCGAACAGGTCACCGCGGCCATCCTGGAGATGGTCCACGGCGATAATCCCGCCCTGCGTCCGGGCATGATGTTCGGCAAGACCCGCAAGGGCCGCGGTTATCACAAATACGACAACAAGAGCCACGGCGCGGCGCATCCGCTCAACTCCGAGGGCTACTGGGCCTGCCGCAAGGACTTCGCCGACAAGTACGGCGTGGAATGGGCCGACTTCGGCGCCGGCAAGCCCGATAGCGCAGCGGCGCTGCTCGCTCAGTCGACGGCCCACATCAATACGGCCCTGGATGTGCTGCGCAACGACGACGAGACGCTGACCTATCTGGCCGACCGGCTGGTCGAACTGGGCGACAGCGTGCCGACCGAGATCAAAGGCTTCCGCATCCCGTTCGAGCGCAATCCGCTGGACGATCCGCAGCTGCTCGATGCCACGGCCTATCCCGAATCGATGTGGGCGAAGCCGGGCGAGAAGAAGCCCAACCGCGCCGGGCTGAGCCGGTGGGGATCGTGGATCAACAGCGTCTGCCGCGAGAAGTACGGCCGGCCGCAGTTCCTGGTCTGCTCGGCCGACCTGGCCGACTCGACCAACATCTCGGGCTTCGGCAAGGACTATGACGACAAGCCGAACTACGGCTGGTACGAGCGGGAGAAATCCCCGGAGGGAGTGATCCTGCCGCAGGAGATCACCGAGTTCACCAACTCGGGCATCTGCGTCGGCGCGGCCAGCGTGAACCTGGCGCCGGAGCCGGAAAAGGCCTTCAACGGCTTCTGGACCGCTTGCTCGACCTACGGCTCGTTCTCCTATCTGAAATACGGCGCCATGCGGCTCTACAGCCAACTGGCCCAGGACTGCGAGTTGAAGCTGGGCAAGGTGATCTGGATCGCCGGCCACTCCGGCCCCGAAACGGCCGAGGACTCGCGCACCCACTTCGGCATCTTTTCGCCGAGCGTCACCCAGCTCTTCCCCGAGGGTAAGGTCATCGACATCCACCCCTGGGAGTACAACGAGGTGCCGGTGATGCTGGCCGCCGCCCTGAAGACCGATGCTCCCATCGTGGCCCTGCATCTGACCCGTCCGGGCATCGAGATCCCGGATCGCGAGGCGTTGGGTCTGGGCTCGTTTTTCGAGGCCGCCAAGGGCGCTTACATCCTGCGCGACTACAAGCCGGGCAAGCCCCGCGGCGGTTGCGTCTTCGTCCAGGGCACGATGTCGACCTACAACCTGATCCGGGCCTTGCCGGAAATCGACGCCGCCGGCGTGAACGTGAAGATCGTGGCCTGCCCCAGCCCGCAATTGTTCCGGATGCAGCCGGAGCAGTACCGCAACACTGTGATCACCGGGGCCGATCTGGCCGACAGCACCTTCATCACCAACCGCTGCCGCCGGGCCATGGCCGACTGGAACTTCAATCCGCGGGCCGACGAGTAC
>CAZYDJ010000083.1:0-8259 GCA_964646035.1 uncultured Fibrobacteraceae bacterium | reverse complement strand
AGCGACGCCGACAACAAGTGGCGCGCGGGCGGCGATCTGGACGAGGTCTGCGAGGACGCGGGAATCCATCCGGCCGGCATCACGGCCGGGGTGATCCGCTTCGCCAACGACCGCGACGACAGGCTGCGCAGGCTGCAGGCGATGGTGGGCGCCGCGGTGGATGTCTGATCCCGCGCCGTCGGGCTGATTCCACTTAGAAAAAAGGGGCGAACGGTTTCGACCGTCCGCCCCTTCTCTTTTTCGATATCCGCACCAACTGATTCGATATCCGCACCATCTGAACAAATTCCGGTCCAGCTACGATATCCGGCCCAGCCTAGAACCCTTCCCCCACCACGAACCGGGTCGCGGTTTCGATCACTCCCACCGGCAGACCGTCCAGGTCGTAGGCTGCGAGCAGAACGGTCCAGGGGCCGGCGTCGAGCGCCGACCCGGAGGGAACGGAGAAGGAGGTATCCGGGATATCCTCGAAGAACCGGTTATCCAGGGAGAGGGAATAGGATGCCGCTTCGGGAACCGACGACCAGCGCAGTTGCGGCTGCGAACTCACTCCGATCGCTCCGGCCGCCGGGGCCAGAAGACGGATCGCGCGGAAAACCGCGATGTCCGCGGCCTCGGCCGTGGCGTCCGCTACTACCTCGACCGGCAGCGGATTGATCCCGTTGGGAGTGTTGCCCGGGCCCAGCGGCTGGGGCATGACGAATCCGTCGCCGGCCGGATAGGCGGCATGGACCAGATACCATCCCGGCTTCAGATCCGTGAATTCGTAGCGGCCCTCGGCGTCGGTCAACGTGACCCGGCCGGGAGCCCCGGCCCCGGCTCCTGTGACGGCATAGCCGCCGGGAGCGGCCGGCTCGTTGCCGGAATCGGAAGAAAATCCCGGCGGCGGAGCATACGCCCCCCAGAAAGACAGTCCCACCCGGACTCCGGCGACCGGTTCGCCCAGGAAACTCACTACTCCGAAGGCGCCGCCGGTTTCCGATCCGTCTGCCTCCAGGGGAACCAGATCCAGGCTTACTCCGGTTATGATGCCGCTGTTGATCCGGCGGCCGTCGGCGAACCATTCCAGAGGCCGATACCCGGCTCGCTGGGCTATCAGGGGCTCGACCTGCAGCAGCAGATTGGTGTTCGGATTCAAGGCGAAAGCGATTCCCGGGACCATGAACACGCCGCTGCTGTCGGTGATGTCGGCCTTCGTCGGGTTCCAGCCGAGGTAGGCCCCGAGCCAATCATCCCGGGATCCGAGAAAGACCGAATCCAGGGGCAATCCGGTTTCCGCGTCCCTGACGACGCCGCTGATGCTGTTGCCGCCGCCCGGCTGCGACCGCGCCGACATGGTCCTGACGATGTTGATCGCCGGTATGGCCGGATCCCGGCCCGGGACCGCCGCCGAAACCAAGCCCGGCGACGAGAACAACTGCCTCCCCTGCCTGGGCAGGGCCAGCAGCACGTATTCGCCCTGGGGAACGTCGTTGAACACGGCGCCCCCGGCGGTATCGGATATCGCCACGGCGGTCGCCGGCAGATTGGCGACCGGGTCCAGCAACATCAGCTTCACTCCCGGCTCGGGATCACCGGTCTGGACGTCGATCACCTCGACCACCACCGTCGCCGAGGCGCCCGGAGACACCGGATCGTCGTCGCAACCGCTCATAGCCGGGGCCAGCAGGGCGATAACGGGGAATATGTACAAAAGCGATTTCAGATCTCGAAGCATCGGTTGCCTTTCCGGAATATTGTGCGGGTTCGACAATATACATCCAACCGAGGTTGACGCCCCGCGCCGCTGCGGTTTAACTCGACATCATGATACGCCCGACACGTTCCAGGAGGCCAGTGATGCAGGAAATCCCCAGCGCTGCCGATCCGCTGCAGCCCGACAATTCAGATCTGATCCGCATGCTCAGCCGACCGCTTTTCGAAGCCCGCACCTGGATGCAGTTTTCCGGCATCGTGCTGATCCTGATGGGCGCCGCCTGTGCTCTGACGCTCTGGGGAATCATATTCTGCTGGATCCCGATCTGGCTGGGAGTGCTGCTGATCAAATCAGCCAGCGGGATGGAAACCGCCCATGAGGCCAATAATGCGGATTCGCTGCTGCAGGCCTTGTCGCGCCTGAAAACCGGCTTCATCATCCTCGGAATCCTGATGGCCCTCGAGTTGCTCGGCGCGGTCATCGGGCTCTTCGTGATGGGCGGCCTCGTCATGGCCGGACTCAGCGAACTCTGATTACGCGCACCGAGTCGTCGGACGCCGGCGCTACCGGCGCAGTCCCGTCCCGGGCCTCGATACTCTCCCACCGGAGGTGGACCATGCGGTTCAAATCAGCCGCGCTCGCGGCTATCGCCCTGTTCCTGCTCGCCGCGCCCGCGGCCGCGGATGTCACTCTGGTCGAAAGCGTGCCGGTCGAAACCGTCTACGGCCTGGATTCGCTGCCGGACGCGCCCGACGTCTGGCTCGAGATGATCGCCGGGGCGACCGAATCGATCGATATCGAGAGCTTCTACTACAGCCAGGATCCCGACGACCAGCAAGACGCCGTCGACCTGCTCGTCGCGGCCCTCGCCGAGGCCGCGGACCGCGGCGTGCGGATCCGGTTGGTTGGCGACAAGGGATTCATGCGCACCTACTCCGATGTGATCGAGAGCATCGGCGCCCTGCCCGGGGCCGAAGCCCGGCTGCTGGACGCCCGTAGTCTCTGGGGCGGGGTCCAGCACTCCAAGTTCTTCGTCGTGGACGGACGGGAGTTCTACATCGGCAGCCAGAACTGGGACTGGCGGGCCCTGACCCAGATCCGCGAGTTGGGCGCCCGCGTCCGGCATCCCGGATTGACCGCCGCGGTGGGCGCGGTCTTCGCCGTGGACTGGGCCCTGGCCGGCGGCGAGGAACCTTCCGCCGCCGAAGTCGACGCCGGGCCCTTCCCCATCGCCACCGTCGGCGGCGACGCGGTTTCGATCGGGCTGGCCGCCAGCCCCCCCGGCCCCCTGCCGCCGGGGGTGCCCCACGACGAACCGATGCTGGTCGAGATGATCGACGGCGCCAGCACGACGATCCGCCTGCAACTGCTCTCCTACAATCCCGGCAACCGAGACAACAGCGTCTACACGACCCTGGACGCGGCCCTGCGCCGGGCCGCGGCGCGCGGCGTGCAGGTGAGGATCATCCTGGCCAACTGGTCCAAGCGCTATTATATGCTGCCCTGGATCCAGAGCCTGGCCGTGCTGCCGAACATCGAGATCTGCTTCACCAACATCCCCGATCTCTCGACCGGCTTCGTGCCCTTCTCCCGCGTCGAGCACGCCAAGTACCTGGTAGCCGACCGCGGCAGGGCCTGGATCGGCACCGCCAACTGGGCCGAGGATTATTTCCACCAGTCGCGCAACCTCAGCCTGTTCTGTGAAGGCGCGGGCATCGCGACCGGTCTGATCGAATTCTTCGACCAGGGCTGGCACGGGCCGTACGCGGAAACCGTAGACCCTTGTGGCGAATACGAACCGCCTCGTCGCCAATAACCATTCGCCAGGCCGGCCCTTGTCCGGCGGAGAATCAAATGAGCAGCATTGCCGATCGCCTGGAGAAGAATCGCTCCCTGTTGACCGTGATCGACATCCAGGAACCGTTCCGCCCGCTGATCCACGGCATGGACGGAGTGATCGCCAATTCCTCGCGGCTGATGCGTTTCTGCGAGAGGCTCGACGTGCCGATCCTGGTGACCGAGCATTATCCGGAACGCCTGGGCGTGACGGTGCCCGAGCTGAAGCAGATCAACGCCGGCGCCGCGGTCATCGAGAAGATCCACTTCTCCTGCGCCGGCGACGCGGGCTATCTCTCCCGGCTCGAGGGCACCCGCCGCGACCAGCTGATCCTGTGCGGTATCGAGACCCATGTCTGCGTCTATCAGACTGCTTTCGATTTGAAAAAACGGGGGTACCAGGTCGTTCTGGCGGCAGATGCGGTATCATCGCGCCGGGCCGCGGATCGCGGACTGGGGTTGGACCGGATGCGTGAGATCGGCGTTCAGATCATGAGCGCGGAGATGATCATGTTCGAGATCCTGCGCGTGGCCCGGACCGACGACTTCAAGGCCGTGGCCGACATCCTGAAGGAGAATCCCCAGTCGCCTTGAGCGATGCCGCCGGCCCTTTCCTAGCCGTCATCCCTGCCCGCCAGGATCACTATCTCTATGCGCCGGTTCAACGCCCTGCCCTGCTCGGTGGCGTTGGTGGCTATCGGCTGGTCGGGGCCGAGACCCTCGACCGCGATCGAGTCCTGCGGCAGGCCCAACCGCTCGGCCAGATCGTTGGCCACGGCCCTGGCCCGGCGCAGGGAAAGATCGATGTTGATTTCTCGGGTGCCGGTGTCGTCGGTGTGGCCCTCGACACGCAGGGGGGCGTCCGGGAAGCCGCCGGCGACGGTGGCCAGCTTCTCCAGCAACGGAGCCTGGGCCGATCCCAGCCAGGCGCTGCCGACGGCGAATCCGAATCCGGTCAGACGAACCCGGACATCGCCTTCGGGAGTCAGCAGGATCTCGCCCTCGTCGGGCTCGAAGAGGCCGACCATGTCGCGCACCTTGTCCTCCCGCTCCTGCTTGCGCCGCAATTGTTCCCGGGCCGCGGAACCATCCGCCTCGGCCACGCCGGCCCGAAGCTCCATCTCCCATAAACGCTGCCGCAGTTCACCCAGCTCGGTCTGCAACCGGACGATCGTCGAATCTTTTACCGCGCCCTCTCCCATCACGCTCAGACGCAATCCCCGGTTCTCGCGAGCCAGGGAATCCATGTGGGCGCGGATCAGACCGTGGCGACGGGTCAGGGAATCGACCATCGCATGACCGTAGCTCGGGCCGGAAAGACCCGGCGGCATTTCGATGCCGACGATGGTGGACACGTCCTCGACCAGGCTGTCGTAACGGTTGACGGCCTCTTCCCAGCCGTAGCGGTAGTCGCGCAGTTCCTCGATGAAGCCGATCGCGGCGAGGGCCCGTCGGGCGGCGGCCCTGGCGGCGGCGATCTCGTCGGCGCAGGCGCCGGAGCGGGCGGCCGCGGGGTCGGCGGCGATGGCCTGTTCGGCCGCGGCGAGAGCGTCGACAGCTTTGCGATAATGCTCGGGGGCGTGCTTGGGGCAACCGAGCGAGCGGGCCCGTTCGACATCCGCCCGGACATCGATCAGGAAGCCCTCCTGCACCGACTGGACATCGGGCCCGGGGGATTCGGGGCGGGCGACGGCCGCGACCGCGGCGCTAAGCATCAGCGTGAGACAGCAAAAAGCGGTTATCCGGTGACTCGCTCGCATCATCAATCCTTCCGATCCGTCCCGATGTCCGTCCGCGCAACCGCCGACTCCGCGGCCGCGACCACGCTCTCTACAGATATCATTTCCAGACAGTTCCAATGCCCGCACTCCTCGCCCCGGCAACGCAGATTCTCCGGACAGGCGACCGGGGGCGCCAGCGAGACGGCCCGCGGTCCCAACGGTCCCCATCTGCGCGGACTCTGGACCGGCAGCGGCGGATACACGCCCACCGCGGCCAACCCCAGCGCCGCAGCCATGTGCAGAGGCCCCGTACTCGGCGCGATGATCAGGTCGCCGGCCGCCAGCACTCCGATGAAGGTCCGCAGATCGAATCTGCCGGTCAGATCGACCACCGCTGCACCGCATTGCGCGGCCACTTCCGCGGTGACCGCCCGATCCGCCGGACCGCCGGTCAGGAACACCCGCCAGCCTGGACGGGAGGCCAACTCCCGGGCCACTGCGGCGAACCGCGACGGCGGCCAGTTCAACGCCGAGCCTCCCATCCCGGGATGAATGAAGGCCACCACATCGGCCCCCGGAGCCTCGGCGAGACGGAACAGACGTCCGGTCTCGATCTGTTTCTGCGCAGCGTGCAGGCGCGGAGTCGGATTCCATCCCGGCGGATCCGCCTCGCCGCCCAGCAATTCGATCAGGCGACCGGCCAATTCCAGATTGTAGTCGCGCTCGTGTCGATCCGCCCGTGAACGCCGCTGCCGCATCCCGCCCTTGAGCAGCAACCAGCTCGACGGCTTGGACAACGGACCGACCAGATGCGGAACGCCGGCGCGGCGCAGGGACCAGGCCACATCCCGTCGATAGAGCAGCATCAGGGCGGCGTCGTAACCGGCGGCCGCGATCATCGCCGACGCCAGTTCCGCCGCGGCGGGATCCCAGATCAGAACGCGATCCACGCTCGGGTCGGACTCGACCAGGGCGGCGGCCGCGGGCGCGACCAGGGCGTGGATCTCGCAACCGGGCAGCGCCGCCTTCAAACGGGAGAAGACCGGCAGGGAAAGGACCAGATCCCCCAGGCGATCGGTGCGGCAGACCAGCAGCCTCACGACCGTCCTCCGTGCCAGATCTTCAGGTACTTCACGAAAACGGACCAGCCCGAGCAGACGCAGAGCACCAGGCCGTGCCATCCGTCGAGCACTCCTGCGCGCAGGATGTAGAAGCGGAAGAAAGCCAGCTTGGCTCTGATAACCGCCCCGAGAGGTCCGGCGCGACGGCCCGCGGCCAGGGCGTCGGCGGCGGCCAGGGTGGTGTAGCGGTTCAGCTTCTCGAAGTACTGCTCGAAGGTGTCGTAGGTATAGTGGCGCAGCAGACCGTCCAGACGTCCGACTGCGCCCGCGGTGCGGATCGATTCGTGGACCTGCTTGTCGTCGAAGCCGGCGCGTTCGCGATCGAAGAGCCGGGTTATCCAATCGGGATGCCAGCCGCAATGCCGGATCCACTTGCCCAAAAAGCGCGACAGCCGGTTCACGGCGAACGCGGCCTCGGCAGGCTCGTCGGGCAGGGCCGAAATCGCCTCGCGCAGTTCCGGCGAGACCTCCTCGTCGGCGTCGATGCTCAGCACCCAGCGGTTGCGGGCCAGGTCGACGGCGGCCTGCTTGGTGGGGCCGAAGCCGCGCCAGTCCCCCTGGACCACCCGGGCCCCCATGCGCTCGGCGATCGCCGTCGTGCCGTCATCGCTGCCGTTGTCCCGGACCACGATCTCGTCGACGAAATCCAGCGAGGCCAGACAGCGTTCGAGATGCGCCGCCGCGTTGCGGGTGATCAGCACCGCCGAGATCTTCACCGGCCGTCCTCCCCGTCCAGAGGGATGTCCAGGCCGGCGGCGATTCCCGAATCGGTGGCCAACACGACCTTGCCGATGTTGCGCCGCTGTTCCAGGTACCGATGGGCCGCCGCGGCGTCATCCAGGCGGAAGGCGCGATCGACGTGGGGAGTGATCCAGCCGTCGGCGAGCCCGGCGATGATCTCGCCGATCCATCCCCGCACCATTTCGGATCGATCCCACAACCGGCCGACGTTGACCCCGAGCACGCCGCGGTTGTCGTTCATCAGGCGGATCGGGTTGAGGCTCAGCCATGGCATGCGCAGCAGAGTCCGGAGCGAGCCCAGCCTGGCGCCGAAGCCTCCGGCCGTCGCGTCGGAAAAACCGAAGAGGAACAGGCGGCCGGTCGGGCCGAGCGTACGATAGCTTTCCATTATCCAGCGGCCGTTGCGCGGTTCGAGACAGACATCCACGCCCTTGCCCCCGGTTGCGGCCTGGACCGAGGCGGCGAATCTGCCGCGGCGGGAATCGAAGACGGCCGCCACGCCCCGCTCGCGCAGGAAACCGTGCTTGGCCGCGGAGGCGGTGCCGAGCACCCGGGCGCCGCGGCGCAGGCAGAGCTGGACCGCGGCCAGGCCGACCCCGCCGGCCGCGCCGTGGATCAGGACGGTCATCCCTTCGCGCACCGGAGCCATCACCTCGACCATCTGCCAGGCGGTGACATAGTTGACGAGCACGGCGGCCCCGACGGCCGCCGACACACCTTTCGGCCGCGGAAAGGCGAATCCGGAAGGCACGCAGATCGTGTCGGAATAACCGCCGAAGCGGCAGAACACGATCACCGCTTCGCCGATCCTGGCGGCGGGGACCCCCTCGCCCACGGCGTCGATCACGCCGGAAGCCTCGTATCCCGGCACAGCCGGCAAAGCGGGTGCGTCGGGATAGATACCCAGCCGCATCATCACGTCGGCGAAATTCACGCCGACGGCGTCGATGCGGACCCGGACCTCGCCCGAGCCGGGCTCGGGGTCGAGGGCCTCGCGCACGGCCATGACATCGGCAGCGCCGGCGCGTGTGATCCATACTTGTTTCATCGAAACTCCAGTTGCGCAAGACGAGTTCGTCGCCGTCGCGCTCCCCGGACGGAACGCGGTTCAGACGGTAGCACACCGATCGCGGCCGCGCCAACG
>CAZYDJ010000082.1:0-11562 GCA_964646035.1 uncultured Fibrobacteraceae bacterium | reverse complement strand
TTGCTGCTTTGCTGACCGGTTTCGTGGGCGTGGCCGCGCTCTCGGCTCCGGTTCTGCTGAAAGGCACATCGGCCGAGACATGGGCGGTGGTCGCCCTGATCGCCGCGCCTTTGTCCTGGGCCGCGGGCTCGATCTGGGTGCAGCGCCAACGTCCGGACCTGGGGCCGCTGACCGTGGCCGCGACCCAGCAGATCTGCGGCGGAGTCGGCTTTTTGATTCTCATCCTGCTGACGCGCGAGCCGAAAGCCGCCCCGACGCCGGAAGCCTGGGGAGCCTGGGCCTATCTGATGCTCTTCGGTTCGGTGATCGCCTTTTCGTCGTTCGTGCGCGCCCTGCGCATCCTGCCGATCAACGTGGTGATGACCTACGCCTACGCCAATCCGGTCATCGCCGTGGCGCTGGGGTGGCTGGTTCTCGGCGAGAGGATCACCGGCTGGACTTTGGCCGGGACGGTGCTGGTCGTGGCCGGAGTAGCCGGGGTTTTCCGCGAACGATACCGGCCGGCTTGAGCCGGGCACAGCCATCTACAGCCTTTAATGGACAAATCCAGGTATTTTCGGCCCGTTAATTGCGAGCGCGTTTTCGTCACCCGCCCCGGGTGTTGTCCGGATGTTGTCGGCTGTGCTAGGTTCCGGGCAATGAAAGCTGCTTCCCGTTTCAGGAGGAACGACAGATGAGCTGGATGAGTGATATGCGAACAGTCCGGACTCTACTCGCTCTGGCTGTGATTTGCGTGACCCTCGGCGCCGCGCTCTCGGCTCAGGCCGAAGATCTGACGGATCGTCTCGAGCTGGTCGGAGAGCAATACGCCAGCGCCTATGTCTCGCCCTTCATCACCGCTTTCGGGGCCGACATGAACAGCGGCCTCTACACCACCGCCGCCATTCCCAAGACCCGTCTGACCGTCTCGGTGGGCCTGCGACTGATGGCTTCCCGTATCTCCGAGGACGACCAGAGTTTCACCCGCAGCTTCGAGACTACCCTGGACGAGGCCTGGGGCCTGAATCCCGGCGACACCGGTTACGGTGAATCCGGCGTGATCGTGATGGACGGCCCCACGGTCTTCGGCGACGAAGATACCGAAGGCACCGTCACCGCCTTCTACAACGGCATCCCGGTCTATCAGCAGGAAGCCCTAGCCGGCCTGGTCGACACCCGCTGGGTTCCGCTGGCTTCACCGGAAGTGTCGGTGGGCGGTCTGCTTGGCCTGCGCGCCACCCTGCGCTGGCTGCCGAGCATGGACATCGGCGACTACGGCGACATCGACTACATGGGCTTCGGCCTGCAATACAGCGTGAACAACGTCGTGCCGACTCTGCCGGTCGACGTGATGGTCGGCTTCTTCCATCAGAGCCTGGACATCGGCGACATCATCGATTCCTCGGCCGACAGCTACTTCGCCGTAGCCAGCCGCAGCTTCGTCGTGGCCACAATCTACGGCGGCGTCGCGGTCGAGAGCTCGAGCATGGACGTCCACTACACCCAGGAGGGATCGGGCACGGATGTCGATTTCAGCATCGACGGCCAGCAGGAAGCCCGCCTGACTTTGGGCGCCACGCTGAACATCCTGTCCAAGGTGAACGTCGAGGCCGGCTTCGGCGACCTCACGACCTTCAGCGCTTCGCTGCTCTTCGGTTTCTAGACCGGGGCTCCGGCCGGAGAAAACAGAAGAGGCGGGACCTTCGCGGCCCCGCCTCTTTTTCGTACGGCGAACTCTTTCGGTTCCGGGTCGGATCAGCGCATCGCGACGACCTCGCCTGTGCCGAGATTCAACTCGAAGAAGAAGCCGTCGACTTCGATTTCCGCGAAGTCCGTACCGTCGTAGGTGACGGTCACATCGTGATCGTCATCGCTGTAGGTGAGCGTGCCGCCGGTGGGCGGTCCGTCCAGAACGACGACGACATCGGTGACGGTGTAGGTGCGTTCGAAAGGACCGAACCAAACGGTGATTTCGCCGTTGACCGTGGCCGATGTCGAGCTCAGGGGGTCGGCCAACAGGTCGAGGCCCACGGCGATCAGCTCGTCCTGCGAAACCAGGGGAGCGCCTTCAATGGTGAATAGCCAGGCCCAGTCGGGATCGGCGTCGTAGGCGACCATCTCGCCCGCCTTCTTGAAGAACAGATAGGCGGTGCCGTTGATTTCCCCGGTCAGGACCAGCGGATATGCCTGATGACCGTCTTCGGGGTTGGTCTCGTCCAGCTTGCCTGGCGTGAACCCCAGGAATTCCCCAGAAAGCTTCGCCATCGCGAAGGCGGTCACTCCGGACTGGTTGGCCATGTCCTGGGTGCTGGTGGGAAGCTCGTCGTGCGGCGCGGCGCCGTCGTCGCTGCAGCCCTGCAGGGCGAACAGACCGGCGGCTCCAACCAGCAGTACGAGGCTCATCATCGCTATCGTTCGCCGAAACATGTCATTCCTCCTGGGGTACTCGGGGCGATCCATCAGAATTCAAGTGTGGATCCCCACAATCGTACACCATCGGCGCATCATGATCAATTCCGCCGCCGAGCCCCTGGCCCCGGCTACTTGACGAATATGTCCTTCAGGGCCTGCGACGTCGTCTGGCGGCCCAGTTTGGCGATCGCATCGGTGATGCGGATCTCCTTCGGGCAGACCGCCACGCAGTTCTGGGCGTTGCCGCAGTCGGTAAGTCCGCCCGGACCCATGATCGCGTGCAGGCGATCCTCCTGGTCGAACTTGCCGGTCGGGTGGTTGTTGAACAGGGCCACCTGCGCCAGCGGCGCGGGACCGATGAAGTCCTTGTCCGGCTTGGGCCGATTCAGTTTCGCGGGCATCACCTGGGGGCAGGCCTCCATGCAGCAGCCGCAGGTCATGCAGCGCGAGATGTCGTAGTTTTGCTCCCAGTCATTCGGGCTGATCCGCGGCGAATGCTCATGGATGTCGTAGGCGCCGTCCAGCTGGACCCAGGCCTTGATCCGCCGCAGGGCGTCGAACATGGTCTGGCGATCGACCATCAGGTCGCGCACCACCGGGAACTTGGTCATCGGCTCCAGCTTGATCGGCTGCTCGAGCTGATCGACCAAAGCCGAGCAGGCCTGGCGCACCCGGCCGTTGATCAGCATCGTGCAGGCGCCGCAGACCTCCTCCATGCAGTTGGCCTCGTAGACGACCGGGGCCACGCGCTCGCCCTTCGTGTTGACCGGATTCTCGCGCAGCGACATCAGCAGCGAAATGATGTTGTGCTGCGGCTTGTAGGGAAGCTTGAACTCCTCCCAGTAGGATCCGGACTCCGGGCTGTCCTGCCGCTTGACCTTGATGTGGATGAACTCGGGCATCGTTATCCCCCTCTATCGGTAGTCCCGCGGCTTCTCCGGCGGGTAGACGCTGGTATCCACTTCCTCGAAGCTGATTTCCGGACCGTCATCGGTGTGGGAGGCCACCGTGGCCTTGAGCCACTGGTCGTTGTTGGCCTTCCATTTTTCCCGGTAGTCCTCGAATTCCGGATCGCCGGGGAACTTGCCCTCGGGAATCTTCAACTCGAACTCAGGCTTCCAATGACTGCCGCGGCATTCGTCGCGCATCCGGGCGCCCTTGGCTATCACTTCGGCCAGGATGATCATGTCGTGGATCTGCCTGGCGAATACCAGCGGCGCGTTGGACCAG
This sequence comes from uncultured Fibrobacteraceae bacterium, assembly GCA_964646035.1. Lineage (GTDB taxonomy): Bacteria > Krumholzibacteriota > Krumholzibacteriia > LZORAL124-64-63 > LZORAL124-64-63 > CAYLMM01. The sequence goes on along the minus strand of CAZYDJ010000082.1, from coordinate 7,941 downwards.
CCCTGCAGGTCGTCGAGGCTGACGTTGGCGAAGCGGGCCCGCAGGTCCTTGAGCTCGTCCAGGGCCTCGTCGAGATGCCGGTTGTCCCGGATGATCGAGACCTTGCGGCGCATGATCCGCCCCAGATCCTGCCAGAGCAGATAAGGGTTCTCGTCGCCGCCTCCGGCCAGGATTTCCTGGTTGATGCCCTGCTGGCGCTTCAACTCGGCGGTGTAGACGCTCTCGTCCACGGACTCGCTGCCGTTTTCAAGCCCCTTCAGATAGGAGACCACGCTCTCGCCGGCCACGCGGCCGCTATACGATGCAGACAACAGCGAATTCGCGCCCAGCCGGTTGGCGCCGTGGTAGGCGCCGTCGCATTCGCCGCAGGCGAAGAGGCCGGGGATGCTTGTCTGGTGGTTGCGGGGACTGGGCTGCAGCATCCCGCCGGTCTGCTCGTCCTTCTCCCAGTCGACCCAGAGGCCGCCCATGCTGTAGTGCACGGCCGGGAATATCTTCATGGGATGCACGGTCGGATCCTCGCCGGCGAACTTCTCGTAGATCTCCATGATTCCACCGAGACGGGTCTTCAGGAAATCCTTGTCCTTGTGGGTGAGGTCGAGATAGACGAGATCCTCGCCGCCGATGCCGAGGCCCATGTCGTGGACCGCTTTCCAGATCGCCCGCGCAGCCACGTCGCGCGGCACGGTGTTGCCGAAGGCGGGATACCACTCTTCGAGGAAGTAGAAGCGTTCCTCTTCCGGGATCTGCAGGGGATCTCGCGTATCCTTGGGATCCTTCGGCGTCCATATCCGGCCACCCTCGCCACGGGCGGCCTCGCTCATCAGGCGGTTCTTGTCGTCGCCCGGCATTCCGGTGGGATGGAACTGGATGAACTCGCCGTTGGTGAACTTGGCGCCCTGCTGGTAGACGCGGCTCGCGGCGGCTCCGGTGCTGTTGGTCGAGTTCGTCGAGCGGTAGTAGACCAGACCCAGGCCTCCGGTGGCCAGCACCACGGCGTCGGCGCGGAAGAACTTGACCTCCATGGTGCGCAGATCGATGGCGGTGATGCCGCGGCAGGCTCCCTGCCCGTCGGTGACCACGCTCAAAAACTCCCACCACTCGTACTTCTTGACCCGGCCTTCCTCCTCGTGCTTGCGGACCTGCTCATCGACGCTGTAGAGCAGTTGCTGGCCGCTGGTGGCGCCGGCGAAGCAGGTGCGGCGATTCTTCACGCCGCCGAAGAGACGCAGGTCCATCATGCCCTCGGGGGTGCGCGAGAACGTGACGCCCATGCGGTCGAAGGTGCGGATCAGGCCGGGAGCGTCCTCGCACATCGATTTCACCGGGGGCTGGTGGGCCAGATACGCCCCGCCCTTGATGGTGTCGATGGTATGCTGCCAGACCGAGTCGTTCTCTCCCTTGGTGTCGAGGCAGGCGTTGATGCCGCCCTGGGCGCAGGCGCTGTGGCTGCGCTTGACCGGGAACAGGGAAAAGAGGTCGACGTCGTGCCCCGACTCGGCGATGCGGATCGTGGCCCACAGGCCGCCCAACCCGCCTCCCACCACGATGATCTTGGGATTCTTCACTGCCATGGTGACTGTCCTCTCCGTGCGGTTATGGGAGCGGCGCCAGGAAGCCGGACAGGGCCCGGGCGGCGAACGCGATCAGGATCAGGCCGATTCCGAAACAGACGACCGTCGAAATCTTCTGTGAACGGGGACCGATGGTCACGCCCCAGGTGATCAGGGCGAGCCAGACTCCGTTGCAGAAGTGGAATATCGCCGAGATGATGCCCAGGATGTAGAAGCCCAGCACCAGCGGGTTGGCCAGGGAATCCACCATGTACTGGAAGAGGCCCGTCTTGGTCACGTTGCCGAGCAGGACCTGGCCCCGGGTGCCGAAGACGTGCAACACGATGAACGCCAACGTGATCGCCGCGGTGATCCGCTGCAGCACGTACATCCAGTTGCGGGCGTATCCGTAATGGATGGCGTTGGCCCGGCTGCCGAGCCAGATCCACAGGCCGTAGATGGCGTGGAACAGGATCGGCAGGGTGATCACCAGGATCTCCATCACCTCGAGATAGGGCATCTCGTCTATGGTCTTGATCACATGCTCGTAGAAATGAGCCCCGCCCTTGGCCGCCATCGAATTCTCGAAGAGGTGGAAGCAGAGGAAAGCTCCGATCGGGACGATTCCCAGAAGGCTGTGGAGCTTGCGCAGGGCGAAATGCCGGTCGAGAGGAGGAGCGCTCATCGGGGACTCTCCTTGGCGGCTTGACGGTTTGGGAGGGACGGGGCGGGCCGAAAATGGGCGCCGCTGATTATCCGTCGAATTTAATGCATATGCGCGAAGCATGGAAGACGTTAAATCATGTGACAAGCAGTATGTCGCCGGACCGCGAACCGAGGTGTTGCGCTCGAGGAACTACCGTTCTAGGCTTGGGTTGAAGCGACGATCCCCTGCAAAGAGATAATCGAAACGGAGGAGGCTCTCCATGCGACACCAGGCATCCGTCATCGCCTTGATCCTGCTGGCCGCCGCGGCGGTCGTCGTCTGGGCGCCGTCGGCTTCAGCCCGGCCCGGATTCTACGAAGTGGTGCTCGAGGGCGGCGCTTCCCTGCCCCAGGGGGATCTCGGCGACAGCTTCGATCAACCAGCGGGATTCGATGCCGACACCGGCTACGAAGTCGGATTCCGTTTCCGGTCGCGCTGGCCCAACGGCTGGGCGGTCGCGCCGGCCTTCCACTACGTGCATTTCGGGAAGAACACCGGCTGGCTCGATGAGACGACCAGCTTCGAGGGGGCCTGTTCGATCTTCGATTACGGAGTCGATTTCCAGTATTTCTTCCCCGCCAGGCGCAACCAGCCCCAGTTCTACGTCACGGTCGGCGCCGCCCTGACCCACAACCGCTATCGCGAGGAATACTCGGACGGCGATTGGTTCGAGGAGGGCGTCAATACGTTGGGCGGATCGGCGGGTATAGGGCTGAAAGTGGGAGACCTGGAATTCTCGGCCCTCTATCATTTGAATCGCTTCGATACCCAGACCTTCTTCCCCGGCTCCGAGGACTATGAATGGGACTGGGTTTCGATTCGGGTGGGGGTCGCCCTGCCGCGGATGTACTGATCCGGTAGCGGCATCGTCATGAAAAAAGGCGCCGTCCCCGGGGGACGGCGCCTTTGCGCTTTGTTTGCACTTTCAGCCAGGACGGCTAGAAGAGCGCGACCGGCTTGCCGGGCTGGCCCGGTGCGCCGAGAGAGGGGGTATAGGGGTCGGAGGCCTCGGAGTAGGCCCCCTTGCGTCCCCAACTGTCTACTCCGGCCACTCTGACACGATGCTCCTGCTCGAAATCGGCGGATAGCGTGTAGGTGGCGGCAGAGACCTGGGCGATCTCGACGAAGGCTCCTCCGTCGACTGAATGCTCCACGACGTAGTGTTCGACGATGGAACCGGTGGAGGGAGGCGACCAGGTGTACTGGACGTCTTCCTGGGCGATTGCCGCACCGGCCAGGGCGGTAAGGGCGATCATGGCCAGCACCAGGCTGCGGATCAACTTTTGCCAACGAGTCATTTGGTCAACCGGCCTTTCAGGTTGTGGACGAGCCCCCTGGGGCGCCCGTGGGCCAAGGATGTGGGACCCCGCTCGGAGCGGAGTCCAGGCCCTCGGGACAGCAATCCCGGTGCCACGTAGGCGGGGGCCTGAAAAGCTGAGGGAGGCGAGTTCCTCTCGGTTTCCGGCGGCTTCCAGTGGTTGCCGGCAGCGCCGGGAAGAGTTCGAGAAGACGGCTTCCCTGTCTGTCAGTTTTCCCGGGAAACCAGATGCTTCCGCTGCGTAATTCCCGTCTCGCGAGGGAGGTGTTGCGAAAAGGGAGGCCAAGATGCTAAAACTCTTCCGAGGTGCACTTGAGGCGCAGTGAATCGGGCAAGTACTGACGCATGGAAAGTTAAAAAATCCACTAGTCCGGGTCAAATTCTGACATTTTACTTAAGGAGAGAATGGATGAGCCCCGATATCTTGAAGCTCTGGCCAGAGTTGGAGTGGATTGAAAATGAGGATCTCCGGACCAAGACGGCAGCTACCTGGGAACTGGCTCTGCGGGAGAGTCCGCTGACCGCGGCCGACCTCGATGAGATTCCGTTCACCTTGCTCGTGCCCGACCTCCAGGTCAGCTTCATGGCCCACAAACGATGCGTGGTTCACGTGGCCCGCGAATCTGCGCTCAAGATGAACGAGTTCTTCGGCGAGGATCTGCGTTGCGACATGGACACGGTGATTGCCGGAGCGATCCTGGCGGACGTGGGCAAGCTGCTCGAATACGCCAAGGACGAGCAGGGACGTTCGACCAAGAGCGAAACGGGCAAGTATCTGCGTCACCCGTTCACCGGAGTTTCGCTGGCCCGCAGTTGCGGCGTGCCGGATTCGGTATGCCACATCATAGCCACCCATGCGGGCGAGGGAGACATGGTCAAACGGACCCCGGAAGCCTACGTGGTGCACCACGCCGACTTCATGACCTTCCTTCCTTTCAAGAACAGATTCTGATCCGAAGGACGGCGATGATAAATAATGGATTGACACAGGGCGGAACGGATATATTAAGACCTAGCAATAGTTGATTTGCGGCAAGGGGGCCCCCCCCGAGCGGCGCCCGTGCGGATTCGCCTGGAGGAGAGTATCATGGCAGACAGTACCGACAAGGTTGCCGGAAACATCGAAGGCAAGTTCTACGTCGACAGCAACTGCATCGACTGCGATCTCTGCCGTCAGACTGCGCCCGATAATTTCGAGCGGAACGAGGATGACGGCTACAGCTACGTGTTCAAGCAGCCCGAGTCTCCCGAAGAGGAAGAGATGTGCAGGGAGGCGCTCGAGGAATGCCCGGTCGAGGCGATCGGTGAAGACGGCTGAGAGCTGATCATCCACTCGTCCGAGATGGAACTCGACGGGGTCCGGTCGGTATGACCGGGCCCCGTTCTATCTGGAACCGCGGCGACGGCGATAGCGGATGCGGAAATAGCGGATGCGGAAATCGCGGATGCGACGATAGTGGATGCGGCGGGGAACTTCCCCCGCGGCGGCGGCGTAGAACCGGCCGCTGATCCAGTCAGATCTCCAGGGGCGAAGGCCCCGAGTACAGACACCAGGAGAATGAGATATGCGGAAATCCCTGAAAAAACAGAGTGCGGGATGGACCTTCGGTCTGATCCTGCTCGCAGCCGGCTTCGTGATCGGGCTCGCCGTTTCGGGCGGCGGCTCCGGCTCGGGGACCGCGAACTCGATCATCGGCACTCCCGCGGTCGAAGCTGCCGCCAAGGCGGCTGCCGGCGACCTCAGCTACGCCGACGTGGCGGAGATGGCGATGCCCTCGGTGGTCAACATATCCAGCGACAAGGTCGTCGAGACACCCGACTACCATCCGTTCATGGACGACCCGTTCTTCCGCCGTTTCTTCGGCGATCCCAACCAGCAAGGCAACCGCGAACGGGTGGAGCGGTCGCTGGGGTCGGGCGTGATCGTGCGCGCCGACGGGTACATCCTGACCAGCAACCACGTGATCGAACGCGCCAGCAAGATCAGGGTGGTGTTCGGGGACAACAAGGAATACGAGGCCGAGATCGTCGGGCAGGACCCGCAGACCGACGTGGCCCTGATCAAGATCGAAGCCGAGGGATTGCCCGCAATCACCCTGGGCGAATCCCGGGCGTTGCGCATCGGCGACCAGGTCATGGCCATCGGCAATCCCTTCGGAGTAGGCCAGACGGTCACCCTGGGGATCGTCAGCGCCCTGGCCCGGTCGATCAATCTCGTGGATTACGAGGACTTCATCCAGACCGACGCCTCCATCAATCCCGGCAACTCCGGCGGCGCCCTGGTGAACATGCGGGGCGAACTGGTGGGCGTAAACACGGCCATCCTCAGCCGCAGCGGCGGTTCGCAGGGAGTGGGCTTCGCCATCCCCAGCCACATGGCCTCGAAGATCATGGAGATGCTGATAGCCGACGGCAAGGTGCGCCGGGCGTGGCTCGGAGTGCAGGTGCAGCAGGTGACTCCCTCGATGGGCGAGGCCCTGGGCCTGGACGAAGCGCGCGGCGTGATCGTGGCCGGTGTCGAGGATGACGCGCCCGCGGCGGCCGCCGGTATCGAGGAAGGCGACATCATCATCTCGGTCGACGGCAAGGCGATCAACGAAGTCAGCCGGCTGCGCAACCTGATCAGCCTGACCGGCATCGGCGAGAAGGTCGAGCTTCTCATCTTGCGTGACGGGAAAGAAAAGAAGGTAGACGTCAAGCTCGACGAGCTGCCCGGCGGCGACAGCGAGGAAGCGCAGAGCGAAGACGAGGAGGCGGTAGGCGGCATCGAAGGCGTTACCGTCCGCGAGTTGAACGATGTCTATCGCCAGCGCTACGAGATCGAGGAAGATGTCGAGGGCGTGATCGTGGTCGACGTGAACCAGACCAGCAACGCCTGGAACGCCGGGCTGCGTCCCGGCCACGTCATCACCGAGATCGCCAAGGAGCCGGCGAAGGATCTGGACGACTTCCGCCGGCTGGTCGGCCAGGACAAGGACAAGCCACTGCTGCTGCGGGTGATGCAGGGCGGGCGGCAGATATTCATGGCCATCCCGCGTTAGGGACCCCGCGCGGGACGGATCAGGGGCGTCGGCTGCGGCCGGCGCCCCGTTTTTTCGCCCAGCTGCGAAAAGCCGTCTTTTGCCAGGACGTCGGCGAGGGTGTAAGTTCGGGCCCATGAACATACTATTTTCCAGCAGCATCGATCATTGGGGCGGTGGCGAGAACTGGATGCTTTCCAGCGCCCTGGGCCTGCGCGACCGCGGCCACGTAGTCGGTGTCGCCGCCCGCGCCGGCAGCGAGTTGGAGCGCCGGTCGGCCGAAGCCGGGCTGCCGGTCTGGGGAGTGCGGTGGCGGGGCGATCTGGATCCGGCCAACACCTTCTTCTTCTGGCGTCTCTGCCGCCGGCTGCGCACCGACGTTCTCTGTCTGAACATGGACAAGGTTTTGCGCGTCGCCGGTCCGGGCGCCCGCCTGGCCGGCGTGAAGGCGGTCGTGCCCCGGCGCGGCAGCCAGTTCGGGATCGGCGGCCGGATCTCGCATAAGCTCACTTATCTGAAGGTGGCCACGGGATTCATCGCCAACTCCGGGGCGACCCGCGACACGATGATTGCGAGCGCGCCCTGGCTGCCGCCGCGGAAGGTGCGGCTGATCTACAACGGCATCCACATCGAGCGCTGCGACCGGCCGGAAATGCGCGACGCCGTCCGTTCCGAACTGGGAGCCGGACCGGCCGATCCGGTGATCCTGATGGTCGGGGAACTGACCGCCCGCAAGAATCACATCCATCTGATCAGACAGCTGCCCCGGCTGAGGGAAAGCTTTCCGACGTTGCGGACCTGGATCGTGGGCGAAGGTCCGGAGCGCGAATCGCTGGTCGCCGAGGCCGAGGCCCTTGGCGTGGGCGAGGCGGTGAGGCTGCTGGGATTCCGGGACGACGTTCCCGCTCTGATGGCCGGCAGCGACATGCTGGTGCATCCGGCTTTGATGGAGGGCTTCGGCTACGTTCTGGTCGAGGCGATGGCGGCCGGCCGGCCGGTGGTGGCCGCGGCGACGAGCAATATCCCCGAAATCATTCCCGACGGAGAGACCGGCTATCTGGTGGATGCGCAGGACGGCGAGGCTCTCCGCGACCGGGTGTCGCGGATCATCTCCGACCCCGCCCACGCCGCCGCCCTGGGCGAGGCCGGCCGCAGGCGCGCCCGCGAACTGTATTCCTTCGAGCGGATGCTGGACGAATTAGAGGCCTATTTCGGCGAGCTCTGCGCGGACTGACCGGGCTCTTCCTCGGTTTCGGACCGGCCCAGCTCGAAGAGACGGCGCAGGCTGTCGAGGTGCTGCGAGCGCTCCCGGCTCGACGACGCCGACTTCAGCTGCACCATGGG
>CAZYDJ010000081.1:0-11570 GCA_964646035.1 uncultured Fibrobacteraceae bacterium | reverse complement strand
TGCCCGAAACGCTGGGCAGGAACGGCAGGTTGACCTGGCCCGATCCGTCGGTGACCGCGGCGGCGTAGGCGTTGCCGTCGAGCGCCAGGCAGACCTCGGCGCCGGCGAAAGGCGCGCCGCCGACGTTCACGGTCACCGGCACGAACTGGTCGCCCGCATTCAGGGCCGTGGGCGCCGTGACATCCACGCCCTGGACCGGACCGGTCCAGATCGGAGTCGCCGGATCGCCCAGCAGCGTGTAATTCAGCACGGTCCAGCGATAGACGCTGTTGATGGCGGCTCCACCGATGAACGGCAAGCGGCTCATCATCATCAATTCACCCAACCTGCTCGTGCCGTCCACGATCAGGCTGTTGAAAAACTCGTATTGGAAATCGTTGGACAGCGTGGGGAATGTTTCCCTGACCGAACCGATCGCGGCCACCGCGCCGCCGTCCGGATCCAATACATAACGCTCCAGCACACATGAGTAGTCGAAGGCCGCCGAAGCACAGTTGAGAGCGTAGATCAGGAAGGGATAACCGTCGTTGTACCCGGCGTCGGCGTCGGTGACTGTGATGTTGCCCGAGCCCACCGACATGTTGAAGAAATAGCCGTGGCCGATCTGATTGAGGATCGCGAAGTTGCCGGAGTTGAGGCTGTCCACCACCGCGGCCCGCGACTCGGGCAGGGAACCGGGATAGAGCAGCACGTCATTGGTATCGGTTTCGGCGTAGGATTCGTAGAGCCGGATGTATTCCAAGTCCGACAATGGTTCGAAGATGTCGTCGACCAGCGCCTCCGCGAAATCCGCGCCGTCCATCGTGGGCTCGGTCTCGTCCTCGTTCCAGAACAGGACCTCGGCCGCCAGAAGCGCCCGCCCGGTATAGGTGGTCCCGGCCGGCTGCGTCTCGTAGACCAAAGCCTTGTCGACCCACGCGCCGGCCTCCGCGGCGGTGCTGGACGGGACCCGGCCGAGAAACACCTCGTTGATCAGATCGCAGTCATCGCCCGGAGTGTAGATGGTGCCCGCGGCGGCGCCGAAGACGTCGTCGCCGTTATCGTTCCAGTTGCCGTCCAGGCAGGAAAAATACAGGTCGCTGGGAATGAAGGTTTCGCCGTTCAGGGGATAGAAGGTGCTGCGGGCCAAACGCGGCGGCAGCACGTCGGAATCGCCGCCGAGCAGGACGTATTCGATCCCCCATTTTTCGTAGGCCTCACGGATGAAATGGCGGATCGTCTCCTGGAGATCGACTCCGTGGCGGTAGTTTTCGTCGATCCACTCGATGGTCCGCACCACCGCGGGCATCCCGAGCGCGGTGCGGTGATCGGCCAAACGTTGGAATTCGGGCTCCATCTCGGCCGAGGTGATGACCAGATACGATACCCGGCTGCCGCTCATGCTCGGGGTCTGCGTCGGATCGAACGCCGCGGTCGCGGCGATGACGGGTTCTCCGGGATCACGGGAATAACCGGAAATGGCTCCGGGATTCACGCAGATGTCGCGCAGGAAATTCTCCATCCGGGCCCGCTCGCCGGGAACCTGCCGCTTGCGGATCGCGATGTCGCCGGCCGGAAGGGTCTCGCCCTTGATCCGGACCTCGTAGCGCTCGAGAACTTCCAGCTGCCGCCGGTCTCCCTTCTCCCCCAGCGCCCGCGCCGGATAAATGGTGAAAGAAAGCAGGCGATAACCGCGCATCACGTTGGTGCCGCCGTATTCGCCCCAGACCGAGGGGAACGCGGCCCCGTCGGAGGTCAGACGGCCGACCGCTATCGCGTCTCCCCGGTCGGTGAACAGGGGGCCGCCCTCGCGCAGGGGGGCGGGCAGATCGACTAGACGCGTCTGCAGAGGCACTATCTCCACGTCGCCGACCACCAGATCGGCGGGAACCAGAAGCGTCAGATCCGATCTCAGCAGTTCCGGCGCAGACGGTTCGATCAGCTTCCCTGCGCCGGGCATGGCCAGGGCCGCCGACCCGTCCGCGGCCACCGTAACTTCGAGTGAGTCCACATCGAAGCCGCCCTCGTGCAGCAGTTGGCCTGCATACACCATCGTCGGCGCCGAAATGGCGACAGCAATGAGAATCGAAAATGCGAATAGGGAATACTGAAATCCTCGTGGCTGGATCATTAGGATCTCCCGGAGCGTGGGTGCCATACATGAAGGGCGGTTATCAGCGCCGCCGTCCTCCATGATCCGTGCAGCGTCAAACTACCCGGATTCTATTCGATGCATGCTTCAGCGGGATCTCACCGCATCCGCGATTCAAGAGTTGTCTTTCCCGCTTTAGCAACCTGCCGCCAGGGCGACCTCCAGGCCTGGAATGGTCGGACATCGGTCCGGACGAATTCGGACCATTGTCTTCATGATACATCTTCAAGCCACCAAAGTGCAACGGCCTTGCAGCCGGAGCGGATCACCTGATCAGGGCCATCTTGCCGCTGGCCTCGGAGTCATCGGTCTGCAAACGATAGAAATAGACGCCGCTGGCCGCTTCCCGACCTTCGTCGTCGCAGCCTCGCCAGTCCACATCATGAAGCCCGCCGCCGATGCGGCCGTCGAGGAGATGGGCCACGGCGCGCCCGCGGGCGTCGTAGACGGTCAACTGGGCCCGGCCCGCGTAACCGGCCGGAAGCTCGAAACTGATCCGAGTGGCCGGATTGAACGGGTTCGGCGTGTTGCCGAGCAGAACGGGCCCGGCGAGAGCGGGAGTCGGATCCTCGACCGCTGTAACCCAGACATGGCCGAGAACTCCGGTCCGCAGGGGATTGCCGCTGAACATCGGCCACGGAGCCAATTCCTCCACGTAGGGAGCAGGCAGATCCCAGACGTGCATGGCCAGATCCCATCCTCCGTAGACGATGTCGATGTCACCGTCGGCGTCGAAGTCGGAAAGCGCCGGCGTCGGCCGGATCGGTCCGGTCAGCTCGAGCGGGAATCCCGGCACGGCGTAGCCGCCGGCCTGATAGGCGTAGAGCAGGTTCGGCGCGCTGTCACTGCCTCCCCCGACACCGAATAGAATGTCCAGGCTGCCGTTGCCGGTGAGGTCGGCCACCAGCGGCGACGACTCGGAGCAACCCTCCAGTTCCTGCGGCCACCCCGGCAGATCCATGCCGTCGAGACCGATCACCCTGAGCCGCGATATGTGGGAACTGATTATCTCGACGGCGACTATCTCCAACTGGCCGTCCTTGTCGAAATCACCGAAGGCCGGCGAAGGACCCGGAGCGTAGGTCAAGGCGTTGTTGGTGGTCAAAACGATCGGGAAGGGATCCCGCACCGTACCGTCCTGCTGCAGGACGTAGAGCCGATCGCCCTCGACCGCCATCACGATCTCGAGACCCCCGTCGCCGTCCATGTCGGCGGCGGATATGGAGTTCATCGTCAGGCCCCATCCCGGAATGATGAAAGGCCAGCCGGGAACGTCCGAGCCGTCCGCGTTCAGGGCGAAGACCTTCTGCGCCGAGCCGTCGGTGTAGCTGGTGGTCAACAGGACCTCAGCGGCGCCGTCGTCGTCGATGTCGGCCAGCAACGGCGAGCAGTAGGAATACCACTCGGTCGCCCGGGACTGGAAGACGCCCACGGTGGCGGGGTTGCCGTCGCCGTCGATGACTTCGGTTCCGTCGTGATGCCAGGCATAGGTCGTACCCTGGATGTTGGTGACGATGACCTCCAGATCACCGTCGCCGTCGATATCGCCCAGTGCCGGAGTGGCCCAGTTCCAGTTGTTCATCTTGCAGGGCCAACCCTCGGCGATGCTGCCGTCGCCCTGGAAGACATAGATATTGGCGGACGAACGCTCGGAAGCCACGATCTCCAGACCCGGGCGGCTGGTGAGGTTGCCCAGGGCCACGCCGGCCACGCTCCAGATCCCGTCGATGCCGGCGAAGGGGCCGAGCGTCTCGGGATCACCGTCGCCGTCCCGCAATTCGATTCCCTGCGAGTTCCAGACATAGACGTCATCCGCCGAGAGCACGGCTTCCAACTGGCCGTCGCCGTTGACGTCGCCGACGACCATATGCGAACTGGTCTCGATGGACACGTCGATCGGGAATCCGCTCAACTCGCACGGCGTGGTGCTGACCGAGGCCGTCATGGATTGCGGACCGAGAATCCGCGACGAATCGATGGCCGCCACCCGGTAGAAATACTTGGTCATCGGTTCGAGGGCGTCGTCCCGGAAGAACGAGCTCTCGCGAACCGGCTCGGCCGTGACGCGGAAGAACGGCCCGTTGGGCTGATCGGAGCGGTAGACGTGGAACCCGAAAACGTCATGATCCGGATCGTCGATCCCCCATTTGAGCAGGCTCTCGCCGCCGGACGGCGCGGACAAGGATACGATCTGCGGCTGGCCCGGATCGTCGAGGTCGAAGGTATGCACCCACTCGTGGCCGCTGGTGTCCACGACGTGCAGGCGCCCCAAGGTGTCCTTGGCGGGCAGATCGGTGGTGATGAGGAAGTAGTCCTGCTGGATCTCCTCGCTCAACTTCGGAATGCTGCTCCATTGGCCGGTACCCGCGTGGACCCCCAACTCGGGCACGAGGGGCTCGATCCAGGCCGAAAGATTGTCGGCGGTGCCCCATCCGTAATTGCGCAGGGCGAAAGTCAATTGGATCGGCTCGCCGGGTTCGATCTGCTGATCGCCGTCGCCGGAGCCGTAATCCGACCAGTCGAGCAGGGCGACTTCCAACCGCGGAGAAAGGATCTCGGCGGCGAAACCGTCGACGAAGACTCCGCCGAGACTGTCCTGGAGCAGCAACACGCACTCCATGATGTCGCGGTCGGAAAAGTCGGGGCTCAGGGAAATCAGGAACTGGCCGTCGGCCTCGGCCTCGGCGCCGGGGGCGATTCCCGCGACCGAAGTTTCGTCGATGATGGTCTCGCAGCCGGCGGTGGGAATCGACAGGTAGGCGTTGGTCGGACCGCTCGTCGTGCCGCCGGTGTTGCGAACGGTGATGTAGATCCCGACGGTCTCTCCGGAATCCATCAATCCGTCTCCGTTGCCGGCGGTGCCTGCGGTGCCGTCGTCCACCACGCGCATCGAGATGTACTTCAGATATGAGCCCGAGCGTTCCCTGACCGGGACCGAGATCTCCGCGGGGCGCAGGTTCTGACCCATTACGTTGATCGCAACCTCGCCGGGCGACTTCACCTTGAACGGCATGACTGCCATGCCCGAGGCGTCGGTCATGGCCCGGACGTAATCATCGCCGGTCTTGGCGATGCAGATCACGGCGTCGGGGATCGCCTGGCCGCCGCTCGTCACGGTCACCGTCACATCCTGATCACCGAAAGTCAGGCTGTCCGGAACCGCCACATCGAGGGCCAGGGGCTGCCCCGTCCAGACAACGAGACTGGGATCGCCGAGAATCACGTAGTTCAGATGCGTCCAGCGCTCGAGTGTGTTCTGCAGAGTGTTGGCGCTGAACGGCAGCCGGCTCTGGTTGATCACCTCGCCGGCGAGATAGGCCGGCTCGTGCAGCAGGACCTCGTAGAATTCCTTTTGGTACTCGGTCGCCGTGCCGGGGAATGAAGCCCTGGCCGATCCCAGGGTGAAGACCGCGCCGCCGTACGGGTTGACCAGGAAGCGCTCCTGGATGGAGTTGTAATCGAAAGCGGCCGAGGCGCAGTTCATTCCGTAGAGCAGGAAGAAATGCGGCGAGTTGTTCAGATCGCTGGCGTCGGACAGGGTGAGGCTCACCGAGCCGATCGACATGTTGTAGAAGAAACCGTGACCGATGTGATTGACGATGCCGTATCCGCCGCTCTGAAGAGCCGACATGACCGAGCCGTAGGTTTCGGCCGAGGATCCGGGCCACATCGAATAGTTCTCGTAGAGGCGAGCAGGAGTCAGCGACGTTCCGGCCAGGGTCGAATCGATGATCGCTTCGCTGAAGACTGCCCCGTCCTCGTCGATGCTGTCGCCCTGGCTGAAGTCACTGGGGAAGAGCACTTCGCTCAGGAACAGGATGTTACCGTAGTGGTCCCCCACCCCGTCCCGCTCGTAGGCCATCACCTTGTCGATGAAGATGGAGGCCTCGGTCGTGGTGCTGGCGGGAGCCCGTCCCAGATAGATCTCCGGCACCATGTCGGCGGCGTCGCCCAGGTCGTAGGCGTTGATCAGGGGCTCGGCCAGATTCTCGTCGCCGTCGGCGTTCCAGTTGCCGTCGAGGCAGGAATAATAGAGGTCGGTCGGAATCTCGGTTCCTTCATCCACGGGATAGAAAGTGCTGTGGATGATCCGGGTCGGGACTATGTCGACATCCCCCCCGAGCAGGGCATAACTGGTTCCCCATCGCTGGTAGCAATCTTTGATGAACGAGCGGATCGTGGCCGGCAGATCGCTCTCGGCCGGATAGTTGGCCGTGATCCAGTCGATCGTGCGAACGACCGTAGTGATGCCGCGGGAGGTCTTGAAATCCGCGAGGCGCTGGAATTCGGATTCCATCTCCTGGTTGGTGATGATCACGTAATCGACTGCGGAGCCGTCCAGGCTGGGTTCGGCTTCGGGCGCGAAATAGCCTGCCTCGGCAGCGAGAGTCATCGGCGCCTGAAGTCCGCCGAGGGCGCCGGGGTTGACCACCCGGCGGGACAGGGTTTCCCGGACGCGGTCATCCTCGCCGCGAACCGCCCGCTGACGCCGGGCCCTGGTTCCGTCGGCGAATCCGGTGACGATCCCTATCTCCATCGCAGTCGCGGTCTCGACGCCGCTCCACTGCTGCCCGGACGAATCACGGGTCAGGCGCAGCGGGTATACGCGCACAGTGGCGACCGCGGTCCCGTGCCAGACCGAAGTCCCGAGCAATTCGCCCCAAACGGACGGAAATCTCTGGTCGGACGGTTCGAGGTTGCTCCATACCAGGGCATCGCCGCTCGAGGAAATCGCCGGAGCCCCCACCGAAACCGGGCCTGTCAGAGCGCCGGCTTCGACTCCACCCGGAACCAGTCGCAGATCCACGGCGCGAACGCCTTCGGGCAAGACCACGAGCACGTCGCGATAAGGCAAGCGGGGATCGCCGGGCTCGTCTATCAGCGGCAAGCCTTCCCAATCAGGCGTCATTCCGTCAGCGGATCCGCGCCAAACCAATTGATCCATCGGGAATTCAACGGCGATTTCCAGCTCCGTCCCCGAGGCGCGGGCAGCCCCGGCAACGATGAGCAGCAATGCCGTTAAACCCATCAGAATCAACAGAGAAAGGCGACCCGAAGCGGTGGAAACCACAGATGTACTGCGGTTTGACCGGGCAAGACGGGCGATTTTTGCTGTGATCAATTTTGTCCTTCAAAGATGCAGACTCAGGGCGATGAACCTTAGCCCCAGCCTTCAGATGAGACAACTCGAGGCCTTCCCGCTTGCAACGGAAGGCTCGCCTCATAACTCGAAGTGGTAAATATTTTACCACAAAGAGTTGTCTTGGGTCAACGAGGCAGTTGTGAAATGCGTTTGAAAGGCGAGCAAAAAGGTACACGACAAACCCCACCCGGCGCAACCGAAATCAGCAGGGGTGAGTCGCGATCAGGCAGGGGCACCGGCACTACACGATGCGAGTTGGTGATGTTGCGGACTATCACCGCGCCGGGAACCAGGCGCCAGCTCGTTCCACGGCGTTGCAACTGGGCGAGTTCGGAGTCGTCGACGAACTGGGGACGCGGTCCGGGCTGGGCGGCGATGCTGCTCAGCAATTCGGCCAGATCCGCGAAACAGCGATCGGTAATCTCGGAGTCGAGGTTCACGTAGTTTACCCGGTGGGTCTCGATGATTGCGGGCTCGCCGCGTTTCCAGGCGGCCAGAACCGATTCCAGGCAGTTCTCGACGGTACCGGCTCCAGGCCCCTCCTGGGCCGGTTCGAAACGGCAATTCCTTTCCAGATATACCAGATCGGGATCCGTGATCCGTCGCCAGCTGCGTTCGAGCACCTTGTAGATGCGATTCGTGATTGCGCCGCCCACCCCGACCCAGCGCTGCTCGCGCTTCGATTGGATGATCGCGATGCCGGCGTCCCGCCACATCTTCTCGTGGGAACGGTTCCAGACATAGTCGGGCGCGACGACCGAACGCGGACGACGCCCGAAAAGCTCGGTGAAGGAAGCCACTGACAGTTCGAGTTCATCGCCGAGCAGGGAAAGAGGACGGGTGGGCGACAACTCGTAGGAGTACTGCGAGCCGGGAAAAGCGAGAACCCCCGCCATCGCGGCGGCGGCGGCGGCGGGATCGGCTACGGCAGCGGCGATCCGATCCGCGGGATCATAGTGGTAGAGTCCGTGCAGTTCAGGCGACCAGACCTGGTCCGCCATCGCCGCCGTGACGGCGCTCCAGAGACCGGGCCGGGAGTAGTCGATCGGCAATTCCGGCAAAAGTCGGCGCCGCCAGGACCAGCCGGCGATCGGGCCGGGAGCGAATTCCACTCCTGCGCCATCGGTCGGCTCGCAGTTCAATGAACCCATGATGTAATTCGGCTGGAATACGGCGGGCAACTCGCCGCGGCCGCGGGTCCGGCGGCAAATCCGGCTCAGACGGTCCACCGCCGCGCTGTCCTCGAGAGTCGATCCCCAGTAGACCGCGGGGGTCTGGTCGGCGGACATGCCCGTGGCATCGATCGCCGCAGCCGTTTCGGCGGTGGGCACGAAAGCGCATAGGCCCCAATCATCGCTCTCGATGGCGACGATCCGGGCCGAACGCCAATCGCCACAACTGCGGCTGCCGGCGAGCAACACCGACAGAGCGGCCACCAAAACCAGCAAGGCCGCTGAAATCAGGATCAGGATCGATCGCCGACGCATCATATCCGCCTCGATTCTCCAGGCGCGTAACGAGCCCACCAATATTGGCCATAACTCAGTCCGTGGGCCCTGATCCGATCGGCCAAACGTCCGGCCTCCCCCTCGACATCACCGAAATCAGGTTCGAGGACGGCCAGCGCCCCATCGACCGAGGCGGGATACTCGTTGGCGGCGAGACCGAAGCTCCAGCCGTCGTCGGCGCCCGGAGCGAAGCCGTCACGGAAAGAGGTCAGCGACAACAACGGCGACCGGCCGGGCACCAGACGCGCCAGCCAGGATTGGAGGTCTTTGTAGTTGGCCGCTCCCGGAGTGGCGTCCCCCGGCTCGTCCTCGAAGATCCACAAAACACCGCCGGGACGCAACAGGCCGATCCAGGACCCGGGAACCGCTTCGGGACGGTCAAAAGCGAGATGTCGGAGCAGATTCGCGGCCACCAGCACCGGGACCGATCCCGGCGACAAGGGCGGGTCGACGACGTCGCCGACCAGATCCGCAGCCGTGCCGCAGGACGGAGGTCGGCGATCGATCCCGATGACGCGGGCGCCGACATCGGCGATCACGGCCCCGAAACGACCGTCGCCGCAGCCGAGTTCGACCACCGGCCGGTCGGTCCTCGACTCCAGATCAGTCAGAAAAATCCTTGGCAGAGGAAAGAACGACATCGTCGGGCTCCCCCGATCCGGCATAGGCGCGTTCGGAATCGCGGGGCAGCGCGGATCGGCCGGGGTGGGAAATGACCTTGGCCGATGTCGAACCGCCGGCGACGGCGGCCATGGCTTCCTCGACCCGGTCGCGTTCGGCCTGGATGTCGATGATCTCGGCGACCTGATGCTCGCGGAACATCGATCCGGCGTCACCCTGATCATCTATGCCCAGCACGAAGAGCATCTCGCTGAAGAAGTCGAGACGCGATACCGTGGACCGCTGGCGATGCCGGGCCCAGGTATGGATCGCGCACATCCAGGTGCCCATGGCCGGCAGCCCGAGCCAGGGCGCCCCCACGAAGTCGGACAGGGCGAAGAGAATCGAGCCGGCCGTGATCAGCAGCAGGAACCGGACAGCCGAGCCGGGCTGGAAGCCGACGCGGACCAGGCGGTGGTGGAGATGGAAATCGTCGGCTTCGAAAATCGAGGATCGCTTGCGGTAGCGGCGGACGATGGTCGTTCCGGTATCCCAGATGGGCACCACCATCGGCGCCAGCAGCAGCAGCATGGAGATGCCGTTGCGTTGGCCCAGATGGAGAATCAGACCGCCGAGCACCAGTCCCATCCACATGCTCCCGGAATCGCCGAGGAAGATCTTCCGGCGGCTGACGTTCCAGTACATGAAGGCCAGGGTGGCTCCGCCCAGGGTGGAAGCGAAAAGCACGGAATAGAAATCGCCCACCACGATGGCGATAGCGACCAGGGCCAGGGAAGCCAGCACGCCGATGCCGCTGGCCAAACCGTCCAGGCCATCGATCAGATTCATCGAATTGATGAATCCCAGGTACCAGAGCATGGTCACCGGCCAGGCCCAGCCGCCCAACTCGACCGCTCCGATCAGCGGCAGCACCACGGTGTCTAGGCGCTGGCCGAAGAGCATCAGGCTGATGATGACCACGAACTGGCCGTAGAGTTTCTTTTCGGCGTGGATGTGGAAGCGGTCGTCGCCGACCCCCAGAGCGAGGATGGCCAGGCCCGAACCGCCGAGCACGCCGAGCCAGGACCACGGCAACGGGTCATGCAGCACCAGGTAGTCGAGAATGTAGAGGGTGGCGAAGAACGATATGAAAATGGCCATGCCGCCGGTTCGGGGCACGGGCTCGCGATGGGTTCTTCTATATCCCGGAAGATCGACGATCCCGGTGAGAAAGCCCAAGCTCCTGAAGTGCGGTTGCACCAGCCAGGACACCAGGAAAGCAACCGGGCCGCTCAGAAGGACTATTGCCTCTGTACTCAACCCTGACTCCTTGCAGCAGAAACGCCCCGCTCCATCGGTGGCATCGCCTGGACATTAGTCCAAGCCCGATGGGTGGGCAACGATTATTTGGCGACTACCGTTTCGGTTTCCCGCTTTAGCCTAGGATCCGGCGATATACCTCCACGGTACGCCTAGCCGCCTGCTGCCAAGTCCAGAGTTGTCGTCGACGCATACCCCGCTGCGCCAGTTCCTCCCCCAGGTCGGGATCGGAAAACAGACGGGCCATGCCGTCGGCGATAGCCTGCGTATCTTCAGGGTCCACGGTCAACGCCGCTTCCCCGGCAACTTCGAGCATCGCCCCCCGGTCGGCGGTCAACACAGGCAATCCGGCAGCCATCGCCTCCAGAATCGGCAGTCCGAAACCTTCATGAAGCGATGGGAATAGCAAAGCCTGTGCCGACTGGTAGAGCTCCCAGAGCCGATCCGGGTCACAATATCCGGCCAATTTCAACTTTCCACTGGCCAGGAGCGGTTCCATCCGCCGTCGGAAAGGTCCGTCCTGCCAGCCGCGTCCGCCGGCAAGGATAAGATCGGGCAACTCATCCATTCCGTCCAGCCCGAATGAAGCGGACAGGAACAATTCATATGCGTCCAGGATCCGCTCCAGGTTCTTGCGGGGTTCGAGGGTGCCTACGAAAAGGAACGGTGCCCGCCTCGGCCGCGGCCCTCCGGCGACTCTTCCGTCCACCCACGCCGGAGTACCGTTGGGTACGACCTCGGTGCGGGCGGCGGCGAAAGGATAGGCGGCGGCGATGTCGGCGGCGGTGGCGGCCGAAACCGCGGCCACCGCCGCGGCCTTGCGCAGGCTCGGCGGGACCATCAGACGATAATAGCCGCGGCGGGGCTG
>CAZYDJ010000080.1:0-11601 GCA_964646035.1 uncultured Fibrobacteraceae bacterium | reverse complement strand
TGCAGCAGATGGGGGTCTTCCAGCGTGTCCTGCGCGGTCAGCGTCACCGCATCGGTGCCCGGCACGCCGAGCGCCAGCACCACCATGCCCGCCTCCAGGCCCGCCGTGTCGGCACGGCCTTGCGGCACGACGCCGTGAATCCTCAAACCCACGGGGGCGGTGGGCGCGGCGCCCGTCACCGGCCGCAAATCCCAGCCCACCGCCGGCTGCGTGATGCTCAGCACCAGGCAGACCAGGCTGGACGCCAGCGTCAGCAGCAGCGCCACGTAAAGCGCGTTGCGGCGCAGCCAGTCGACCGCCGACGCCATGGCCGACGCGCGCGGCGGTGGCACGCGGCGCCGCTCGGCCTCGGGCAGCGCCAGCGAGGCCGGGCCGCTGTCGATGGCGGCCGGCATGCTGGGGGCGACGGGGGTGACGGTACTCACGCGCGGGGCGGGCTGACGATTGGGCGACAATGGCTGCGTGATTCTCCGGCATACCTTCACCCCTTTGAACAACACGCGGCTGGCCAATCTGTGCGGTCCTACCGATGAACACCTGCGCAGCATCGAAGCCGGGCTGCAAATCGGCATCGCGCACCGGCACGAGCAGTTCAAGAGCGACGGCCCCACGAAGCAGGCCGAGCGCGCGCTCACCGTGCTGCAGGCGCTCTACGAGCTGGCCGACCGCCCGATCAAGCCCGACACCGTGCAGCTGATGCTGGCCGGCGACGGCGAGCCGCTGCGCGAGGGGCCGGACGGCGCCGTCGTCCTCAACACCCGCCGCAGCGACCTGAAGGCGCGCACGCCCAACCAGAGCGTGTACCTGGACCACATCGCCAGCCACGACATCACCTTCGGCATCGGCCCCGCCGGCACCGGCAAGACGTATCTCGCCGTGGCCTGCGCGGTGGATGCACTGGAGCGCCAGAGCGTGCAGCGCATCGTGCTCACGCGCCCGGCCGTCGAGGCCGGCGAGCGCCTGCGCCCGCTGTACGACGCGCTGTACGAGCTGATGGGCTTCGATCGCGTGCAAAAGGCCTTCGAGCGCAACCAGCTCGAGATCGCGCCGCTGGCCTTCATGCGCGGGCGCACGCTGAACCACGCCTTCGTCATCCTCGACGAGGCGCAGAACACCACGCCCGAGCAGATGAAGATGTTTTTGACGCGCATCGGCTTTGGCAGCAAGTGCGTGGTGACCGGCGACGTGAGCCAGATCGACCTGCCCAAGGGCGCGACCAGTGGCCTGATCGATGCCGAACGCGTGCTCAAGCGCGTGAAGGGGCTGGCCTTCACGCACTTCACCAGCGCCGACGTGGTGCGGCACCCGCTGGTGGCGCGCATCGTGGACGCGTACGACGCGCAAGGGCGCCCGGCCGCACGCGCTGCGCGCTGATCAAAACTCCTGTTTTGATAGCTGCTCGCGCTTGTCAGACAAGCGCCAGAGCCTGTTTTCACGCAGAACCCGGCGCTGATGACCGCTGCGCCAGCGCCTCGGCCTGCGCGGCGGCGCGCTCGTGGCCCAACTGCCGCGCGCGCCGCGCGATGGCCTCCTGCACGCTGCCGTTGAGCGTGGCGAACGTGTCGAACTGCTCGCTGCCGATGGCGCCGCGACCGTCGCGCACCACTCCGAGCACCGTCGTCGCCTTGAATTCCATTTCAATCTCCAGTCGGCTTGCCGCCGGTCGGTCCGGACCGGGGGTGCGCCTTCGTGAAAGCCTCCCGCAGCCTGGCGCGGGACAGGTGGGTATAGATCTGGGTCGTGGACAGGTTCTCGTGTCCGAGCAGTTCCTGCACGATGCGAATGCCGGCGCCGCCGTCGAGCAGATGAGTGGCGAACGAGTGGCGCAGCGTATGGGGCGAGACTCCCCGCAAACCGGCCAGCTTCCCGGCGTAATAAGCTACCCTGGCCTGGACCGTCCGCGGGCTGATGCGGCGTCCGGGCCGCCCCTCGAAGACGGGCAGCCGGGCCGCGGCGGCAGCGACGGCTCCGTCCCGCAGGGCCAGCCAGGTTCCGGGATCGAGGCGGGCCGCCAGCAGATCGCCCAGCGCGGCGGCGGCCGGTCCCATCAAAGGCAACTCCCGCTCCTTGTCGCCCTTGCCGATCACGCGAACCCTCTCGCCCGGCAGATCCAGGTCGCCGAGATCCAGACCCACGACTTCCGACAATCTCAGTCCGAGTCCGTAGATGATTTCCAGCAGCGCCCGGTCCCGGACGCCGATACGCCGCGTGACGTCCGGCAGTTCCAGCAACTGGGCCACCATATCGACAGCGAGGTCCCGGGGCAACTTCCGTTCGCGGCCGCCGGATGTGCCGCCGCCGAGATTGCGGGGCGGAGCCTCGACCACGCCGCTGAGTTGCAGGAATCGGTAGAACGATCTGAGCGCGGCCAGATGCCGCGAAACGGTGGCCTTGCTGCGGCCGCCCCGGCGCATGCGCGCCAGATGGTCGCGAACCAGCCGGCGTTGACGCGGGGCATCCCGCCAGAAATCAGGATCCAGGGCCGGATCGACATCCCGGTCCCCGGCCGCGGTCGCCAGGAATCGATCCAGATCACGGCGGTACGCATCGACGGTACGGGGGCTGGCCCCCTTCTCGACGGTGAGATGATCCAGGAATGCCCTGCGCAGATCCATCGACCTCCCTAAGCTAGGCCGAATCTATCACCGGGAGGCATCCCGGGCAAGCAGGGCACTCAGCGGATCGGCGGCCAGGAAATCCGCGATCGCCAGGCGGGCCCGCTCCGACAGCGCCAGCTTGCGCTCCTTCTTGCCGCGGCGGCCGCGACGAGCGTCCGCGACCGGCGGCAGCAAACCGAAGTTGGCGTTCATCGGGGAAAGCTTGGCGCCGGTGCGATCGAAGAGGAAACCGGCGAGCAGGGCGCCGCTGATCGTCTCGGCCGGCCAAGGGGGCAGATCCAATCCGAACCGTTCCGCCGCCAGGATCCAGGCGGTGACCAAACCCGAAGCGATGGATTCGACATAGCCCTCGACGCCGGTGATCTGGCCGGCGAAGCGGATATGCGGCGAGCCGGGCAAAGCGAAACGCCGATCGAGCACCCGCGGCGTATCGAGATAGAAATTCCGGTGCAACTGGCCGTAGCGGACGAACTCAGCCTTTTCGAGTCCCGGAATCAGGCGCAGGACGCGCTTCTGCTCGCCCCACTTGAGCCGGGTCTGGAAACCGACCAGGCCGTAGAGAGTGCCTTCCCGATTCTCCTGGCGGAGCTGGATCACCGCGTAGGGACGCCTTCCGGTGCGGGGATCATCCAGACCCACCGGACGCAGCGGCCCGAAGGCCATGGATTCCGGACCCGAGGCGGCGATCTCCTCGATCGGCTGGCATCCCGCGAAGAGCTCGTCGCGATCGAAAGCGGCGACATCGGCTTTCTCGGCCGCCAGCAACTCGGCGTGGAAATCGTGGTACTGCCGCTCGTCCAGGGGCGCGTTCAGGTAGTCGGCGCCGCCGCGGTCGTAGCGGGACGCCCGCCAGAGCACATCCAGATCGAGTGATTCGAGGGTAACGGTCGGGGCTATGGCGTCGAAGAAATGCAGCCCCTGATCGCCGGTCAGATCGCCGATGGCGGCCTGGAGGCCGGGCGACGTCAACGGACCGGTGGCGACTATCCAATCGGCTTCAGCGGCGGCCGGCAGCCCGGAAATCTCTTCACGCTCGACCGAGATCAGGGGCTCGGCCGCTATCAATTCGGCCACGCGGGCGGAAAAGACTTCGCGATCGACGGCCAGGGCCGAACCGGCCGGCAAAGCCGCCGTGCGGGCGGCGGCCAACAGCCGGCAACCGCAAAGATCGAGTTCGGCCTTGAGCGAACCTGAAGCAGTGGCGGGATCGGTGCTCTTGAGGGAATTGCTGCAGACTATCTCGGCCAGACCGTCGGTGCGATGGGCCGGAGTCGGCCGGATGGGCCGCATCTCGTGCAGACTGACCGGCAACCCGAAACGGGCCAGTTGCAGGGCCGCCTCGCAGCCGGCCAATCCGCCGCCGACAACGTGGACCCTGCGCTCCCGGGCTTTCATGGACTCCCCTATTCGAGGGCCTCGGCCCGGCATTTGGGACAGACCAGGCGCCTGCCGCGGGCCTGCGAGAACTTCTCGACCAGCCAGCTGTTGCCGCAGGCTTCGCATTTACGCAGGACCGGCTTGTCCCAGGACGTGAACTTGCAGTCCGGGTATTTGGTGCAGCCGTAAAAGATCTTGCCGCGCTTGCTGCGTCTTTCGCTGATCTGCCCGTCGCAGCCTTCCTCGGGGCAAGGCACGCCGATCGTGTAGGGCCGGGTGAACTTGCACTCGGGATAGCTGCCGCAGGCGACGAAACGGCCGAAGCGTCCGCGCCGCACCTGCAGGCGCGTGCCGCATTCGGGGCAGGTCTCGTCCAGCTCCTCGATATCCCCCGGCAAGGGCTGCGAGTACTTGCAGTCGGGATACTTGGGGCAGGCCAGGAACTTGCCGTTGCTGCCCCACTTCTCGACCAGCAGCGTGCTGCAGCGCGGGCACTCGATGTCGGTTTCCTGCTGCAGCTCGGCGCGCAGCTTGTCGCGGTCGGCCTCCATCTTGTCCAGCTCCTGCCGGAACGGCCCGAAGAAATCGGCGATGACATCGCTCCAGAGCAGGGCGCCGGACTCGACGCGGTCCAGCTCGTCCTCCATCTGGGCGGTGAACTGGACGGTGAACAGATGCGGCAAGGCCCTGCCGAGCAACTGCCATACTTCGCGGCCGAGGCGGGTCGGGACGAATGCTCCCTTCTCGCGCTCGACGTACTTCCGGTCGATCAGGGTCGAGATGATGCTCGCGTAGGTGCTCGGACGGCCGATGCCGTGTGTCTCGAGCTCCTTCACCAGCGAGGCGTCGCGGTAGCGGGCCGGCGGCTGGGTGAAATGCTGCTTGGGCTCGACCCCGTCCAGGGTCAAGGCGTCGCCCTCGTTCACCGCGGGCAGATTCTGATCCGCTTCCCCGTCCTTGTCCGGCATCGCGCGCAGGAAGCCCGGCGCGGTGACGACCGATCCGGTGACCCGGAAGACCAGCCCGGCCTCGGACCCGGCGGCTGCGTCCGCGTCGCGGCCGTCGACCGTGACGGTGGTCTGATCGAAGAGAGCGTCGGGCATCTGGCTGGCGATGGCCCGGCGCCAGATCAGGTCGTAGAGCCGGTGATGGTCGCGGGTCAGCAGGCTGGTGACCGAATCCGGCGTACGGGCGAATGAGGTGGGCCGGATCGCCTCATGGGCGTCCTGGGCCTTCTTGCTGCTGCGATAGCCGCGTCCGCCCGGAACCACGAAGCCGGGTCCGAAGACCTCTGCGATGACCTCTCCGGCGTTGGCCACGGCCTCGGCCGAAAGCCGCACCGAGTCGGTACGCATATAGGTAATCAGTCCGGAAGGGCCCTCGGTGCCCAATTCCATTCCCTCGTACAACTGCTGGGCCAGGCTCATCGTCTTGCGGGCCGAGAAGCCGAATCGCCGCGCCGCCTCCTGCTGCAGGGTGCTGGTGATGAAGGGCGGCTTGGGCGAGCGCTTGCGCTGCTTGCGGGTAACGTCGCCGACCGAATATTCGGCGGTGCGGATCCTCGCGGTCAGCGCTACGGTCGATTCCTCATCCTTCAGGATGGTGACGCCGCCGTCCTTGATCTTCTTGCCGTCCACCGAGACCAGATCGGTTTCGAGCTTGCCGTCCGGATGAGCGAAGCCGGCGTGAACGGTCCAGTATTCCTCGGTGGTGAACGCTTCGATTTCGGTCTCGCGCTCGCAGACGATACGCAAAGCGACGGTCTGGACCCGCCCAGCGGAAAGGCCCTTGTAGAACAGGGACCAGAGCTGGGGACTGACCTGATAACCCACCAGGCGGTCGAGAATGCGCCGGGCCTGCTGGGCCTGGACCTTCATGACGTCGATCTCGCCCGGATTCTCGAGAGCCTTCTTGATGGCGGTCTTGGTGATCTCGTTGAAGACGATCCGGTGCAGCGGTTTCTGGGCCTTCTCGAGATGATTGGCGATATGCCAGGCGATCATCTCACCCTCGCGGTCAAGGTCCGTCGCGAGCAGGATCTCGTCGCTCTTCTTGGCGGCGGACATCAGCTCGGTGAGCACCTTCTTCTTGCCGCGGATTACCGTGTACTCGGGCTCGAATCCGTTCTCGACGTCCACGCCGAGCTTGGTCTTGGGCAGGTCGATCACGTGGCCGACCGACGCCTTGACCGTATATCGCGAACCGAGATACTTCTGGATCGTGCGGGCCTTGGCGGGACTCTCGACTATGAGCAGTCGTTTCATTTGGTCTCTCCCCCCGCGCGAACGACGGAATCGCCCCGCAGGACGCCTCCGCTGTCGACGGGGCTCATTAGCGAATCAATTGACCGCCCGTCCCCGGTCGGGGATCCGGGTGGCGGAAACGCGGTCGGAAAATGAAAAGATGAAGCTATCCACCAATTCCGCAAGATCATCCCGGTCCAAGGGAGGCGGCAACATGACCGCGGCGTAGTGGATGACCAGCTCCATCTGCTGCCGGCTGATCTCACGCCGGCGGCAAAGCTCCAGCAGATAGCCGCAGGCGTCGGGTGTCATCCGAATCCGCTCCGAGTCGTCGAAAAGCCGCAGACCGCTGCCGCAGCCCTCGTCCAGCACGTTGATCGACAACGCGTCCGACAAGGCATCGTCCAACATCTCGAAGATCGTATCCCGGTACTTTTCGTGCGTGTTCGCCAAATCATGCCACTCCTGGTTGCGGGGCGCGAACGCTAACACAGAGCACGGTGCGCGGCAAGTCGGCCGCGCCGAAAGCAGGAAATCGAATTCCGACAATACCGGTCAGAACGGCCCGGTGGCGATGAGAACGGATCTCATCTGCCACAGCATTTCTTGTACTTGCGACCGCTGCCGCAGGGGCAGGGATCGTTACGTCCCACCTTGGGCTCGTCGCGGGTCAGGGGACGATCGGCCCCCGGCGGCGGCGGCGGGGCGACACCGGGAGCCGACGGCTGCTCGCCGGCTCCGTCCAGGTAGCCGACGCTGTCGTGACGGGCCTGTATCTTCTCC
Source organism: uncultured Fibrobacteraceae bacterium (assembly GCA_964646035.1). Taxonomy (GTDB): domain Bacteria; phylum Krumholzibacteriota; class Krumholzibacteriia; order LZORAL124-64-63; family LZORAL124-64-63; genus CAYLMM01. The sequence continues at coordinate 4,580 of CAZYDJ010000080.1, read as the reverse complement.
GGCGCGGGAGCCGCGGGCCGGGGCGTCGCGGCCAGTTCGGCCCGGAAGAACAAACGCACGGAATCGCGTTCGATGCTCTCCATCAGGGTCTCGAACATATGGAACGACTCGGCCTTGGATTCGACCAGCGGATCACGCTGCCCGTAGGACCGCAGCCCGATGCCGCTGCGCAGCAGCACCAGCTGGTTCAGATGATCCTTCCAGTAGTCGTCGATGACCTGCAGCATGACGAAGCGCTCGAGCTGACGGGCCATCGCCGGAGTGATCCGTTCCTCCTTGGCCTCGTAGCGGGCCAAGGCCTCCTGCTCCAGGCGTTCGATCAGGGCCTGATGCCCGATGGTCAACCGCTCGTCGTCCGGCACCGGCAGCGGCGCCAGCACCAGAGCCTGGTACTCGCGGGCCAGGCCGTCGAAATCCCAGAAGTCGTTGGCCTGGTCTTGGTCGATATGACCCGCGACCAGGGTCTCCATCGCCGCCTGGATATGCTCGCGCATCAACAGCGAGAGATCATCCTCGAGCAGGATTTCACGCCGCTGCGAGTAGACCACCTCGCGCTGGCGATTGACCACGTTGTCGTAGTCGAGCAGGTGCTTGCGGATCTCGAAATGCTGGGCCTCCACCCTCTGCGCCGCCTTCTCGATCGCCTTGGTGACCATCGGGTGGGTGATGACCTCGCCTTCCGGCACGTTCATCCGGTCCATCACCTTGATCAAACGATCGGAGTTGAAGAGCCGCATCAGGTCGTCTTCGAGCGAAAGGAAGAATATCGAGGTGCCGGGGTCGCCCTGGCGCCCGGCGCGGCCGCGCAACTGGCGATCGATGCGCCGGCTGTCGTGACGCTCGGTGCCGATGATCTGCAGGCCGGCCGGCACTTCGTCCAGCACCGCCGCGGCCTTGTCGATCTTTTCGCCCTCCGCCGCGCCCATCAGCTCATTGAGGTTGATCTTGATGTCGGTTCCGCGCCCGGCCATGTTCGTGGCGATGGTCACCGCGCCGCGCCGCCCGGCCCCGGCCACGATCTCGGCCTCCTGCTTGTGATGCTTGGCGTTGAGCACGTTGTGGTTGATTCCCCGCCGGCCCAGCAGCCGGCTCAGCAATTCGCTGACCTCGACCGTGGTCGTACCGACCAGCACCGGCAGGCCCAGCCCATGCAGATACTCGACGTGATCGACGATCGCGTTGTACTTCTCCTTCTTGGTCCGGAAGATGACGTCGTCCTGGTCGTCACGGCGCACCGGCTCGTTGGTGGGGATGACCACGACATCCAGATTGTAGATCTCGCCGAACTCCCCCTCCTCCGTCGCCGCGGTGCCGGTCATCCCGGCCAGCTTCTTGTACATGCGGAAGAAGTTCTGCAGCGTGACCGTGGCCAGGGTCTGGGTCTCGCGCTCGACCTTGACCCCTTCCTTGGCCTCGAGAGCCTGGTGCAGGCCCTCGCTGAATCGACGACCGACCATCGGACGACCGGTGAACTCGTCGACGATGACGATCTTCCCTTCCTGGATGATGTACTCGTCGTCCTTCTGGTAAAGCGTATAGGCCCGCAACAACTGCTCGACGTTGCTGATCTGCTCGTTCTTCAGGGCGTATTCCCGCTCGGCCGCCTCGATGAGCTTGGCGCGTTGCTCCCCGTCGATGTCCTGGTTCTTCTGGATGTCGCCCACCGAAACGGCGAGATCGGGCAACACGAAGAAATCGGGATCGTCGCTGGCGAGCAGTTCGCGGCCCTTCTCGGTGAAGTCGGCGGAATTGTTCTTCTCCTCGACGACGAAAAGCAGTTCCTCGTCGGCCTCCCACATCGCCTTGTCGCGCATGAAGGCGGCCTCGGTGCGCTGGATCGTCTCCATCACGCCGGGCACCTGGACCAGGCGGCGGAAGCGCTTGTTCTTGGGAGCGCCGCGGCTGATCCGCAGCAGCATTACCGCTATCTCGTCCTCGATCTCGATATCCCCGTCGAGATCGTTGGGATTGATCGCCTTCTCCACCTGCGTGAGCCAGTCGTTGATGATGCGGGAGTGCTGGCGCACCACCTTCTCGACCTTCGGCTTCAGCTCCTCGAAACGATGCGTGGACTTGGAGACGGCGCCGGAGATGATCAGCGGCGTCCGCGCCTCGTCGATCAGCACCGAGTCCACCTCGTCGACGATGCCGAAGTTGAACTCGCGCTGGACCAGCTGCTCCCTGTGGATCGACATGTTGTCGCGCAGGTAGTCGAAACCGAACTCGTTGTTGGTGCCGTAGGTGACGTCGCTGCCGTAAGCCACGCGCCGCTCGTCAGGATTCATGTTGGTGATGATATAGCTGACGCTCAGACCGAGGAACTTCAACACGCCGCCCATCCACTCGGCGTCGCGCCGGGCGAGATAGTCGTTCACAGTCACGAGATGCGCGCCGAGTCCGGAAATCGCGTTGAGGTACAGCGGCATCACTGCCACCAGGGTCTTGCCCTCGCCGGTGGCCATCTCGGCGATCTTGCCCTGGTGCAGCACGATCGCGCCCATGATCTGCACGTCGTAGGGAACCATGTCCCAGACCTGTTCGCGCTCCCATACCGGCCAGGAGGCCTTGCGCTCGGCCAGGCGGCGGCAGGCATCCCACGCCACTCCGAAAGCTTCGGGCAGCATGTCGTCGAGCGACTCGCCCCGGCTGTAGCGCTCACGGAACTCGTCGGTCTTGGCGCGCAGGGCGTCGTCGTCGAGTTCGGCGTATTGGCCGCGGACTTCCTTCACCTGTTCCAGGATCGGGCTCAGGTCCTTGTAGTCGCGGGCGGACTTGCCCCCGAAAAGCTTCTCGAGCAGTTGCATTATACCCATGTGTGGAATCCTTGGCGGGGCCCGCTCAGCAGACCCAGGTCAGAAAGATCTGGATGACGCCCGCGGTCACCGGCGGAATGGTCAGGTTGTCCCAACGACCGGGCGTCCAGCGTTCCATCGCGGCGGCGGTCAGCCCGCCGGTGAGAAAGAGTTCGGGCCGTGGCCCCATCGTCAGGATGATCATCAGGGCCGAGACGATGAAGCAGGCCAGCGAACCGGCGATGGTCTTCTTGCCGCGACGGCTGACCACCGGCGCCCGGGGGCCCTTCGCCTCCTCCAGGCCGAGCTGGCGCCGGGTGCGGGAGAAGGCCTGCCCGACTACGGCGGCGGCGGAATCCCCCCAGGCCAGGCAGAGAATGCCGGCCGCGGCGGGTCCAGCCGGAAAGAGGAACGATGTCGCCGCGGCGCCGATCATCATGACCGAGGCGCCGGACAGCCGGTAACGTTCTTCCCGCCGGAATATAAGAGGAAAGGTCCGATACGCCCACAGGGCCCAGCGCCTCAACGAGAGACGGGCCAGATCCACGGCGATGACCAGCAAGGCGGCCAATACCAAGCCTACCGTAGCCAGGGGGTCGTCGACGAGATAGGCCCAGACGGCCAGAACGCTCGAGCAGACGTGAAAACCCTTGCGGCCCCATTCGACGCTCTCGCGCCAGGAAAGCTCGCGCTGACGGGTAGACCGGGTTTGGGCGGACTTCATTTCTGTCTTCACGATTCCCGTTCGGTTGCGGTCGCTGATAGCGAGGCCGGTCAAGACGGTCAATCGGCCTCAGGCCAGCCATTAAGTATCCAATCATAGATGGTCCGGTCAATCAAAACCTGTTCCATGTACCTGCGGGTCTCCGAATATCCGGCCCAAGCCAGGAAATGGGAGCTGTCCGCCTCGGGACCGATTTCCTTCGCCCAGCGCCGGGCGGCGGTGGGGCCGGCGTTATATCCTGCCAGGGTGCGGTACGGATCAAGATCGAAACGTTCGGCGTTCTCCAACAGCAGCGCAGCGCCCTTGCGCAGGGACTCCACGGGACGCCGCCAGAGCGGAACGCCGGCGCTGAAACCGCGATCCTCGTAATGGAAAGGCATGATCTGCATCAGACCCAGGGCGCCGGCCCGGGACCGGACCCCGGGATCGAAAAGCGATTCGCGCCGGGCCACCGCCAGGATCAGCGCCGGTTCGAGTCCCGCGGATTCGAGTTCAGCCACGACCGGGACAGCGGCAGGCAACGGATGGGTCAGCAATAATCTTTGCCGCTCGTCCAGATCCGCAATGGCGAAGCCGGCCGTGGCCGCGATCTGGCCCCGGCCGTCGCCCAGAGCCAGGCTCAAGCCGCAAATGGCCAGACGGCGCACTTCACCGTTGGCCGTCCCCGCCTCTGAACGGACTATCGCCGGCAAAGGACTGCTGACCGCGGCGTGCAGCGGGCCGGCCAAACTCTCCAGATCCCGGGTCAGGCACCAGTCCAGCATTATGCCGCGATGCGGGGAACCCGCCATCCACTTGCCCAACGCGTCGCAGCCGATTCCGAATCGCGCCCGTTGTGTCCTAGCCTTGGCGGCCTTGGCGATCGCCGTCAGGAAATCGGTTTCGGCCGCGGTCAGCCGGGAATCGTCGCCGATACGTTCGGCCAGCGCCCGCCCCCACTCGAGCCAGGCGTCCCGGGTTCGATTACGCGCGGCCGCGAGGCGGGCGCGAAGCTGCGGCCCGGTCCCGGTCCCGCGATTGGCTGAACTTTGTAGTCTCGGGGAAAGCGAAAAACAAGATCCGGC
>CAZYDJ010000079.1:1636-11748 GCA_964646035.1 uncultured Fibrobacteraceae bacterium | reverse complement strand
GAGCTCGACCCGGCTCATGTCGATATCCGCGCCGGTGTTGTTGTAGATCTCGATGAACTTGTTGTAGCTGCTGCCCTCGCCGTACTCGGAGAAGAACAGGCAGGGGACCTGCGCGAAAGCAGCCGGAGCGACGGCGGCGACGACCGCGGCCGCCAGGACGAACGTAAGCAATTTCTTCATGGGAGGTCCTCCGCAAGATTGGGGACAGGAAACACACACCCGGAATCGATTCCGAAAGTTTTCCGAGCAGTTCCATAGTGAACTCATCATTTATCATACAGCATGATCTGCCTTAATTGGAAAGATTTTTTATAGAAAATACATTGAGGATCTGATATAAATTGATGAATCCACCTTCAGGAAAGATACAGGATCATTGTAGTATTTTTCTGTTGCGTACAATCGATTTGCATGATATCATAAAAAATGACTTTAAATCTCGCCAACACCATATGTTGCCCTGCCCGCCCGGCAACTGATGTGTTTGGGACCGGCCTTGAAGCCGGCGCTATAGGAGGCCAAATCATGTACCGGCTCAAAACCACCGCGATATTCCTGTCATTTATTCTGGCGCTGCCCTTGGCGGGGACGGCCTTGGCCCAATGCACGATCACGGGCGTGAGCGAGGCGGAATGGGTCGGAGACGATCTCTCGTCGCCTGCAGCCTGGAAATACACCATGACCATCGTCTGGGACACCGACTCCCCCTACGGGGTCAGCCACGTCAACCTGGTTCCCGGGGCCGGAGGGCGCTGCACCTGCGATGAACTGGAATCCGCTTTCTTCTGGGTTGACCCCGCCGGATATTCCGACGGAGAACCGGAACCCTGCACGGTCGATTATATGATGATGATCGAATGCGACGGCGACCCCAGCCTCGACATCGAAGAGCCCCTTTTCAAGTTCGAGTACTATGAAGACACGGGCTGCGAACCCGGCAACACCGGCGTGATGACAGCCGTCTTCTACTCCCCCTTCGCACCCGCCGACATCGAGGTGCCGAACCTGGCCCTGGTCGACAAACACGCCCAGCTGTCCTGCTGGGGCGAGTTGACCGGCGTATTCCCCGGCCTGCCCTGCGATCCGCTGCCCGAGCAGACCACCACCTGGGGAACGATCAAGTCGTTCTACGGCCAATAGACCAGGCCAATACCGGCTTCAGGCCCCATCCCGACGGGATGGGGCCTTTTTTCACCCCAGGATATCCGCTGTCCCAAAAAATAGCCCACTCGTCGTCTTCCATTTCGAACATCAGGCCGGAAAATCCGTAATTAACCGCCGGGACAAACTGTTGGCCGATTGTATAGGCATGAAATCAGCGCCGAGGCAATTGCGTTTATGATTCCATTTCGCTACTTTAAATAGCCAAGCAAAAATAATTTGGAGGTTTTGGCGAATGCCACCACTCGTTCGTTGGTTCGTTTTCGCCGGTCTCACCGCTTTGAGCCTGACCCTCTCGTCCTCCGTTTCCTTCGGCATGCCCCCCGGCGAACTTCCGATCGAATGCCAGCCCTCGCCCGACGGCATCCACGTGATCGACGGTTCATATGTGATGAACGTCGGCCAGCTGCACGTCAACATCACCAACTTCGGACTCATCGGATCCAAGTTCAACGCCGTAAGCACCTACGCGGACGCCCCTTCAGGCCAATGGCCGGGCGGATCAGGCGACGAATACCTTTGGGCAGCGGGCCTGTGGGTCGGCGGCATATTGGGCGGCGAGCCCCGCGTCTCCACCGGACAGTTCGATCAGGAACTGCGTCCCGAGCCTGAAGTCGAGAACACGATCTACGAGGCTCGGGAATGCCGGGTTGTCCGCCCGCGGGAGTCGGCGAGCATTAACGGCCGCCGCTTCCCCGACCCCGGCTTCGACGACGACGGCGACGGCAGCGAGGACGAGGAGATCCTGGACGGCAAGGACAACGACGAAGACGGTCAGATAGATGAGGACTTCGGCCAGGCCGGCGAGCAGATGATGACCTGCGTGATGACCGACAACACCCTGCTGGCGCAGGAGATCTACACCGACCACCAGCCGTTGAACATCGCCGTGATCCAGAACTCCTACAGCTGGAGCCAGGAGAACGTCCAGAACTTCGTCATCCTCGACTACACGATCACCAATATCGGGGCCGAAACGATTAAGGACATGTACGTGGGGATGTTCGTCGATTGCGACATCGGTCCCCGCTCCGGATCCAACATCGGCTCCGACGACATGGCCGGATTCTACAAGGGCATGACGCGCTGCAGCGACGGGATGTTCCTGCCGACGCACGTGGGCTATATGTACGACGCGGCCGAGAAAAATCCCCTGCCGGGCTACTTCGGCGTCTGCATGATCGACCACACCAGCAGCATCGTCCATGAAGAATTGCCCTACTATCCCGGCGTGGTGTCGTACAACCGTTTCTCGGGATACCAGTCCTTCATCCAGGGCGGGGATCCGACCAACGACGGCGAGCGATACGGCCTGATGAGTACATACCATTTCGACAAGAACAGCAGCCCGAACGAAGTCAACGACCACCGCTTCCTGATCAGCAGCGGCCCCTTTTCAAAGTTGGAGTCGGGTCAGAGCATCAACATCGTCTATGCGCTGGTCATCGGCGACGGTTTCGAAGACATGCTCACGAGCTGCGCCAGCGCCGCCCGCACCTGGTACGGCGGCTACTTCGACCGTTCTCCCAGGCCCTGGTCCGGAATACAGGGGCGTGAATCAAAAGTCTGCCTGGGTGATTTCGACCTCTTCGAAAACGGAGAGAACAGGCTCTACTACACAAACCCCTGGGCCATGGACATGCACTGCAGTTTCCCCACCTTCAAGCCGTTTTCCAAGAAGGATTTGTTCTGGGACTGGGAGCGGCAGGATTACTGCATCTACGTCAATCTGGACAACTGTATAGAGCCGCTCCGTATCAGGGGCGGCAACTACCCGAGCGTCAATTACAAGAGCACCGACAGCATGGAAATTTCACAAGCCGAGATGGCCGGCATCACCGGGATCAACGGCAAGGAGACTCCGATCAGGTATCTGCTGGACATGCCGCCCGATCCCCCGGGGATGCGCTTCTGGCCTACCAACGGCACGGTGCACGTGTTCTGGAACGACAAGAGCGAACACAGCGAAGACAGCCGCTTTCACAACAACGATTTCGAGTCGTACCGCATCTGGAGGTCCGACCACTGGAGCCGGCCGCCCGGGACATCGCTCGAAAACGGCCCGATGGCCGACTCGTGGCAGATGATCGCCGAGTTCGACAAGGTCAGCGAGTTCATCAAGGAACGAACCCTTTACCTCGGCACCGTCGTGGCCGACACCCTGCCCCTTGGCCGCAACACCGGCCTGGATACGGTCGCCTACGAGCCGAGGGTGCTGCATGACCCGTCCTTCATCGGGCTGAAGGAGGCCATGGCCGAATACGTGGCCGGAAGCGATTGCGTGACCGAGCACTTGTCCGGCATCTACGACACGCAAGGCGTGCTGCAGCCCGAAGCCGAGATCCTGGAGCCATGGACCGGCTATCCTACAGCCCTGGACACCTTCTACATGACTACCTACCGCCCGGTCAACCTGGAGAGCGGCGTGGCGGCCAAGGACTCGGTAAAATTCTACGAATACGTGGATCACGACGTCCACAACGGCTTCGTCTACTTCTACTCGGTCACCGCTACCGACGCGGAGCAACGTTATTCCGAGGAGGGGCTCCAGGTCGTGGGACCGGGCCTGGTGGGACATCCTTCGAGTTCCTTCGGCAACGCCGTCCCCGGATCGGTGGCCAAGAATCCGGATGATTACAACGGCGATGAGGACCTGGTCTACGTCTACCCGAATCCGGCTACACGCGAATCGTTGGCGGAATTCCAGGAGATGCAACCCAGTTCCTCCGACCCGACCGGAACGCGGGTGCGCTTCGCCAATCTGCCCCGGGCGCACAACAAGATCAAGATCTTCACCATCGACGGAGATCTCGTCCAAGAGATTAATCACGACGGCACCGACGGTTACGGAGAGGTGACCTGGAACCTGACGTCACGCAACGGACAGCAGGTCGTCAGCGGCGTCTACCTCTTCTCGGTGGATGCCGACGACTCCCGTTTCGAACATCAGATCGGCAAATTCGTGCTGATCCGCTGATTCGAAAACGCGGTAATCCATTGTCGATGCTGAACATTCCGCCGTCGGCCGGGACCCCGGTTGCGGCCTCCCTTGGCTATCACAAACCTTGTCGCCGGCCGGACCGGATGTGGTATAGTATTCAACGGTCCCCGTAGGTGCGCGGTGACCTTGATTGTTTATGTCTGAAGCCATTGGAATCGAGAGGAACAGGACAATGACTGAGACCCGTGATGTCCAGGACGACAAGTGGAGCGCTCCGGATCCGGAGAAAGACAATGAATTCGCCCGAATGCTGGCGGAGCAGGAGCAATCCGCCGAAACGCCCGAGCCGGAGTCCGGAGACCAGGTCACGGGCAAGATTGTCCAGCTCGAGGGTGAGCTGGCGTTCGTCGATTTCGGCGGCCGCAGCGAGCTGCCCATCGAAACCAACGAGTTGAAGGACGCCGAAGGCAATTTCACCCACGAAGTCGGCGACGAGATCACAGCGTACGTGACCGGCGACGGAACCGACCGCCGGCTCACCATCAGCCATAAGGTCCAGGGGCGCGACACGACGATGATCGAAGAGGCGCTCGAGAGCGGAATGCCCCTCAACGGCACTGTCCGCGAGACCAACAAGGGCGGGTTCGTTGTGGATATCGGCGGCCACCGGGCGTTCTGCCCCATCTCCCAGATCGACGACCGCTACGTCGAGGATCCCCAGCCCTATGTCGGCCGCTCTCTCGAATTCCGGGTCATCGAATTTTCCGAAGGCGGCCGCCGTCTGGTCGTGTCCCGGCGCGCCCTGCTGAAAGAGGATCGCGAACGCCGGGCTGTCGAGACGCGGCGCACCCTGGCTCCCGGGGATGTCTACGACGGCGTCGTCACCCGCATCATGCCTTTCGGCGCCTTCGTCGATATCGGCGGCGTGGAAGGCTTGGTGCACGTGTCGGAGATCTCCTTCGAGCGGGTGCAGCACCCCGGAGACGTCCTGGCCCCCGACCAGGAAGTCAAGGTCAAGGTCGTGGACGTCCAGAATCTCGGGCAGGGGCGCAACGAGCGGGTCAGCCTCTCGCTGCGGGCGCTGGCCACCGATCCCTGGAGCAAGGCTCCGAACCGTTACGCCGCCGGCATCGAGACAACCGGCAAGGTCACCGGTCTGGCCGATTTCGGCGCCTTCGTCGAATTGGAGCCGGGGATCCAGGGACTGATCCACATCTCGGAGATATCCGATGTGCGGATCGAACACCCCGGCGACGTTCTGCATGAAGGCCAGGAAATCAACGTCCGCGTGCTGGAATTCGACCAGGAGCGCAAACGGATCTCGCTTTCCCTGGTTCGCTGATAATCAGGCGGGATGGGAATCGTGCAGGGGCGGAAGGCTGAAGCCTTCCGCCCTGTTTTCTACCGGCCTGCCGGTGACCGGATCAACTCAGATCGAGCATACGCTTGATCGGGACCAGCGCCTTGCGCCCCAACTCGGGGTCGATAACCACTTCCGGCGTGCGGTCGCGCATGCAGAGATAGAGCTTCTCCGGCGTGTTCATCTTCATGTAGGGACACTCGTTGCAACTGCAGGATTCATCCATTCCCGGCACCTGGTGGAAGGTCTTGCCGGGATTGTCCTTCTGTAGCTGGTGGAGGATGCCCGGTTCGGTCAGGACGATGATCTCGTCGGCGTCGGTTTCGCGGGCATACTTCAGGATCGCGCTCGTGGACCCGATGTGATCGGCGTGCTGCAGCAGCCTCTCGGTGCATTCGGGATGGGCTGTGACCATCGCGTCGGGATGCGCGATTTTCAATTCCACCAGCTTCTTCTCGTTGAACTGCTCGTGAACCTCGCAACTGCCCGGCCAGAGCACCAGGTCGCGCCCCATGGTCCTGGCGACCCAGGCGCCCAGATGCCGGTCGGGGGCCATGATCAGCGGCTGGTCGGGCGGGAACGACGCCACGATCCGCGCCGCGTTGCTGGAGGTGCAGATGACATCGCTCATGGCCTTGGTCTCGGCCGAGCAATTGATATAGCTGATCACCTTGTGGCCGGGATGCTCGGCGATGAAGGCGGCGAATTCGGCGGGCGGGCAGCCGTCGGCCAGGCTGCAGCCGGCCGCGAGATCCGGCAGCAGGACCTGCCGTTCGGGGCAGAGGATCTTCGCGGTCTCGGCCATGAAGTGCACGCCGGCGAATACGATCACGTCCGCATCGGTGCTTGCGGCCTGCTGGCTGAGAGCGAGGCTGTCGCCGACGAAATCGGCGAGATCCTGGATGTCGGGCTCCTGGTAGAAATGGGCCAGGATGACCGCGTTCATCTCGCTCCGCATGCGATCGATCTCGGCGAAGATATCGAGTTCCGGGTCTATTGCGGCGATCCGCTCGTTGAATTCTTGAGACATATCTTCAAGGTCTCCAGTCGAATGGTTAGGGCCGCTCGCGGCCGGAACGGACGCGATTAACCAAATTTCATCACAACCGGCCGTTGCGGCAAGTCCGTTGTGGACTTTCCGCTTTGAAATACATAATATTTATGAGGTTCAAGGTTCGTGTGGCAGCAAACCCTGAAAGCATGGAATTTGTCGTTCCCGGGGGCTGCGGCACACCTTAGTTTCATCAACCCCAGCATATCAGTGAGGGATCCAATCGCAATGAAAATGGGAATGCTCACCTCTTGCGGGCATCCTGATGTGAACGTCAGGCTGCGAGCGATCGCCGCTTTGATGCTGCTCGGGATTGCCCTTTTCGCCATGACCGGATGCAGCGATGACGAAGCATCCGCCCCCGTCCCCCCTGAATATCAGGACCCCCTGGGAGCGGTCTGGCTCTTCGACATGTGGTCCGATTCGCCGGACAACATCTGGATCGTCGGCAGGCCCGGAGTGCTGCTGCATTTCGACGGCGACGTCTGGACGCTGCAGGAAGTCGAACAGACGACCCTCACCTCCATCTGGGGCGAAGCGGCTGACAATCTCTATGTCGCCGGCGCCGAGGGCACTGTTCTGCACTTCGACGGTTCGAGCTGGTCGGCCATGGACACCGGCGTCGAGGAAAGCATCTTCGATATCGGCCGCGGGCCCTACGGAGACATCTTCGCCGTCGGCCATGCCGGCGTCGCCCTGCGTCTGGATTCCGGGCAATGGGCCGACACCTCCAACCGCGTCCACTGGTATTCCCAGCAGGACACCCTGCTGCGCGACGAGGACATCGTGTCGCTGACCACGATCACCGAGTACGGCATCGGCGGCAGTGACGCGATCATCATGATGGAGGATTTCCCCGACTCCAACAACTACTGGCGCAAGGGACCCATCGAGGACGATTCCAACTCCTGGATCACCGCCAGCCTGAGCAGCTCCGAGTTGAGCGGCAACTACTTCGCCAACGAAGTGGGGCGCCTGTTCCAGCTGACCTACGACGAAGTCCAGGAAATGAAGACTTGGGCCGAGACAGCCACCCCGGCTTCCTTTCCCTCGCCGATCACCGACATATCGCTCACACCCGACGGTCAGGATCTCTACTTCAGCACCCGCTGGGGCCTGGTCTCGCATATGAGCGCGGATACGACGGTGAACGAGACCATCTTCGACGCCCGTGACCTGCCCGCCGACCTGATCTTCTCCGGCGTGCTGGCCTTGGCCACGGACAACATCTACGTCTGCGGCTACGACGGCGTGCTGATCCACTGGGACGGCGTCGAATGGGAGTTCCTGGATGTGCCGCTGCCCGATGTGACTATCCACCAGTTGAAAGCCACGGATAAATTCGGACGCCCAGTCCGCTAGACTCTGCCCACATGCCCGGCCCGGCCGCCCCGGCGGCCGGGCTTTTTCGCTGATTTTACCCCAAGCAGGAGGTTACCGATGTACTGGACGGCTCGCTTGAGAGCATCCTCGTTGGTCTGCCTGGCCATCGTTTTCACCGTTCTACTCGCCGCTCCCTCAATCCAGGCCGCAGATCACCCCACGCCCCTGACTCCTCGCTCGGAAGTCGCGGCGGACGTCCAGTGGGATCCCACCCACATCTACCCCGATGTCGATGCATGGGAAGCCGATCGGGCCGCCCTGTCCGAGGCCATCCCCCAGATCGGCGAGTTCGAAGGACGCTTGGGCGAATCGGCCGACGTGCTCTTCGACTGCCTCGAGAAGCGCGGAGAACTGCTGGAGATCCTGTACAAGCTCTACGCCTACGCCAACTGCAACCTGAACGTCGAGCTGGACAACGCCGAGAACCAGGCGCTGCAGGGCAAGCTGTCCTTCCTGGGCACCGACTTCAGCAAGACCAGCTCTTTCATCGAGCCCGAGATCCTCGGCCTGGACGAGAGCGTCGTCGCCGGCTTCCTGGCCGAGCACGAAGGTCTGAAGGTCTACGACTACTACATCCAGGACATGATGCGTCAGAAGGCCCACACCCTCTCCCCCGCCGAGGAGCGCATCCTGGCGTTGACCGGCAACGTGCGCGGGGTTCCGGGTGATGTTTCGAGCAAGCTGCGCGACATCGAGATCGAATTCCCCGAGATCGTGGTCGAGGACGGCAGCCGGGTTCCCCTGACTTTGGCCAGCTTCCCGATGTACCGCTCGTCGAACTCGTACAACGTGCGCAAGCAGGCCGCCGACGCCTTCTTCACCACGTTCCGCGGGTACGAGAACACCCTGGCCGCCTGCCTCGACGGCGTGGTCAAGTCGCATCTGCTGACCAAGGACGCCCGCGGCTACGAAAGCTGCCTCGCCGCCTCGCTCGAGCCCGACAACATCTCGCCGGCCACCTACCGGATGCTCGTCGACACCATCGACGAGAACCTGGGCCGCACCCTGCACAAGTACATCACCCTGCGCCGCAAGGTGATGGGCCTGGACGGTCCGGTGACCTTCCCCAACCTGTACAACCCGATGCTCGAAGGCATCGAGCGCGACTACAGCTACGCCGAAGGCCGCGAGATGATCCTCGAGGCCATCAAGCCCATGGGCGAGAAGTACCTGGCCAAGCTGGCCGAGGGCACCGACCCCGCCAACGGCTGGATCGACATCTATCCCAACGCGAACAAGCGCACCGGCGCCTACAGCATGGGCATCGTCGCCAAGGACGTGCACCCGTACATCCTGCACAACTTCGACGACAGCCTCGACGCGGTCTTCACCACCGCGCACGAGTTCGGCCACTCGCTGCACTCGCACTTCTCCGCCGTTACGCAGCCGATGATCTACGCGGACTACACCACGTTCCTGGCCGAGATCGCCTCGACCTGCAACGAGGAGCTGCTGCTGAACCATCTGCTGAACAAGGAGAAGGATCCCGAGCAGAAGCTGCTGCTGCTGAACAAGCGGCTCGAGAACATCCGCCAGACCATTTTCCGGCAGACGCTCTTCGCCGAGTTCGAGCTGCGCTTCCACGAGTATGCGGAAGAGGGCAACACCCTGACCGCCGATTTCCTGAACAAGCTCTACGCCGAGTTGATCACGAAGTACTACGGTCCCGACTTCGAGATGGGCCCGGACGACTGCGTGGAGTGGGCCTTCATTCCCCACTTCTTCTACAACTTCTACGTCTTCAGCTACGCCACCGGCCTGACCAGCGGCATCTCGATGGCCCAGCTGATCGAGGACGAGGGCCAGAAGGCAGCCGACCGCTACATCGACCAGATGTTGAGCGCCGGTTCCTCCGACAAGCCGCTGACGATCCTGAAGAACGCCGGCGTCGATCTCGAGACCCCGCAGCCGATCCTGACGATGCTCGACCTCTTCGAGAAGACCATCGAAGACTTCGACAAGCTGTGGACCAAGACGTACAAGTAGGCTGTCTGCGGATTCTGTCCGCAACGACCCGCCAACGCAAAAGGGACCCGCTCGATGCGGGTCCCTTCTTATTTGCCGACCGGCAGCCTGGGTCGAAAAGGCTGTCGGCGGGTCCGACCGGCGGAATCAATCAACCGGAGCCTGTGTGCAGGCCCTACTTCTTCTGGGGCTTTTGTTCGCGCTTGTGCAGTTCATAACGTTCGGCGGCTTCCGGATCTTTTCGCTGCAAT
>CAZYDJ010000079.1:0-1626 GCA_964646035.1 uncultured Fibrobacteraceae bacterium | reverse complement strand
GTTGACCACCTGTGACCGGACTTCCTGCGTGGACCAACCTTCCTTCGGCTTGATACGCGAAGCGATCTCGTGGGATGTGGGCTGATCCACTCCCGCCGCCCGGATCGATTTCTCCAGCTTATTCAGATCGAACTTCTGCGTCTCGCCTGTCCTTTTCTTCAGCTCAATCATCGCTCCCCCCCTGCAACTCTCGAGAAGTCCCACCGGAACCGGACCCGTGAACCCACACGAAAATCACGTCCGCGGTCCACGGCAAGAGGCGGACATTCGCCCGCGATCATAGCGGGGCGGACCAGGCGGTGCCCGGGCGTTGCCCCGAGCGTAGCACCAACAAAAACAGGGGCCACGGCCGATCGCCGTAACCCCTTGTCTTTGTTGGTAGGCCGCCCAGGACTCGAACCTGGCACCATCTCCTTAAAAGGGAGATGCTCTACCTGATGAGCTAGCGGCCCACCCGAAGCGGTCGCCGGCGCAAGGCCGGCAAGGCCGGAATATACAAGCCCTCCGTGCGGGTGTCAAAATCCGGTCAGGACGAAACGCCGGTCGGCGTCCAGATAACCTGGTCGCGATGCTGTCCCACCGAGATCCCGATGACCAGCACGCCCAGTTCACGCTCGATGAACTCGAGGTAATGGCGGGCTTTGGCCGGCAGATCGGTCAAGGTGCGGCAATCGACTGTCGGCTTCTCCCAGCCCGAGAAGGTCTTGTAGACCGGACGGCACCGGGGCAGCACATCGGCCCGCACCTGGAAATGCGGCGTCTGCTCGCCGTCGATGTCGTAGGCGGTGGCCACCTTGATCTCGGGCAGTGAATCCAGGATGTCCAGCTTGGTGATGACAACGCCGGTCATCCCGTTGATCTCGACCGAGTAGCGGGCCGCTACCTGATCGAACCAGCCGCAGCGACGCGGCCGGCCGGTGGTGGCGCCGAACTCGCCGCCGAGCTCGCGCAGGGTCTCGCCGTCCTCGGCCAGGATCTCGGTCGGGAAAGGGCCGTTGCCGACGCGGGTGCAATATGATTTGAAGATGCCCACCACGTCGCCCAGACACTTCGGCGGCAGTCCGGTGCCGGTCAAAGCCCCGCCGATCGTGGGGTTGCTCGACGTCACGAACGGGAACGAGCCGTGATCGATGTCGAGCATCGTGCCCTGCGCGCCCTCGAAAAGCGCGGTCTCGGTTCCCCGGCGGATGCCGGACAGGCATTCGTAGCCGCTGACGATCATCGGCGCGAAGCTCTTGGCCAGCACGACCAGTTCCTGGGCCAGGGC
This sequence comes from uncultured Fibrobacteraceae bacterium, assembly GCA_964646035.1. Classification (GTDB taxonomy): domain Bacteria; phylum Krumholzibacteriota; class Krumholzibacteriia; order LZORAL124-64-63; family LZORAL124-64-63; genus CAYLMM01. The sequence goes on along the minus strand of CAZYDJ010000079.1, from coordinate 359 downwards.
CGGCGCGGGCAACGGATCGGCGGCGACGGACTCGGAAAGCTCCTCGTTGGCGGCCAGGATCTTCTCGATGACCTTCCGCTCCAGATTCTCTTTGGGCAACAGCAGATCGCCCATGCGCATCCCGACCCGGCGCAGCTTGTCGATGTAGGCGGGGCCGATCCCGCGGCCGGTGGTGCCGATGCTCCGGTGCTTGAGCTGCGACTCGGAATGCTCGTCGAAGCGCTTGTGGTAGGGCAGGATCAGATGCGCGCTGGACGAGATGAAGAGCCGCTCGCGAACCGGGACGCCCCTTTCCTCGAGGGTCACGATCTCGTCGCGCAGGGCCCAGGGGTCGATGACCATGCCGTTGCCCAGGAAGC
>CAZYDJ010000078.1:0-11992 GCA_964646035.1 uncultured Fibrobacteraceae bacterium | reverse complement strand
CGCGAGATGCACGAGCGCAGCGAGATCGGCATCGCCGCCCACTGGAAGTACAAGGGCGGCGACTCCACCGACACCATCGACTACGCCGGGCTGGTCACCTCCCTGCGCCAGATCATGGAATGGCAGGAGGATGTCACCGACCCGCGCGAGTTCATGGAGAGCCTGAAGATCGACTTCTTCGAGGACGAGGTTTTCGTCTTCAGCCCCCGCGGCGATCTCTTCCGGTTGTCCAAGGGCGCGACCCCTCTGGATTTCGCCTTCGAGGTGCATTCGGAGGTCGGGCTGCATTGCGTCGGGGCCAAGATCAACGGCCGCATCGTCAGCCTCGGCACCGCGCTCGAGAACCGCGACGTGGTGGAGATCCTGACCAACAAGAACGCCCATCCGAGCACTTCCTGGCTGGAGACCGTCAAGACGGTCAAGGCCAAGCATCAGGTGCGGCGCTGGATCCGCTCGACCCAGTTCGAGGATTCGGTCCGCCTCGGCCGCGAGATCCTGGAGCGGGAGCTGCGGCGGGAAAAATTGGATCTGAAGATCGACCGTGACCTGGTGGAGGTGGCCCAGCATCTCGGCTATACCGAGTTGGACAAGATGCTCGCCGCGGTGGGCTGCGGCGATCTCACCGCCCAGAAGGTGCTGCACAAGGCCTGCCCGCCCGAGCCCCGTCAGGACCACCGCAACCTGATGAACCTGGGCAAGGACATCTACGCCAACATCATGCGGCGCAAGGTGGGCGGAGTGCGCATCCAGGGCCTGGACAGCCTGATGGTGCGCTATGCCCGGTGCTGCCAGCCGATTCCCGGCGACGAGGTGGTGGGAGTGGTGACCCGCGGCCGCGGGGTGTCGGTGCACCGCGTGGGCTGCTCCAATCTCAGCGGCCCCAACATCGAAAAGGAACGTCTGATCGAGGTCACGTGGGATGTGGATCCCGACCAGACGTTCCTGGTGAAGGTCATCGTCACCGGAAGCGACCGCAAGGGCATGCTGGCCGATCTCGGCGACGCCATCAGCAGCCTGGGCGCCAACATCCGCGGCGGCGACTTCACGGCCGATCGCGGGCTGGCGAAGATCTCCTTCCTGGTCGAGGTCCGCAACCTGAGCAACCTGGAGAAGGTGCTCAAGGCGGTGGGCAAGGTTCCCAGCGTGGAAAAAGTCGAACGCTACCAGATCAGCTAGGAGGATGCCGTGCGCTGCGTCATCCAGCGTGTTTCCCGGGCCTCGGTGCGCATCGACGGCGAAACGGTCGGCGAGATCGGCCGGGGCCTGCTGGCGCTGGCCGCCTTCGCTCCCGGCGACTCGGTGCGCGAGCTGGCCTGGATGGCCGCCAAGATTCCCGCGCTGCGGATCTTCAACGACGACGAGGGCCGCATCAATCTATCCCTGCGCGAGACCGGCGGCGGGATTCTCCTGATATCCCAATTCACACTCTACGGGGATTGCCGCAAGGGCAACCGGCCCAGCTTCGTCGGGTCGGCGCAACCGGATCCGGCGGCCCGGCTCTACGCTGATTTCGGGGAGGCGCTGAGACGCGAATGGCCGGACGTCGCCGAGGGGCGTTTCGGCGCCTCGATGCAGGTGGAACTGGTGAACGACGGTCCGGTGACCGTCATCCTGGAGCGCGAAGCTCCCGTCCCGGAGGAAGGAAAATGACGGTGTCGCCGTTTCTGGATTGGCCGCGGGGCGAGGTGCTGATCCTGGCTTCGATGTCGCCGCGCCGGGCGGAATTGCTGGGCGTGGCCGGCATCCCCTACGAGGTCGTGCCCGCTATCGGCGCCGAGGCGGATCTCGCCGCCCAGGCCGCCGGTTCCGCCCCCGAGCAATACGCCCGTCTGCTGGCCGGGGCCAAGGCCGCCGCGGTGTCGGAAGCGCATCCGGGGCGGATGGTGCTCGGGGCCGATACCGTGGTTGTGCTCGACGGTGACATCCTCGAAAAACCGGTGGACGCGGCCGACGCGGTCCGGATGCTGGGCCGGCTCTCCGGCAACACCCATACCGTGATCACCGCCGTTTCCCTGGTCGGCGGAGCAGCCCGCCCCGCCTGGATCGGCCACGAGAAGACCGATGTGACCTTCCACGATCTCGAACCCGAAGCCGTGCGCCGCTACGTGGCTTCCGGCGAGCCGTCCGACAAGGCGGGGGCCTACGGGATCCAGGGCCTCGGGGCCTTGATGGTCAGACGCATCGAGGGCTGCTATTTCAACGTGATGGGATTGCCGCTGGCCCTGTTGGGCCGGGCCCTGCGCGAAGTGATCCGCGGCCCCGGGCACCGGGAGGATCGATGAACTCCGTTCCCCGTGATCTGCCTTTTCCTTTCCCTGTCGTGAGCTGGGAGGACGGCGCCGTGGTGCTGCTGGAGCAGACCCTGCTGCCGGGCCGGCTCGAGTTTCTGGCTTGCCGCGACGTGCCGGCGCTCTGCGACGCCATCGTGCGCCTGGCCGTTCGCGGGGCGCCCGCGATCGGTGTCGCCGCGGCCTGGGGCATGGCCCTGTCCTGGGACATCTCGCTGCGACAGGGGATGGCCGCCGGACCGGCTCTGAAACGGCTGCGTGCTGATCACGCCGTCCTGGCGGCGACACGGCCAACGGCCGTCAACCTCTTCTGGGCCCTGGACCGCCAACTGGACCTGGCCGAGGCGGCGGTCGCCGGCGGAGCGCAGGTCGCGGCAGTGGCAGGGGCCCTGGTCGCGGAGGCCGCGCGGATCCATGACGAGGACGTGGCGCTCTGCCGCTCGATCGGCGCGGCGGGAGCGGAACTGCTGCCGGACGGGGCGACGATCCTGACCCATTGCAACGCCGGGGGTCTGGCCACCAGCGGCTATGGCACAGCCCTGGGGGTCGTCTTCGCGGCCGCGGAAGCGGGCAAGCGGCCCCGGGTCTACGCCGACGAGACACGCCCCTTGCTGCAGGGCTCCCGGCTGACGGCATGGGAGCTGGCCTGCCGCGACATCCCGGTCACTCTGCTCTGCGAGGGAGCCGCCGCCAGCCTGCTGCGCGAGGGGGGAATCGACGCAGTCATCACCGGCGCCGACCGGATCGCCGGCAACGGGGACACCGCCAACAAGATCGGCACCTATCCGCTGGCGGTGATGGCCCGCGAGCACGGGGTGCCCTTCTACGTGGCGGCTCCGTTCTCCACATTCGACTTCGCGGCGGACGACGGATCCGCGATCGTCGTCGAGCAGCGGAATCCGGCCGAAGTACTCGAATACGCCGGAATTCCGGTTGCTCCAACCGGTGTCGGCGCCTGGAATCCGGCTTTTGACGTCACTCCGGCGGCTCTGATCGCCGCCTTTATCACCGAGAAGGGCGTCCTGCGCCCGCCCTATCCCCACTCCCTGGCCGTTCTGCGCCCGGGACAGGTTCCTTGACAGGAACCGGGGTCTTTGCTAGATTGCTTTGCTTGCACGTGCAAAGGCGTGCAAAAGGCTAAATGCCAATGAATTCGAATCGGGCTGGGTGCCGCGATCGATGAGATCGGAGGAAGTCGGCTCGTTACGCGCCGTAAGGGTGTTCACGGGACGGGGCGGCTCTTATCGCCCAAGTTTCCTGGGGGCAAGAAGTTGAAAACCTATTCGATCAAACAGAGCGAAGTGGCCAAGGATTGGCTGATCGTCGACGCTACAGATGTCCCTCTGGGCAGGCTGGCTACCCATGTAGCCACCCTTCTGCGGGGCAAGCACAAGCCGACCTTCACTCCCCATATGGATATGGGTGACAGCGTTATCGTGCTGAATGCGGCCAAGGTCAAGCTGACCGGCCTGAAGATGGAGCAGAAGACCTACCAGCGGTACAGCGGTTACCTTGGCGGGTTGAAGAAGATTCCCATCCAGACGATGATGAAGGCCAAGCCCGATTTCGTGATCACCAACGCCGTCAAGGGTATGCTGCCGAAGAACAAACTGGGTCGGCACACCCTGAAGCACCTGCGCGTCTACGCCGGTGCCGAGCATCCGCACGCTCCGCAGAATCCGCGGGTCGTCGAGTTGCCCGAGCTTTCCTGAGCTGAAATCGCACCCGGGTCGCAGCATGGTCGGCCGCGGGGGGAGGAGAGACCAGGTTGGAAGAGAGAATTTACGCGACAGGTCGGCGCAAGACCTCGGTGGCTCGTGTCTGGGTGACCCCCGGAACCGGCAAGATCACCGTGAACAAGAAGCCGGCTGACGATTACTTCGACATCGCGCGCATCATGGTCGTGCGTCAGCCCCTGGACACCGTCGAGGCCGACACGGCTTTCGATGTCTGGGCCACCGTCAAGGGCGGCGGCATCAGTGGGCAGGCGGGCGCGCTGCGCCACGGCATCGCCCGTGCTCTCGTCCTGGCAGACGAAGAGTATCGCAAGGCCCTGCGGAAGGCCGGTCATCTGACCCGCGACTCCCGCATGGTCGAGCGCAAGAAGTACGGACAGCCCGGCGCCCGCAAGCGTTTCCAGTTCTCCAAGCGCTAGGCCGCCTCAGTTTTTCGGAAGTTCGGGCGCTCTCCGGAGCGCCCGCTATCACGCACCCGTTCAGAGACCGGAGCCGGTGGCGCCCAGGCGTTCGCTCACGGTCGTTGAAGAGCGGGGAAGCTTCAACCACACAGCAAGGAGTCAGTCATGCCTGCCAAGTTCGGACTCAGGGATCTCCTGGAGGCCGGCGTTCACTTCGGGCACCAGACCCGCAAGTGGAACCCCAAGATGCGCCCCTTCATTTTCATCGCGCGTAACGGCATCTACATCATCGATTTGCAGAAGACGCTCAAGGCCCTCGAGAAGGCCCGCAGCTTCCTGCTCGATCTGTCCCGCAACGGCGGCTCCGTGCTGTTCGTGGGAACCAAGAAGCAGGCCAAGGTCGCCATCCGCGACTTCGCCTCTTCCTGCAACATGCCCTATGTGACCGAGCGTTGGCTCGGCGGCATGCTCACCAACTGGCAGACGATCAGCAAGAGCGTCGCCAAGCTGGAGCAAATCGAGGAAATGCGCAATACCGGCAAGGTCGAGAAGCTCTCGAAGAAGGAGCAGCTCGAAATGAGCCGCACCTACGAGAAGCTGGAGAAGAACCTCGGCGGTATCCGCACCATGCACGAGCTGCCCGCCGCGGTCTTCGTGATCGACACCTGCGAAGAGGAGACAGCGGTCCGCGAGGCCAACAAGCTGAACATCCCGGTCGTGGGCATCGTCGACACCAACAGCGATCCCGACCTGGTGACCTTCCCGATCCCGGGCAACGACGACGCCATCCGCGCCATCTCCCTCTACGCCCGCGTCGCCGCCGACGCCATCAACGAGGGACGTTCCATCCGCGCCGAGGGCAAGGACAGTCCGGTCGAGATCCAGAAGGCCGCCACCGTCGACGCCGGCGCCACTGTCGAGATGGCCGCCGAGACGGCTGCTCCCGCGCCGAAGGCCGAACCGGCCGACAAGGCCGGCGAATAATATCAGTGCAGCCCGTTCAGCCCATTCGGTGGAACGGGCTTTTCCGCCCGTCGGAATCTGGCTTCAAGCACGCAACGTGACAGCAGACCGGGCCCGCGAGCCCGGCATGGGAGGCGAACATGGAAATCACCGCCAAGACCGTCAGTGAATTACGCCGGCAGACCAACGCCGGGATGATGGATTGCAAGAAGGCCCTCAAGGAATGCGACGGCGACATGGATCTGGCCGTCGACTACCTGCGCAAGAAGGGCATCGCCAAGGCCGCCAAGAAGGAAGGCCGCGCCACGGCCAACGGCCTGGTCGAGAGCTATATCCATCCGGGCGGCCAGGTCGGCGTCCTGATCGAGATCAACTGCGAGACCGATTTCGTGGCCCGCACCGACGAGTTCAAGGCCTTCGTCCACGACGTGGCCATGCACATCGCCGCCGCCAGCCCCATGGGCGTCGATCGCGAGGGCATCGACGGATCGCTGGTCGAGAAGGAAGCCGAGATCTACCGCGGCCAGATGAAGGAAGAGGGCAAGCCGGACAATATCATTGACAAGATCGTCCAGGGTAAGATAGACAAGTTCTACAGTGAGATCTGTCTCCTGGAGCAGAAGTACGTCAAGGATCCCGACATGACCGTCCTCGATTACGTCAACTCCGTGATCGGCAAGCTGGGCGAGAACATGTCAGTGCGGCGCTTCACCCGGTATCAGATCGGGGCCTAGGAGCCTTCGAGCCCGGGCTCCGGCCCGGGCTTTTTTTATGTTTGCCGCCTGCCCACCGCCGGCGCGGCGCAGTATCGCCCCGGCGTCGGGAAAGGAGTTCCCTTGTCCGGAATGCGTTACTCGCGAATATTGCTGAAATTGAGCGGAGAAGCTCTCGCCGACCCGGAAGGTCCGTTCGGCCACGAGAAGCTGTCGGCCCTGTCCCGGGCCATCGGCAAGGCGGTCAACGACGGCGTCCAGATCGGTGTCGTGGTCGGCGCCGGCAACCTCTTCCGCGCCCGCTCCGCCAACCTGGACGTTCTCAACCGGGTCACCGCCGATCATGTGGGCATGCTCGCCACCATGATGAACGCCGCCGTCCTGCGGGATTATCTGCGGGCCGAGGGGACCAAGGCAGTGGTCCTGACCCCGCGCGAGTATCATCCCCTGACCCGGGAGTTCTCGCGCGACGGTGCGATGCCCCTGCTCAAGTCCGGCACCGTCCTGATCTTCGGCGGCGGCACGGGCAATCCTTTTTTCACCACCGACAGCGCCGCCGCCCTGCGCGCCCTGGAAATCCAGGCCGACGCCCTGTTGAAGGGCACACAGGTGGACGGCGTCTATGATCAGGATCCGCATTCGCATCCCGATGCGGTGCGCTTCGATCACCTGAGCTACGCCGAGGTGATCGACCGCAGATTGGGCGTCATGGACCTGACCGCGATCGCTCTCTGCGAGGAACAGGGAGTGCCGATCGAGGTCTTCGACATATCCGACCCGGAGAATCTGCTGGCCGTCCTGCGCGGCGACCGGCTCGGGACAAGGATCGCAAAGGAGCAGCAAGATGCTTGACGAGTTGATCCAGGAAGCTGAAATGGAGATGCAGGAAGCCGTCGAGAGGCTGGGATCCGCTCTCGCCAAGATCCGCACGGGCAAGGCCTCGCCGGCCATGCTCGACGGGATCAAGGTGGAGTATTACGGTTCGCTCACGCCCTTGAAGCAGCTGGCCAATATCGGCGTGCCCGAACCCCGGCTGCTGACCGTCGCTCCGTTCGACCGCAACACCATCTCCGAGATCGAGAAGGCGATCCGCGCCGGGGATCTCGGCTTGAATCCGGTCAACGACGGCGTGCTGATCCGCGTGCCGATTCCCGAGCTGACCGAGGAGCGGCGCCGCGAGATGTCGAAGATGTCCCGCGAATACGGCGAGAACGGCAAGATCTCCGTGCGCAAGGTCCGCCAGCAGTGCAACGACAAGATCAAGAGGGTCGAGAAGGACAGTTCGCTGCCGGAGGACCAGGTCCACTCCGCGCGCGACACCATCCAGAAGCTGACCGACCGCTTCTGCGAGGAGATCGACCGCATCTCCAAGCTGAAGGAAGCGGAGATAATGGAAATCTGATCGGGGTGTGATCATGGCTTCCGAGCAGCGGAGTGATTCCGCGGCGCCGACGCGCGAAGAACTGAAGAACCGGATCACCGCCCGCGGGGGAGTCCCGCGGCATCTGGCCGTGATCATGGACGGCAACGGCCGTTGGGCCGCCGCGCGCCGGATGCCCCGGGTGGCCGGGCACCGGGCGGGGCGCCACGCGGTGCGCCGCTGTCTGCGGGCCTGCGGCGAGATCGGTGTCTCCTACCTGACCCTGTACACTTTCTCGCAGGAGAATTGGAAGCGCCCCGCCGCCGAGGTCAAGGCGCTCTGGCGTTTCCTGGACGAGACCCTGGCCGGCGAACGCGATGAGCTGGACCGCAACAACGTGCGCCTGATCATCACCGGAGAGACCGACCAGGTGCCCGGCCCGGTGCGCAAGGTGCTCACAGATACCGTGGCTGCCCTGGCCGGCAACGACGGTCTGGTCCTGAACCTGGCCCTCTCGTACGGCGGCCGCACCGAGATCCTGCGCGCGGCCCGGGCCCTGGCCGTCAGCGCCGCCGCGGGCGAACTCGACCCCGGCGACATCGATGAAGAGCTTTTCCGATCCCATCTCTACGCGCCCGAGGTCCCCGACCCGGATCTCGTTATCCGCACCAGCGGCGAGCAGCGGCTCAGCAACTTCCTGATCTGGCAGTCGGCCTATGCCGAACTCCACATCACGCCCGTGCTGTGGCCCGACTTCTGCGAGCGCGATCTCTTCCTGGCTGTCGATGATTACCAGGGCCGCGAGCGTCGTTTCGGCGGCGTCGGCGGCGGGGACGACGCCGGCCGGGACGGAGAAGGGCAAGAACGGGGCTCCCTGTTCGATCCGAAGCGTTGGTAACGCTTGCTGAAAGGCCGCTCGTGAGTGGTGAACGGCAGCCGGACGGCGCCAACTCGCCCTGGACCCGGTTCCTCGGCGCCGACATCCTGCCCCGTATCGGGGTGATAGTGGTCGGTGTCCCGATGCTGATCTGGTTCACCTTGCGCGGCGGAGTGCTCTTTTTGCTTCTGACCGACGCCGTCATCTTCTGCGGACTGCGGGAGTTCTATCTGCTGATGGAGGCCCGCGGCTATCGTCCCTATAAATTCATCGGAATCCTCTGCGGCCTGTTGCTGAGCTGGTATGTCTATACCGGCGGCGCCGCCTTGTCGCTTCTGCTCTCGGTGATCCTGCTGGTGGTGATGACCAGCGAGCTTTTCCGCCGCGACATGTCGAATGCCCTGGTGCATATCAGCGTGACGGTTTTCGGCGTCCTGTACGTCGGCTGGCTCGCCAGCCATCTGGTGCTGCTGCGTGAGCTGCCGAACGCGGTCGAGGGCCTGGATTATTCCTTCGGCACGCGTTGCCTCGGCCTGGTCGCCGCGGTGACCTGGGCCAACGACACCCTGGCCTACCTGGTGGGGGTGGCCGTCGGATCGCGGCCGTTGCTGCCGCGGGTAAGTCCCAAGAAGTCGGTGGAGGGGGCGATCGGCGGACTGGTCGGCGCCACGCTGGCCGGCTGGTTGTCGGCGAGCACTTTCGCGGGCTTCCTCTCGCCGGTCGAGGGCGCCCTGCTCGGAGCCTGCGGGGGCGTGTTGGCCCAGATCGGCGACATGGTCGAGTCGTTGTTGAAGCGGGACGCCGGCATCAAGGATTCGGCCCGGTTGTTGCCCGGTCACGGCGGCGTGCTCGACCGGTTCGACTCGCTGCTGTTCACGGCGCCGATGTTCTACTATTACCTACGTTTCTTCATTGCCTGATCGGAGTCGGATCCTGATGCCACAGAATTCTGATTCGACCACCAGCGCCCTCTACGATCCGACCCGGTCGTTGCGCCGCCTGCCCGAACCCCTGCGCGTGGTTCTGCTCGGGGCCACCGGATCGATCGGCGGCCAGACAATCGATATCGCCCTGCGCTTTCCCGACCGGATCCGGATCGTCGGACTCGCTGTGCATTCCGACGTCAAATCGCTTTCGGAGAACCTCTCGCGTCTGATCGCGGCCGGCGCCGCCGACCAGCCCGTGATCGCGGTCTATGACGAGATTTCCCACTCCATCGCGGCCAAGGACCGGTTGCTGCAGCGGAATCTGCTGCCGTCCGGCGCCGCCGGCCTGCGCGAGGTCGCCGGCCATCCCGACTGCGATTGCGTGGTCAACGCCCTGGTCGGGGCGGCGGGTCTGGAGCCGACCCTGATCGCCGCCGGTCGCGGCCGCCGCATCGCCTTGGCCAACAAGGAATCCCTGGTCGTCGGCGGATTGCTGGTCCGCGAGGCCGTCGCCGCGGCGGGGGCCGAGGTCGTTCCGGTGGATTCGGAACATTCCGCCATCGCGCAATGTCTTTTCGGCCGCAAGCTCAGCGAGGTGGAATCGCTGATCCTGACCGCCTCGGGTGGTCCGTTCCGGGAGCTGCCGGCCAGTTCGCTGCGCCGCGTCACCCGGGATGAAGTGCTGAAACATCCGACCTGGAGGATGGGACCGAAGATCACCGTCGATTCGGCGACGATGGTCAACAAGGGTCTGGAGATCATCGAGGCCCACTACCTCTTCGACGTGCCCTATGAAGCGATCGACGTGGTCATCCATCCCGCCTCGATCGTCCATTCGCTGGTCTCGTTCCAGGACGGCGCCTTGTTGGCCCAGCTGGGGCATCCCGATATGAAGGTGCCGCTGCTCTATGCCCTGGCCGGAGAGAAGCACTGGCCGCTGTCCACCGAACGTCTCGATCTGGCCGCGATCGGAAAACTGCTTTTCGAGGCTCCCGATCCCGACAGGTTCCCCTGCCTGACACTCGCCCGCGAAGCCGGCCGCCGCGGCGGCAGGGCGCCGATCGTGCTCAACGCGGCCAACGAGATCGCAGTCCAGGCACTGCTGGCAGACCGGATCCGCTATGTCGATATTGCCGAAGTCATAGAGCGGGCCCTGGACGCTGTTACCGACGATCTGGTGTCGTCGCTCGAAGAAGCCCTGGACGTCGACCGCCGCGCCCGCGAGATAGCCGTGCGCCTCATTTCCGACCGATTCTGACGGAGAATAAATTGTCTACATTCATCGCATTCGTCCTGACCCTCGGCGTTGTCATCATCATTCACGAACTGGGTCATTTCGCGGTCTGCAAATGGACCGGAATATACGTGAAGACCTTCTCGATCGGATTCGGGCCGAAGCTGTTGCGCCGCCGTTTCGGCGAGACGGAATACGCGCTCTCGATCGTCCCCTTCGGCGGCTACGTCAAGATGGCCGGCGAAGGCGTGATGGAGGAGATCCAGGATACCGGCACCGGCGAGGAGAGACATTATCCGCTGGGCACCGAAGAGGGCGACCTCGAGGCGGCGGAGGGCGACCGGGGGATTCCGGCTTCACGCCATTTCCGCAGCCGCCCCGCCTGGCAACGGCTGGCCGTGGTCGTGGCCGGTCCGGTGGCCAATCTGGTGCTGGCTTTCCTGATCTACTCGCTGACCCTCTTCTTCCAGGGCGTCATGGAGATCCCGGTGACCCGCGTGGGGGGAGTCGACTTTGATGGTCCCGCCGCGACCGCGGGTCTGCTGGTCGGCGATCGGATCCTGAGCGTGGCCGGCGAACCGGTCGCTGTCTGGGACGATGTGTCCGCTGGTCTGGCCGGTCCCAGCGCCGTGGCCGGCGAACCGGTGGCGGTGACGCTGCAGGTCGAGCGCGACGGAGCCGAATTGGATCTGGAGCTGACGCCGCAGGTGCGGGATTCGCGTTGGAACCTGGGACTCCAACCGTGGGACACCGAGGTCGGCCTGGTTCAGGACGGCGGACCCGCCGACGAAATGGGTTTGCGCAGCGGTGACCGCATCATCGCCATCAACGACCAACCGGTGACTTCCTTCACGGCGATCGCCGGCATGATCAACCGCAACGCCGACCGCGAGGTCACCGTCACCTGGGAGCGCGGAGGCGAGACGATCACCGGCACGGTGATCCCCGAGGCGGCCGAAGTGCTGCCCGACTCGACTATCGGCCGCATCTACTTCGATCGCGCCTACTCGTCCACCGGGATTGGCCTGCCCCGGGCTCTGGCCATCGGCGCGGTGCGCACCTGGCTGACGATCAAGGCCACGGTGGAGGTGCTCAGCAGTTTCGTGGGCGGACGTCTGGGACTGGACGCGGTGGGAGGGCCGATCAGGATCGGTCAGGTGGCCGGCGAAATGCTGCGCTGGAGCTTCAGCCACCTGTTGCTGTTCATCGCCTTCTTCTCGGTGAACCTCTTCCTGCTCAACCTGTTGCCGATCCCGGTCCTCGACGGCGGCCACGTCGTCTTCCTGCTGATCGAGATAGTCAGCCGCCGCCGGGTGCATGAACGCATCCAGGCCATCGCCATGCAGGTGGGCCTGATCGTGTTGATGCTGTTCATGACCTTCGTGATCGTGGTGGACGTGTTGAAGCTGCTGCCGCCGCGCAGCTGATCGGGTCCTGATATCGACAACCCAGTCACATTCGGTCCGCTTGACCCCTTTGACTACTACTTCGAGC
>CAZYDJ010000077.1:0-12229 GCA_964646035.1 uncultured Fibrobacteraceae bacterium | reverse complement strand
CGCTCTGCGGACGCATAGTGACCGAGATCGACCGATCCACCCACTGGCTCGACGGGATCGGCGGCCTGGCCCGGGTCGCGGCACACCCTGGCGCGGATTCCGATTCCCGGCCCTTGCCCGACCTGATGTACGTGTCTGCCACCACGGCCCGAGCCCGTTTGCGCGAGACAGGATTGGTGCCGGCCGGGGATGCGGGAGAGGGCATTGTCACCGCCCAGATCCCCGCCGCGGGCACGGCCTGCTCCGCGGGCGACCGCATCGTTTTGACCGTCTCGCCGGCGGGGGACCGATCCGCCGCGACGGGACTCATCTGCCCCGATCTGCAGGGACTTTCGAATCGCGAAGTGCTGCGCAGAGCCGCCGGACTCGGCATCCGGGTGGCGATCGAGGGCGCTGGATACGTCACGGATCAGGTTCCGCAACCGGGCGCGGTCATCGGCCCGGAAGGCTTGAAAGTGAGGATGGCGGGCCGATGGTGATGACGCTGAAGGAACTCCGGATCCGCCGCCCCGATCTTGCGATCGCGGGCGATGCCGGCATATGCGTCGATGCTGTTGCCGATGATTCGCGGCGGTGCCGTCCCGGAACCCTTTTCATCGCCGTCGAGGGCAACGCCGCCGACGGTCACGGCTTCCTTGCCCAGGCCGTCGCGGCGGGATGCTCCGCGGTGGTCATCCGCACCGGCCGGGAAGGCGATCTGCCCGTTCCCTGCCCGGTGCCCGTACTCAGCGCTCCGGATACGCGGCCCCTGCCCGGATGTCTGGCGCGGGAGCTGGCGGGTCGCCCGGACGTCGGCATGACCGTCGCCGGGATCACCGGCACCAACGGCAAGACGACCACGGCATATCTCCTGCAGGAGATGCTCGGCGCGGTCGTCGGGCGTTGCGGCCTGCTCGGTACGGTGGTCTACGACACCGGGGCCTCTGTCCGGCCGGCGCCGCTGACGACGCCCGGCGGCATCGAGTTATTCGACTTGCTGGCCGAGATGGCAGGCGCCGGCTGTCGGGCGGCGGCGCTGGAGATATCGTCCCACGCTCTGGACCAGGATCGCGCCGCGGATCTCGCGTTGGATGTCGCGGTGATGACAAACCTGAGCCGTGACCATCTCGATTATCATCACGACTTCGAGTCGTATCTGGCCGCCAAATCGCGGATCCTGGATCTTGTCCGCGAAGGGATCCGCCGGGGCAAGAACGAGGGCGCGGTCGTCCTGAACGCCGGCGATCCCGCCATTGCGGATGTGGACACGTCCGGCTTGCGGACACTGCGCTACGCCACCGGTTGGCGCAGCGATCCCGGAAACGCCGATCTGAAAGTCGTGGACGCCGCGTTGGATCGCGCGGGCACGCGGTTGGAGCTGGACTTCCGGGGCCGCAGGCTGAAACTGGCCAGCTCGCTGATCGGACGCTTCAACGTGGAGAATCTGACCGCCGCGCTGGCCGCCGGACTGGCCCTGGGATTGTCCGGCGCTGATTGTTGCGAGGCGCTCGCGGGCGCGGGACAGGTTCCGGGCCGGGTCGAGCCCTTCGCCCTGCCGTCGGGCGCGGTTGCGGTCGTGGACTATGCCCATACCCCCGACGCTTTGGAAGCCGTGCTGCGGTCCTGCCGCGAACTGACCCCCGGCAGGCTGATGGTGGTCTTCGGTTGCGGGGGGGACAGGGACAAGGGAAAGAGGCCTCAGATGGGCGCGGTCGCGGCCCGGGAGGCGGACGAAACCTGGATCACCTCCGATAATCCGCGCAGCGAGAAGCCGGAAGCCATCTGCGAGGATGTCGCCGCCGGTTTCCGCGCGGAGAAGAACAGGCTCGGATCCGTCTGCCGGGTGGAAGTCGACCGCGCCTCCGCCATCATCGACGCGATCGCCCAGGCCGGCGCAGGCGACGTTGTCGTGGTGGCCGGCAAGGGCCACGAGGATTACCAGTTGGTCGCGGACCGGCGCCTCGATCTGGATGATCGCGGCATCATCAGGGATTGGATAGGCCGGGAGGCTCGACCGTGAACCGCGACGGTTATAGGCTGGTCAACGTGGCGGCGACCCTGGATGCTTCAGGTATCCCGGTCCGCTGCCTGCTGCGCTCGTCCGGCCGCTGGATCGAATTCACGGCCGGCGCCCTGCCCCCGGAATGGTTCTTCCTCGGCGCCGCGATCGATTCGCGCAGCGTGGTTCCGGGGCAGATCTTCGTCGGACTGCTCGGTGAAAGGGTCGACGGCCGCGATCATATCGGCGACGCCCTGGCGGCCGGAGCGGTGGCGATCCTGACTCGCGAATGGGACGGACCGGGCGGCGATCCCCTGAAATCGGTGCCTGCGGTCGACGGTTCGGTTGCCTTCCTGACTCCGGAACCGCGGGCCGCCCTGGGAGTGCTGGCGGCGGAGTGGCGGCGGCGGATGGCGGTCAAGATGGTCGGGATCACCGGATCCAACGGCAAGACCACGACCAAGGATATGCTGGCCGCCATGCTCGGCGCCGCCGGGCCCTGTCACGCCACGGCCGGCAACCTGAACAATGAACTCGGCCTGCCTTTGACCCTGCTGGGCCTGCGCCGCGAACACATTTACGCGGTGATCGAGATGGGAGCCTCGGCGCCCGGCGAGATCGCCGGTCTGGCCGCGCTGGCGGCCCCGGTGGTTGGTGTGATCACCAACGCCGCGCCCGCCCATCTCGAGGGATTCGGTTCGATCGAAGCCGTGATCAACGCCAAGGGGGAATTGCTGGACGCCCTGCCTCCGGGTGGGGCCGCGATCCTGAACGCCGACAGCCCCGGTTTCGAACGCTGGCTTTCGCGCTCTCCCTGCACCGTCATCAGTTGGGGCCGCGAGGCCGGCGACAATCGCTGGAACTGGGACCCGCTGCAGGATCCATCGGTCTGCCGGCTGGTCCTCGAAGGGAACGAATTCACGGTGCCGGTTCCGGGACGCCACAACGCGGCCAACCTGGTTGCCGCCATACTCGCGGCCCGGGCCTGCGGCGTCGGCGATGATGTCATCAGAAGCGGTTTGCTGCAGTTTCAGGGTTCGGCCCATCGGGGCCGCGTGCTGAATCCGGCGGGAGTGTTGCTGCTCGATGATTGCTACAACGCGAACCCGGTGAGCATGGCCTTGGCGGCGCGGACCCTGGCCGGCCTGCCCGGCGACGGTTCGCTGATCGGCGTGATCGGGGCGATGGGGGAGCTTGGTCCCACCAGCGACGAATTGCATCGCGGCAGCGGGGAGGCGTTGCGCGAGGCCGGTCTGGATCTGGTGCTGGCCCTGCCCGGCGCCGAACCTCTGGCCGCGGGATTCGCGGACGCCGGCGGAGAAGCGATCCTCTGCGCCGACCATGCCGCCGCGGCTGATCGATTACGTTCCCGGGCCCGTCCCGGCGACAAGGTGCTGTTCAAGGGCTCACGCACCGCCGCCGTGGAGAAGGTTCTGGACCTCTATCTTGCGGACGGCGGCCTCGAACCGCCCGCGCGAAGGCGGGATTGAGTCATGTTCTACCATCTGCTCTATCCGCTGCACACCCAGTGGTCGGCCCTGAACGTGTTCCAGTACATATCGTTCCGGGCCGCCTACGCAGCGGTGACAGCCCTGCTGATCTGCTTCATCTTCGGCGAGTGGGTGATCCGCAGGTTGGAGCAGTTGCAGATCGGCGAGACCATCCGCTCCGACGGCCCGGCCCATCACGGCGTCAAGGCCGGAACTCCGACGATGGGCGGCGTCCTGATCCTGGCCGCGATCGTGATCCCGTCGCTGCTCTGGGCCGACTTGACCAACCGCTTCGTCCAACTGGCTCTGCTGTCCACGGTGTGGATGGGCGTGATCGGTTTCCTGGACGACTATCTCAAGGTGGTCAAGAAGCATCCCAAGGGGATGGTCGGCCGGGTGAAGCTGCCCGGGCAGCTCGGATTAGCCGGCGTGCTCTACGTCTTCCTGCGCTGGTTCAGCGGCGACGACGACAACCTGACCCGCACCACGGTGCCGTTCCTCAAGGACATCCTGCATGACTGGGGCATCTTCTATCTGCCTCTGCTGATCTGCGTCGTGGCCGGAACCAGCAACGCGGTCAATCTCACCGACGGCCTGGACGGTTTGGCGATCGGCCTTTCCGGCCTGGCGTTCGTGGGTCTCGGGGCCGTGGCCTACCTGACTGGAAACCGGGTCTTCAGCGAGTATCTGAACATGCTCTACATGCCGGGAGCGGGCGAGCTCGCGATCTACTGCGCTTCGGTGGTGGGAGCGGGGCTCGGCTTCCTCTGGTTCAACGCCCATCCGGCGCGAGTGTTCATGGGCGACACCGGGAGCCTGGCTCTGGGCGGAGCCCTGGGTACTGTGGCCATCCTGGTCAAGCGGGAGCTGTTGCTGGTCGTGGTCGGCGGCCTGTTCCTGGTCGAGGCCCTCAGCGTCATCCTGCAGGTCGCGTCCTATCGGTGGCGGGGCGGCAAGAGGTTGTTCCGCATGGCGCCGTTGCATCATCATTTCGAACTCAGCGGTTGGTCGGAGACGCAGGTCGTGGTCCGGTTCTGGATCATCGGCATCCTGCTGCTGCTGGTCAGCCTGACCACCATCAAGCTGCAATAAGGGGATACGGGCGTGGATGTGAAGGGTACCACCTGGCTGATCCTGGGCATGGCCCGCAGCGGTTGCGCCGCCGGCGCCCTGTTGCGCCGTCACGGCGCGCGGGTGATCGCGGCCGACGACGCCCCGTGCGATCAGCTCGAGCGTCGCTGGCGGGAACGCGGTCTGACCGATCTCGCCGCAGCCGCCCACGACGTCCTGATCTGCGGTCCGGACTGGATCGCGGACGCTCCGGACGCAGTGGCCGGCGTGGTCGTCAGCCCCGGCGTGCCCGGATCCCATCCCGGGATCGTCCACTACCGCGACCGGGCCCCGATCCTCGGCGAATTGGAAGCGGCCTCCCGCTTCTGCCGTTCGCGCATCATCGCGATCACCGGCACCAACGGCAAGACCACCACCACCGAACTGACCGCTCATCTGCTGCGCTCGGCCGGATTGCGGGCCGAAGCCCTGGGCAACGTCGGGCGGCCGCTCTCGCTGGTCGCCGACGACCTGGGCCCGCGCGACGTCGCGGTCGTCGAGGTCAGCAGCTTCCAGCTCGAGACGATCAGCGGTTTCCGGCCGGACGTGGCGGCCGTGCTGAACCTGGCTCCCGATCATCAGGATCGCTACGCCGGCACCGCCGAGTATTTCGCCGCCAAACGGAAGCTGGTCGACGCCCTGGGCCCCGACGGGACCTATGTGACCTGGACCGGCTGTCCCGAGGCCGTGGCCTGGGCCCATCCGCATACGACGCTCTTCGGGGATCGCGCCGCGGGAGCCGTCGTGCAGATCGCCGACGGCGGAATCTGGTTGTCCGCCGCCGCGGGCGAGGCCGAGCTCCTGGTCCATCTCGACGAGATGGCTTTGCACGGAGCCCCCAACGCCTTGAACGCCGCCGCGGCCGTCGCCTGCGTGTTGCCCCTGGCGCTGGACCGGAAAGCGATCGCCGCCGGTCTGAAGACTTTCGTCGGTCTGCCGCATCGCCAGGAAAGGGTCGCCGAAGTCGGCGGCGTGGTCTTCGTCAACGATTCCAAGGCCACCAACGTCCACGCAGTCTGCTCCGGCCTTTCCGGATACGAATCCGACGTCGTGCTCATCGTCGGCGGCAGCGGCAAGGACGAGAATTATTCACCGCTGCGCGCGGCGATGGGACCGGTCAAGGCAGTGGTCGGGCTCGGGGTCGAGGGCCCCGCGATCACAGCGGTCCTGGGCGACGACATGATCATCGAACAGGCCGCGGACATCGTCGACGCCGTGGCCCGCGCCGCCCGACTGGCCGCCGGCCGCGGCACCGTCCTGCTGAGTCCCGCCTGCGCCAGCTTCGACATGTTCCGCGACTACGTTCACCGCGGCGACGCCTTCCGCGACGCCGCCATCGCCTTCGCCGGATCGGTTTCCGGCGGAAGGGAGGCAGGGAGATGAGCCGCAACCTGCGCGCCGCGGCCGCCTGGCTGGAGGAGATGGACGGTTGGATGCTGTCCTCGGTGCTGGCGCTCTGCCTGCTCGGCGTGGTGATGGTTTTCAATACCGGCAGCTTCCGGCCCGAGGCGCTGCAGACCTCCAGTGGCCACGCCTACTATCTGATCAAGCATCTGGGCCGTTTCGGGCTCGGGTGGCTGGCGCTGATCGTCCTGGCCGGCTTCGACTATCGGGTTCTGCGGCGCCGCTGGATCAACTGGGGCCTGCTGGGCGTCGGCATGGGACTGATCGCCGTGACGGTGCTGCTGCCCCGGTCCGGCCTCGTGGAATCGCGAGCGGCCTGTAATCGCTGGGTGCAACTGCCTTTCATGCCGGTGCAGCCGGTCGAGATGCTGAAGGTGGCCCTTGTGCTGTTCCTGGCCGATCGCTGCGCGGAGGGCTACGCCCGGCTCAGCCGGCGCCCGGCCCGGCTGGCCTGGACCATCGCCGTCCCGTTGCTGGCCGCGCTGCTGCTGGCGTTGCAGCCGAACTACGGCAACGCCCTGGTGATGGTCCTGATCACCGCCGCGATTTTCTTCCTGGCCGGTCTGCCCGCCCGCATCGTGGCTTTGATGGGCGGCGGGGCGGCCACGGCCGCGGTGATCGGATTCTTCTGCATCGACAAGATCCACAACCGGGTAGTGCTGTGGTGGGCCGGGCTCAG
Source organism: uncultured Fibrobacteraceae bacterium (assembly GCA_964646035.1). Lineage (GTDB taxonomy): Bacteria > Krumholzibacteriota > Krumholzibacteriia > LZORAL124-64-63 > LZORAL124-64-63 > CAYLMM01. Next base: position 5,568 of record CAZYDJ010000077.1, on the reverse strand, counting down.
CGGCCAGGGCAGCAGTTACCACGTCGAACAGAGCCTGATCGGCATCGGCGCCGGCGGCTGGCACGGATTCGGTTTCGGGGCCAGCCATCAGCGATTCTGGTTCCTGCCCGAATCCCATACCGACTTCATCTTTTCCGTCCTGGGCGAGGAATTGGGATTGATCGGCGGCTTGTTGACGCTGACCTTCTTCAGCATATTCGCCCTGCGTGGATTCCGGATCGCGCGAAGGGCCGGAGATCGCTTCGGGCGGCTGGCGGCAGCCGGCCTGACAGCCATGATCGCGACCTATGCGGCCATCAACATCGCAATGGTCACCGGAGTGGTTCCCGTGATGGGATTGCCTTTGCCCTTCGTCAGCTATGGGGGATCCGCCCTGGTCACGAACCTGGCGGCCGTGGGCATCCTGTTGAGCATCGATCGTCGCGGCCGTCAGTTCCGCGCTCTGCGTGAACGGGCGCCCCGGCTGGGAGGAGCCTGATCTTGTCGACCCGGGGCAGCGAAAAACAGACACTGCAGCCGCGACCGCCGCGAGTGCTGATCGCGGGCGGCGGCACCGGCGGGCACGTCTATCCGGGGCTGGCGATAGCCGAAGCCCTGCTGAGCCTGCATCCCGAAGCGCGGGTCTGGTTCGCGGGCACCCGGCGTGGTCTCGAGGCCGCGTTGGTGCCGAAGGCGGGGTACGAGCTTTTCCTGATCCCCGCATCGGGATTCCGCGGCCTGGGCGCCGGGGCGCGCTTGCGTTTCGTGATCAACTTCATCCACGGTTTTTGCAGGAGCCTGGTCCTGCTCAACCGGCTGAAGCCGGATCTGGTCCTCGGCACCGGAGGCTATGTCGGAGCGCCGGTGCTGGCCGCGGCCCGGCTGCTGCGCCGGCCGACCGCCCTGCAGGAGCAGAACGCGGTGCCGGGTTCGGCCAACCGCCTGCTCTCGCGCTGGGCGCAGAGGATCTATCTCGGCTTCGACGAGGCCCGCTCCTACTTCCCGAAACGGGAATGCGTCCATACCGGCAATCCGGTGCGCGCCGATTTCCTGGCCGCCGCCGCTCCGGCGCCGACGCCCGCCTGGCGCGGTGAACGGGCGCTGCGGGTGCTCGTCTTCGGCGGCAGCAGCGGGGCGCATACCATCAACGAGGCTCTCAAGGGTGCGGCCGCTATCTGGGCCGGACGCGACGACATGATCTTCCGCCTCCAGACCGGGCCGCGCGAACGCGACGACGTGGCCGCGGCCTTCGCCGCCGTTCCCGAAGGCTCCGTAGTGGTCGAGAGTTTCATCCTGGACATGCCGCAGGCCCTGCGCTGGGCCGATCTGGTGATCTGCCGCGCCGGAGCGATGACCCTGGCCGAACTGGCCGCGGTGGGCAAACCGGCGATCCTGGTGCCCTACCCATACGCCACCGACGACCACCAGCTGCGCAACGCGCAGGACATCGAGGCGGCCGGCGCCGCGGTCGTCATAAAGGACAGTGATTGCGATGCCGGGTCGCTTGCCGCTATGGTCGCGAAATTGATGTCCGACCCCGAGCGTCTGCAGGCGATGGGAAGGGCCAGCGCCGCCCGGTCGCGGACCGGAGCCGCAATGGAGATCGCCGCCGACCTGATGCGTCTGATCGGCCGGCTGCCGGACAGGAAGAAGACGGAGGCTGCCGATGTTTCGTAATACCCGACACGTTCACCTGGTCGCCATCGGCGGCATCGGCATGAGCGGCATCGCCGAGATCCTGCTCAATCTGGGCTTCCAGGTCAGCGGCAGTGATCTGCACTCGTCCCCGGCCACCGACAGGTTGAACAGGTTGGGCGCCACGGTCCACATCGGTCACGACGAGGATCTGATCAACGGCGCCGACGTAGTCGTCTACTCGTCGGCGGTGACCGACGCGAATCCGGAGATCAGGGCCGCCCGCGCCCACCGCATCCCGGTGATCAGGCGGGCCGAGATGCTCGCCGAATTGATGCGGCTGAAATACGGCGTGGCCGTGGCCGGATCCCACGGCAAGACCACCACCACCTCGCTCGTGGCCGAGGTCCTGGCCGCGGGAGGGCTCGATCCCACCGTGCTGGTGGGGGGGCGCGTGCTGGCCAGCGGGGTCAACGCGATCCTCGGCAAGGGCGAGTACCTGGTGGCCGAGGCCGACGAAAGCGACGGCACCTTCCTGCGCCTGTCGCCGACGGTCGCGGTGGTGACCAACATGGATCATGAACACGTCGATTTCTATCCCGACATGGATGACCTGCGCGAGGCCTTCAGCAGCTTCCTGGACCGGGTCCCCTTCTATGGGGCCTGCGTGCTCTGCATCGACGATCCCGAGGTCCGGGCCCTCTGCTCACGCGTTGACCGCAAGGTCATCACCTATGGTTTGAGCCAACACGCCGACGTGCGCGCCGTGCCCGACGACGGCGGCGCGACGGTGCTGGCCGCCGGCCGTGAACTGGGCCGGCTGGAGCTGCCGATCCGGGGCCGTCACAACCTGGTCAACGCCTTGGCCGCGGTTGCGGTGGGAATCGAACTCGGAGTGCCCTTCGGCCAGACCGCGGCCGCCCTGGGCGGATTCGGCGGAGTCGGCCGTCGCTACGAGGAGCGGGGCGAACACTCCGGCGTGCTGGTCGTCGACGACTACGGCCATCATCCCACCGAAATCGCCGCCACCCTGCAGGTGACCAGATCCACCGGCAGACCGGTGGCGGTCCTGTTCCAGCCGCACCGCTACAGCCGCACCCAGCGTTTCCACCGCGAATTCGCCGACGCCCTGGCCATGGCCGACAAGGTGGCGCTGCTGCCGATCTACCCGGCGAGCGAATCGCCGATCGCCGGTGTGGACAGCGGACTGATAGCCGAGGCCATGCAGGCGAAGGGCCTGTCGGATGTGACCGTGCTCGAGAACGCCGAGGCCGTGCCGAGGTGGCTGGACTCGATGGTGCAGCGCGGCGATCTGCTGCTGACCACCGGCGCGGGGGACATCGGCCGGATGGTCGACGGCATCTGCGCCCACCTGGATCGGAGGGATGCGTAGTGAGCCGCGGAACCACCATGCTGCATGAAGGAGAGGGCCGCCCCGGGCGCCTGCTGGCTACCCGCCGCCGTCCCCGGGTCGGACGTCTGCGCAAGGCGATGCGGCTGACCGCCGCGATCCTCATGCTCGGCGGCGCGGTATGGGGCGGGCGTTGGCTGCTGACCGCCGACTTCTTCGCGGTATCCGAGGTTCGCAGCGGGCCCTATCGCTTCACCGAGCGCGCCGACTTCGAATCCGAATTGAAAACGGCTCTGGGGCAGAACGTCTGGACGGTCGATACCGATGGCCTGGCCCGCCGGCTGGCGGAGTTGCCCTGGGTGAGCCGCGCTTCGGTGCGGCGCCGGCTGCCGGCCGGATTGAAGGTCACCTTGGCCGAATGGCGTCCGGTCGCCATCTGCGCGTCAGCGGGCTGGACCGGAACGAGTCTGTTGCTGGAGAACGGCCAGATTTTGCCGTTGCCCGAGCATCTGACCCCGCCGGATCTGCCGGTCCTGATCAAGCGCAACGGTTCCGGCGGCGATGATCTGGATCCAGTCGAGGCTTCACGGGTGCTCGAACTGACCGCAGCCATCACCGACACGGGTCTGGAGAAGATCTGTCCGGTGGATTTCCTGATCGTGGAGCCGACGGGATTGTCGATCGTGCTGCAGCGGAACCGGGGCCGGCTGGTCCTGGGGAATGATTCTTTCGGTCGTCGCTTGCGACGTTATCTTGCGGTCTCGGATCGGGTCGGCGACGGTCGGGTGGTCGATCTGCGCTTCGACGGCAACGTCTGTGTTCGCGAAGGGAAGGCATAGCCAGAGCCATGGAAAACGGTGAACTGATAGTCGCCTGTGATTTCGGCACCACCGCGTTCCGCACCCTGGTGGCCGAGACCTGTACCGGGGGGATCAGGGTGCTCGGCGTGGGCGAATCTCCCGCGACCGGCTTCCAGGACGGCGACTTCGTCGATCTCCGCTCGGGCAGCCGCTCCATCGCCAAGTCGGTCAAGGCGGCCGAGGCGGTGGCCGACGTCGACATCTCGGGATTCTACTACAACCTGTCCGGATCCCATCTGCGCTCGCTCTGGGCGCGCTGCCAGCATCAGATCGGCCCCGGCCCCCGCGAGATTTCCCGCCAGGACATGGATACCGCCCTGGAAAAGGCCCGCAGCATCGCCATCCCCTTCGATCATTCGATCCTGGTGGCCAATCCGGTCGCCTACAGCGTCGACCGGGTTCGCGGCATCGTCGACCCGCGGGGACGGATCGGCAGCCAACTCGAGGTCGAGGCCCATCTGGTCACCGGTTCCCGCAGCGTCCTGCGCAATATCGAGCGGGCCGTGAACATGGCCGGCTACGAGGCTGCGGGATGGGACATCGACAATCTGGCCGTGGCCGCGGCCCTGTTGACCCCCCAGGAGAAGGAAGAAGGCGTGCTGCTGATCGATGTCGGCGGCGACGTCACCAATTGGACCTCCTATCGCGGCGGCCGTATCGCCGGCTGCGGACTCGTGCCGTGGGGCGGCAGCCATCTGACCAGCGATCTGGCCCACGGACTGCGAGTGGGAGTCGCCGAGGCCGAGGCCGTGAAATTGGAACAGGGGCTGGTCCTGCGCGAGATGGCCGAAGCCGTCGATCCCGAAGTGCTTTTCGACGAGAACGATCCCCAACCGACCCCCGGACTGATCGCAGCCGTACTCGAGCCCCGTCTCGAGGAGATATTCTCCCTGGTCAAAAAGGATATCGGCGACGCTTTCCAGCCCGGGGCCCTGCGCTCGGGCATAGTCTTGTCCGGGGGGGGAGTGCGCTGCCGCGGCACCGAAGGTCTGTGCGAGCAGGTTTTCGGACTGCCGGCCCGCCGCCGTCACGTCCCGATCGACATCTCGGGCCTCGACGCTCTCGCCGAGGGGCAGTGGGCATCGGCCCTGGGGCTGCTTTCCTGGGTCCTGCGCCGCGATGAAGAGGTCGTCGAGCCTGAACCGGAGAGGCCCGCCAAGTCATTCCTGGGGCGTTTTTTCCGGCGGGGGAATTGATTAGGCGCCGGCATTATCGTCCGGATGCGGAAATGTGAAAAAAACGCTTTGGATTGAGGGGCTGCAGCGTGTAGAGTTGCCGTCAGGATATCTAATTTCCCACCGCTAGCGTGGCGGAAACCCGGCTCACGGAGGAGAGGGGATCGTCATGGCCTTCGAGCTTGTCGAAGAACATCAGGAACTAGCCAGAATCAGAGTCGCCGGAGTCGGGGGCGCGGGTGGCAACGCCGTCAACCGCATGATCGACGCCGGTCTGTCCGGCATCGACTTCCTGGCCATCAACACCGATAAGCAGGCCCTCGACCTGAACAAGGCGGGGCAGGCTATCCAGATCGGCGGGCAGGTAACCCGTGGTCTGGGATCAGGGGGAGATCCTCGCGTCGGCCGCAAGGCCGTCGAAGAGGACGAGGCGCAGATCTGCGATTCCCTGGTCGGCAGCGACATGGTCTTCGTCACCGCCGGTATGGGCGGGGGCACCGGCACCGGAGCGGCTCCGGTGGTCGCCCGCATCGCCCGTGACATGGGGGCGCTGACCGTCGGCGTGGTT
>CAZYDJ010000076.1:2869-12272 GCA_964646035.1 uncultured Fibrobacteraceae bacterium | reverse complement strand
GGATCTTCGCGGAGGGGGCGATCTCCGTGTGTCCGACCGCAGCCAGACTCGCAAACGTAGGTTCGATCAAACGTTTGATGAATACTCGGACCGGGGTGGGCACGAGCAACACCGGCGGCGTGCCCCGTCCGTAGGCGACCTGCAGCGACTGCTCCAGCCGGCGCAGGAAGGTCTGGGCGAAACGCGGGTCCAGGATGACGCTTCCCGATCGCTCGGAATCGGAGGCAGCCTGGGCCATGACGTGCTCCACCTCGGGGTGGAGGGATATGACGTGGATGTGGCCGTCGGGCTCGGTGTAGAGCGAGCTGATGGTCCGCCGCAACGATTCGCGGACTTTCTCGACCAGCAGATCGGTGCCCGCCCCGGAATGGTTGGCCATGGTCTCGAGAATCGTGACGATATCCTTCACCGGGATCCGCTCATGCAGCAACGACCGCAGTACGTTGTGCAGGGTGTTGAACGGAACCTTGTCCGGGATCAGATCCTCGATCAGCGCCGGGGCAAACTCACGGACCGACTCGCACATGTCCTTGACGTCCTGCCGCGAGAGCAGGTCGTCGGCGTTGGCGCGGATGATCTCCGAGAGATGGGTGGAGAGGACCGCCGCGGGCTCGACGACGGTGTAGCCCTCCATCTCGGCGACGGTGCGGCGATCGCGGTCGACCCAGAAAGCGGGCAGGCCGAAGGCGGGTTCGGTGGTGGGCGTGCCCTCGATCTCGCCGCCGTCCGGACGGGTGCTCATGGCCAGCAGGCGTCCGGGCTGCAGCTCGGCCCGGGCGATCTCGATCCCCTTGAGTTTCAGGACGTAGCCGTTGGCGTCGATCTGGAGGTTGTCCCTCACCCGGACCGGATGGACGACCACGCCGAGTTCGGAACCGATCTGGCGGCGGATGTTCGAGATGCGCTCGAGCAGATCCCCGCCGCGGGCTTCATCCACCAACGGCAGCAGGCCGTAGCCCAGCTCCAGCTCGAGGCTGTCCATGACGAAGAGTTCTTCCTTGCGCAGATCTCCGCTCTGCGGCTCCACCTGTGCGGCGGCGATCTCCTGTTCGGTCTCGAGATCGGTCCGGGCGTCGGCGGCGTTGACGCGCTTCGAGACGATCCGGCCCACGACGGCCAGCAGGATGCCGAGGCTGACAAACGGCATGGTCGGCAGTCCCGGCACCAGGCCGAATACGATCACGGAGCCGGCGGCGAGATAGATGGCCCGGGACTGGCGGAAGATCTGCAGCGTCAGGGTCTGGCCCAGGTTCATGTCGCTGCTCTGGCGCGTGACGACCATGCCCGAAGCGGTTGAAATCAGCAGGGCCGGGATCTGGCTGACCAGGCCGTCACCGACGGTGAGGATGGTGAAGCGGCGCAGGGCTTCGCCGGCGTCCATATCCAGCTGGAGCATGCCGATCACGAAACCGCCGACGATGTTGATCAGGGTGATGACGATGCCGGCGATCGCGTCGCCGCGGACGAACTTGCTGGCGCCGTCCATGGCGCCGAAGAACTCGGCCTCCGAGGAGATCTTCTGCCGCCGCTCACGCGCGTCGCGTTCGTTGATCAGACCGGCGTTGAGGTCGGCGTCGATGGCCATCTGCTTGCCCGGCATCGCGTCCAGGGTGAAGCGGGCGGCCACTTCCGCGATACGCCCGGAACCCTTGGTGATGACCAGGAACTGCACGACCACCAGGATCGAGAAGACGATTACGCCGATGACGTAGTTCCCCCCCACCACGAAATCGCCGAAACTCTGGATGACCTTGCCCGCGGTCGCGGTGCTGAGGATCAGGCGGGTCGAGGCAACGTTCAGCGACAGTCGGAAGAGCGTGACCATCAGCAACAGGGAGGGGAAGCTCGAGAACTGCAGGGGCTCGCGCAGGTAGAGGGACACCAGCAGGATCACGACCGCGAACGCGATGTTGAACGTCAGCAACAGATCCAGTGCGATCGCCGAAACCGGCATGACCATCAGGCCCAGCACGGCCACCACGGCCAACGCGCTCAGGATGTTGCTGTTCGAAAGCAGCAGATCGCGGTCTATGCCTTTGACCTTTTCCAAGCCTCTCTCCTGACTAGGCCTTCTTCAACCGGAACACGTACGCCAGCACTTCGGCGACGGCCTGGTAGAAGACATCGGGGATGTATTCGCCCACCTTGGCCGCGCGGTAGAGCCCACGGGCCAGCGGTTTGTTCTCTATGACCGGCACCCGCACGCCGCGGGCTATCTTCTTGATCTTCTGCGCCACTTCGTCCTGGCCCTTGGCCACGACCCGCGGCGCCGTCTCGCCCGGGGCGTACTTCAACGCCACGGCGAAATGGGTCGGGTTGGTGACCACGACATCGGCGGTGGCGACGTCGGCCATCATGCGCCGACGCGCGGTTTCCATCTGGATGGTCCGGATGCGGGCCTTGACCTGGGGATCGCCTTCGAGGTCGCGGTTCTCTTCCTTGATTTCCTGGCGGCTCATCTTGACGTTCTCTTCGTACTGCCACTTCTGGAAGCCCCAGTCGACCACAGCCAGCAGCGCCAGCAGGGCGATCAACCGGAAGAACAGCTTGCCCACGACCGACTTGCCGATGCCGGCGGCCCCTGCCAGCGGCAGCAGCGACAGCCCCGGCAGATCGCTGTAAAGACCCTGGATCGTCTGCCATGCGACCAGTGAGATCAGTCCGATCTTCAGCAGGTTCTTCAGGAACTCGAACCAGGCGCGCTTGCCGACCATGCCCTTGAAGCCGCTGATCGGATTCAGGTTCTCCCATCGGAACGCGACCGCGGAGGTATCGACGTGCCAGCCCACCTGCATCACGTTGGCGAGGAAGCCGCCGACCATGATCGCCAGCAACAGCGGCGCCAAGGCCTTGAGCAGGACCGTCATGTTCCCGCCGACGATCTGGGTCAGGGCCCAAGGCATATCCGGTCGCAGGACGTGCATCTGGGAGAAGAGATAGATGGCGTTGACGTTCAGGACCCGGCCCATATGACCGGCGCCGACCAGCAGCAGGGAAACTCCGGCCAGCAGCACGATGGTGCTGTTGACCTCCTGGCTGATCGCGACCTGACCCCGTTCGCGCGCTTTTTCACGGCGCCTCGGTGTCGCTCTCTCTGTCCTGTCTCCGCTCGGTCCGTCAGCCATTTTCCACCTCCTTGCGACTCGTCTATGCGCCTAGGCCTGCAGGGCCCCCAATAAATCGGACAGCTGTCTTTCCATGCCGCCGAGCAGTGATCCGAATACTTCGTTGAAAAAGGCCAGAGAGACACCGATCGTGCCCAGCCCCACCGCGATCTTCAGCGGCATGCCGACTATCAGCACATTGAGCTGGGGAACCGTCTTGACGATGACGCCCATCGCGGCGCTGACCAGCATCAGGACGATGATGCACGGGGCCGCCACCTGCAGCCCGATGCGGAAGAAGTCGCTGAAGCGGGTCACGACCAGCCACGAGCCGGCGTCCGCGCTCACCGCGGCGAACGGCGGCAACAGCCGGCAGGATTCGACCAGCGCCATGATCACGGTGTGATGTGCGTCGACGGCGAAGAAGAGCATTACCGCCAGCAGATAGTAGAGAGTCGAGACGGCGGAAGAACGACCCCCGGTGCCGGGATCGTAGACGTCGGCCAGCGAAAGTCCCATCTGCACCCCGAGCACCTCGCCGGCGAACTTCACGGCCGCGAACGGAATGCCGATCACGAAGGCCATCTGGGCGCCGATCAGCAGCGAACGCAGGCCTTCCGCCCCGATGGCCCGCCAGTCCAGACCGCCGGCTCCGGCCGGAACGTCGATCACGATCGACGGCGCCACCGCCGCGCCGAGGGCTCCGGCGAGGGCGAGACGCCACAGCACCGGCACCGACCGCTGCGAGAGCAGGGGCAAAAGGGCCATAATGATCGCCATCCGCAGGGTTACCGCTGCGGCGACGACGATCCCGGTCATGTCGAAGCTCAGATTCACATCCGCCTCACATCGCCGCCAGGCGTTCGAAAATACCCGTGGTGAATCCGGTCATCTGCCGGATCAGCCAGGGCAGCGACAGCAACATGGCCAGGAACACGGCCACGATCTTGGGCACGAAGGTCATGGTCATCTCGTTGATATGGGTCGCTGCCTGGACGATGCTGATCGCCAGACCGACGACCAGGCCGGCGGCGAGCATCGGGCCCGCGACCAGCAAGGTGGTCTGCAGGGCGAGCTGTCCCAGTTCAACGACGCTTTCGGGTGTCATCGACTTCTCCTTCGACCGCTACTGGAAGGCCATCACCAGCGATCGCGCTATCAGATACCAGCCGTCGACCAGCACGAAGAGCAGCACCTTGAACGGCAGGCTGATCAACGCGGGCGGCAACATCATCATGCCCATCGACATCAGGACCGAGGCCACCACCATGTCGATTACCAGGAACGGCAAAAACAGCACGAAACCCATTTGGAACGCCGTCTTGAGCTCACCGAGCACGAAGCTGGGGATGACGATCATCAGCGACAGTTCCTCCGGCGTCTCGGGCGCGTCCTGACCGGTCAGATCCAGGAACAGGGCCACGTCCTTCTCGCGAACCTGGCGCAGCATGAATTCCTTCAACGGACCCTGGGCGCGATTGAAGGCCTCGCCCTGGCCGATTTCATCATTCAGATAGGGCTGCACGGCGTCCGCGTTCACCTGCTGGAAAACCGGAGCCATGATCACGACCGTCAGGAAAAGGGCCAGCCCGATCAGGATCTGGTTGGCCGGCATCTGCTGGGTTCCCAGCGCCTGGCGCAGGAAACCGAGCACGATCACGATCCGCGTGAAGCTGGTCAGCAGGACCAGCAGGGCGGGGGCCAGCGACAGCACCGTCATCAACAGGACGATCTCGATCGCCACATCGAGACGGGCGCCGCCGTTTTCGCCGCCCAGGTTCAGGTTGAGCGACGGGCCGGCCTCTGCAGCCGGCGCCGCCGCGTCCTGCGCCGAAAGGGGAATCGCCGCGAACAGCACGCTGAGCAGGATCGCCATGATTAGGGTGATTCGACGTCTGCGCACCGGGTTCGCCTCCGAGGTGTCCTGATTCGATTCCGCGATTCTCGGGAGACGTCATCGCAACGCCCGTGCCATCAGCGGCGGGCGCGGGTTTCGTGGCCGGGGCCTGAACGCCAGGGGTCTACACGGCCCGAATCGTAGTTTTCAGGGGGATTCAAGCCGATCGGCCGCCTGCAGAGGCGGCCGTGGCGGCTGTATCGATACTGGCATGGGCAATAGCAGCGGCCGGGAAACGGCCAGAGGTTGGTCAGGTTCCCGTCAGGGGTCCCGACGCTGGAAGAATCGCTTCCAGGGGTGGACGGAGTCGGTTTCGGACTCCAATCCGGCCTCGTAGTCGGCCCAGGGTTCGTCCCCGAGCAGTACCAAGTTACCGTCGCGCCGGTAGATGAAATGGGCCCTGTCCCGCAGACGGACGACCTCGAGTTCGCGACGCGGTCCCAGGGGCACGACCCTGGCCACCGAAGCCAGGCCTCCGGCCGGCTGGCGCTGGAAACGAGCCAGCACCCGCAGCACCAGGATCAACAAGGCGAAGACCAACAGCATGGCGCCGACGGCCTGCCACCAGGAAAACCCGTTTCCCCCGTAAAGAGCGCCGCCGCCGCCGAGCGTGTCGGCCAAAGCGTTCATCTCAGATCAACTTCTTGAGCCGCTCGACGCGGTTGAGCAGTTTCGTGATCCGGACGGCGAACTGGTCATCGACCACGACGACCTCGCCGCTGGCCAGCAACGCACCGTTGACCATGATGTCGACCGGTTCGCTGGCCTGCTTCTCCAGAGGCACGACCGAGCCCGAAGCCAGGTTCAGGATGTCGCGGATCTTCAGGCGGGTGCGGCCCAGTTCGACAGTCACTCTCAGAGTGACGTCCATGAGCATTTCCAGGTTGCCCGAGTCGGCATCGACCGCGGCGTTCCCGTCCGCCTCCTGCGAAGCGGCGTCCTGGAATCCGGAATCGCTGCTGAGAGCGTCGTTCTCCAACGCTGCGTTGGTCTCGACTGCTTCATCGACGGTGGCGTTCGGGGTGAGGCTATCGGTCGGCATCGCGATCCTCCTCGCGGATTCTTTCGGTTATCTTCACGGCTCGATACTGATTCCTGCGGCCGGCCAGGCCTTGGAATACCGGCTTGCCCTGGACCCGGACCTCGAGCGGAGAATGGACGGATTTGCCGAGATGCAGCAGATCACCCTGCTGCAGTTCCAGGATCCGGTTCAGATTCATCTCCACGTTGCCCAGTTCGACCACCATGTCGGCGCCGGTGCCCTGGATCAGATCCAGCACCTGGCCGCGGTCCCGGTCCACTTCTTGTGCGGAGCGGAGTTCCGGCGTCTCGTCCGGATCCAGCTGGTCCCGCACCGGCTCTATGGCTGTCAGCGGTATGCAGAAGCAGAAACCGCCGGTGATCTCATCGATGGACAGGGCGAAGTTAATCAGCAGAACGGTCTCTCCCGCCGGGATGGCGTTGAGATAGATCGGATTATTCTCCATGGCGACGAAACTGGGCGTCAGGGGCATCATCCGCGCAGCGCCGGTCTTGAAATGATCCAGCAGCTTGACGAAGATCCCCTCGGTCAACCCCAGTTCGATGTCGGTGAACTTGCGCAGATCCACTTCGGGCTCGATCGGGCCGCCGAGCATCTTCTTCATCAGGGAGAAGGCCAGCCCCATGTCGAAATGGATCACCGAGGGGCCCTTCAGGGGCGGCAGCGAGACGGTGGCGATGCAGGTCGGGTTCGGCAGCTCGGCATAGAAGTCCCGGTACGTGCTCAGTTCGAGGCCCTGGAATTCGACGGTGGTGTTGGCCCGGAACTGGTTGGTGAAGCCCAGTCCGGCCGCCTTGACGAAGCCCTCGCAGATCGACTGCAAATTCTTCTCGAATACCCGCGACAGGCTGTAGGGCCGGTTGAAATCGAATAGGCGGGGCTCGCCCGCAGAAACGGCCTTATCGACTTCCGCGGTCGCTGTGAGATCTTCGCCCAGGAAATCGTCGTCGGAGTTCCCGAGGTCGGCGCTCAATTCTTCGCCGCCGGCGGTGTTCTCCGCGGACTCGATGTCCAGGTCGTTCCGGATCTCTTCTGTCATCGGCTCCGTCCCCCCCGATTACGGGTTACTGGACCACCATGTCCGAGAAATAGACGTTCTTCAGGCCGCCTTCAGGAAGGGTCGCCCCCACCTTGTCCATGATCTCTGCCTTCAGGGCTTCCTTGCCCTCCAGCGTCTTGAGTTCGCGCCCGGTCTTGTTCGAAAGCGTCAGGATGACGATGTCACGCAGTTGCGGCAGGCGCCGCGTGACCTGTTCGGCGATCTTCTTGTCCGCCACTTCGAGATTCACGTTGATCCGCAGGAAATCCGGGCTCGGCCCGCTGTCCCGCAACGTGACCACCATCTCGTCCAGGCCAGCAAGCACGCCTTCGCCGGCGTCGTATTGGGCCTCGGTGTTGGCCTGCGGCTCCGCTACGGCCAGCCGGGGAACCACGACGAACTTGACGATCGCGAAAGCGGTTACGGCCTGCAGGACGATGATCAGGCCCAACATCACCAGTTTATTGTCCAGGATGCCCAGCTTGCTTCCCCTGCTCCCGCCTTCGCCGCCGGAATTCTCTTCGTTGCGGTTCGCTTCATCGGCCATTTCCTCACCCCACTCCGTTTATCGTCTCCAGGGGCAGGCTCTCATGCCAGTTCCCCTGATCCTCGTCGAGCCGGAGGAAGATCTCCACCCGGCGGTTGCTTGCACGCCCCTCGGGCGTGTCGTTGTCGGCCAGCGGCCTGAATTCACCGTAGCCGACCGCACTCATCCGATGCGGGTCGACGTTCCGATCTTGGAAGAATCGTGCCACTGCGATGGCGCGGGCCGACGAAAGCTCCCAGTTGGACGGGAATCTGGTCGTACTGATCGGAACCGAGTCCGTATGTCCGGTCACTTCCACGTTCTGGTGGAACTTGCCCAGGAAGGTCGATAGCTTCTCCAGCACCGGGTGGCTGGCCCGGCGCAGATCGGCCCGGCCGGAGGAGAAAAGGAAGGAATCATCGATCTTCACCTGGATTCCGTCTCCGGTCAGCCGCAGGTCGACATTCGCGTCCAGACCGTCTTCCAATAGGGTCTGTTCCAGTTTGCGGAACTCGTAGAGGATCTCGCTGCGCTCCCTCTTGATCAGCTCGGGAACGACCACCTTCTTCATCTCGATTGTCGTTGGCGGGCTCTTCAAAACACCCAGGGCTCCTTGGAGGGATTGGATGGCTTCGTAGAATTTGGCTTCCTGGATGGTCGAAAAACTGACGAGCAATACGAAGAAAGTGAGCAGTAGGGACATCATATCCCCGTAGGTCACCATCCAGAGCGGCGCACCGCCGGATCCCTCGCCCTGGCCGCTCTTGCGTCTCCTGCCGCCCCGGGCCCCAGCCATCTAGGCCACCTTCTCTTCGCGTTCCTGCTCCAGCCGCTTCTGCACCGCCGGCGAGAGGAATGACTTCAGTTTCTCCTCGACGATCCGCGGCGAGTCGCCGCTCTGGATCGCCATGATCCCGTCGATCACCATCTCGCGGATCAGGATCTCTGAGCGCGAGCGATGGGCCAGCTTGCCGGCCAACGGGAGAAAAACAGCGTTGGCCAGCACCGCGCCGTAGAAAGTCGTGAGCAGGGCCACGGCCATGCCTTCGCCGATGCTGTCGGGATTATCCAGGTTCGCCAGCATCTTGATCAGTCCGATCAACGTGCCGATCATGCCGAATGCCGGCGCGAATGTGCCGCCGGCTTCGAGGATGTTCTTGCCCTCCTGATGCCGGGCCTGCAGCTGTTCGTTGTCGGTGGCCAGGATCTTTTCCAGCAGGGACGGATCCGTGCCGTCCACAGCCAGGCGCAGGCCCTTGCGCAGGAAGAGATCCGGCTCGTTCTCCGAATCCTCCTCGAGCGCCAGCATGCCCTCCTTGCGGGCCATCTCGGCGTAGCGGACCATCTTGCGGATGATCTCATTGGGATCGCTGCCGGGGAAGGCCAGCGCCTTCTTCACCACCGAAGCGACGCCCAGCACCCGGTTCATGGGGAAATTGGCCAGCAGGGCCATCAAGGTGCCGCCGATGACGATAAGTACCGACGGCATATCCATGAACATGTTCAGAGAGCCGCCGAGCAGGATCGCCCAGATGATCAGAACGAAGGCGCCGATGATGCCGATGATCGTTGCGATATCCAAGTTACTGCCCCCTCCATGGGTCTTTCAGCTGATCACCGATCAGGCGTCTGTTACCTGCAACGCAGGCGAGTCGGTCGGCACCGGTACGGGATGGCTCTTGGACGAACGTCGAAAAGCCAGGCAGCGCATGACGATTTCCTCGAGGTTCTCCAGGACCATGACCTTCCTGCCCGTAGTCAGGCTGATCAAAGTGTCCGGCGTGCTCTCGACGAA
>CAZYDJ010000076.1:0-2859 GCA_964646035.1 uncultured Fibrobacteraceae bacterium | reverse complement strand
GGCCGGGTGGAGCCCCCAGTCGGCGACGAGCGCGCCGTAGCGCTCGCGCTCCCCCTCGGGCGCGGGCGCGCCGGTGCGTACGGCGCGCAGCAGGGTGTTGCGCGGGGTGTGCGTGCTCTCGACGAACTCGATCAGGTCCGCGTTCACCACTATCTCGTTACCATTGAGTTTCGTAACGTGGATCATGTCTCTTTAGCCCTTCGTGACGAAACGGATCTACCGCAACAGCGATACGAGTTCCTGCAGGACCTCGTCGCCGGTGGTAATGACCCTGGAATTGGCCTGGAAAGCCCTCTGCGCGATGACCAGGCGGGTGAACTGGCTCGACAGGTCCACGTTCGAACCCTCGAGCGTGCCCGACAGCATATTCGAGCTCGTTGCCTCGCCCGCGAAGCCGTTGGTGACGGCTCCGGTGTTGCTGCTCACGCGGAAAGTGTTGCCCTCGGCATGCTCGAGGCCGGCCGGGTTGGCGAAGGAAGCCATTCCGATCTGGGCGATGTTCCGCGTCGTGTCGTTGGAGAAGTGGCCGACGATCATGCCGTCCTGATCGATGTGATAGTCGACCAGCTGGCCGACGCCGTAGCCGTCGCCCATGGCGGTCAGCGTATCCTCGCCGGCGAACTGGGTCAGGCCGGTCATGGTGCCGGTCTGGCCGACATCGATATCCAGGCTGACGATCTCGGCGCCGTCGGCGCCGATTTCCTGGGGCCGGAAACGCAGGGAGCTGGCTCCGCCGTCGTATTGGAACGAAGTGACTTCGCCCCTCTCGTTGAAGGTGACGGTGCCGCTGCCGCCCTCGATCATCACTTCGCTGCCGTCGATCTCGGCGGTCCAGGTCCACTGGTTGGTGCCGTCGACCGGCTCGAAGTTGAAGCTCACGTTGTGGATGTTGCCCTGGGAATCGTAGACCGGGGTGGTGACGAGGTACGAACCCGCGTCACGCGCGTCCCGGGTCTGGACGAAGTTGAAGGATGTCTCCAGGGTCGCGTTCGACTCGCCGACCTCGCTGATCCGGACATCGCCCAACGAATAGGCGGTGCCCAATTCGCCGGACATGATGATGGCGCCGGTCTCGTCGATGGTCACCGGCTCGGACGAGATGCCGAAGGCCGATTCAAGAGAATCGAGGAAATTGGCGACGGTCGTGGTCGAATCGACCAGCAGAGTGTGCTCCGCGAGGGTCGAATCGCCGACAGTGCCGCCGATGCTCAGGTTGGTGGTCGGATGGGTCGGGTCGACGTTGAGGCCCAGCTGCTCCCCGCGGCTGTTGTAGATCTCGGTCAACAGGTCGTCCTCGGTGGCGGCGGCGCGCAGGCAACCGTCATCAGCGGCCGGATTGTCGGTCGTGCCGGTGGCGCCGGGAGCGATATCGGAAGAGAAGCGGAACGTCTGGTTGCACGCCGTCTTGCTGCCGCAGGTAAGCTGCAGATTCTCGATGGAAGTGCCGCCGCTGTTGTTGGTCAGGCTCAACGAGCCGTCGGCGTTCAGGGCCAGACTCACGTCGCCGGGGTTCAGATCGGGATCACCGGCCAGCTCGGTCCCCATCCATGCCAGCAGATCGTCCACCGTGGTGGTCTCGTCGATGGTCAACGGGGTGCCGCTGAACTGGTGTGACACGGCTCCGGTATCGATCATGCCGTTGATCGAGAGGTCGTTTTCCAGGTCCAGATCCATCACCGATCCGTCCTGGGAATAGAGGCTCATCAACAGGTCCGATCCATCGGCCGCGGCCATCAGGAAATCGGATTCACGGATCGATCCGATGGCGTCGGCGTTGGCGTTGAGGTTGCCGTAGATCTGGACGCTGCTCGAAGCCACCGCCGATACCGTCAGCGAAGGATCGATGCTGATGTTCTGGAACCTGCCGGACTGGATCACGCCGCTCTCATCGGCCATCACGCCCTGGACCTTCATGCCGGTGGCGGGATCGACCAGGTAGTTCTGGGCGTCGAGCCCGAAGGCTCCGGCGCGGGTGTAGTAGTTGCCCACTCCGTCGTTGAGCACGAAGAATCCGTTGCCGTTGATCGCCAGGTCGGTCTTGACGCCGGTGGTCATGAACGTGCCCTGGGTGAAGATCGTGTCGATGCTGCCGACCGCGGTGCCCAACCCGATCTGCTGCGGGTTGGTGCCGCCGCGCCCCCCGGAAACCGGCCGGCTGCCGGTCTTGAGGTTCTCGGACATCATTTCCTGGAACGTCACTCTCGACTGCTTGAAGCCGATGGTTTCCGAGTTGGCGATGTTGTTGCTTATCACGTCCAGTTCGACGGTATTGGCGCCGAGTCCGGTAATTCCAGTGTAGATCGAACGAAGCATGGGATCCTCCCTGTCAGGACGCTGCGCGTCCGGTCGTTTTCCGTGTCTAGAGACCGACCTCGACTACTTCCGCAGCATAGAAATCGCTGCCCCCGATGCTGATCAGGGCCAGATTATTCTCGAAACGGATGCTCTCGACTGTGCGATTCATGTATGTGTAGTGGTCCACGTCGTTGCCGGCCTGGTCCTGGACCTTGACCGACAGTGTGTATTCTCCGTCGGCGGCATCTTCACCGAGCGAAGTCTTTCCGTCCCAATCGACATCGGTCCAGCCTGCGTCCACCGGAAGCGTGTAGGTGTCGACGACTTCGCCGTTCTCATCGAGCACGCTGATCGTCGCCACCCCGTTGGCGGCGGAGTAGATCTTGTTTCCGCTGGCCTCTCCGTCCGCAACCACGATCGACTCGCCGGGCACGGTCGCTGTCTTGCCGACCAGTCCGAGCATCGTCGTGTTGTTGATGGACTGGGAAAAGATCATCTGTTCCTCGAGATTCTCGTTCATCGCCTGCATCTCCTCCAGCGCGGAGAGCTGGGCGAGTTGATCGA
>CAZYDJ010000075.1:0-12332 GCA_964646035.1 uncultured Fibrobacteraceae bacterium | reverse complement strand
TATACAGGACCTCAAATTCGAGCTCGACGACAGCTCCATTCAACTCACTCGTCCCGATGGCCAGGGCCTTCAGATCAAAATCCCCGAGGATCTGGGCGAAAGGATCAGCGCCGGACTGTCCTCTATAACCGCCACCATTCTCGCCGACCTTCCCGACACTCTCGATTTCGAGAATAAGCTGCGCGAACTGCAGGAACTGCGTCACGACGGTAAGGACGTCGATTGGGAGGAACTGTTCCGGACCGAGCGCGAGCCGGAGTACAAGGTTGTCGGCGACGGTGTGATTGTTTTCGGCGACGATGTATTCATTGCCTCCGATGAGATTGTCCAGGGCAACGTGGTGGCGATTCTCGGCGATATCAAGGTGGCCGGCAGGGTCGAGGGCAATGTCATCTCAATCGGTGGCTATGTCGGCCTCGAGGACGACGCCTACGTCGAGGGCGACGCTTTGGCTATCTTGGGCAACCTCAATCGTGATGACTCGGTCAGCATTTCCGGTTCAGTAGGCTCATTCGATTTGTCGCGCTTCGGCGGCGCAAACGGATTTCGCAGCCTGATCTTCCACGGCGCCGCTGGTTTCTTTTCGCATCTCACCATGCTCGTGGCGCTTTCCCTGATGATTCTGCTGACATTCGCGGTGATTCCCAAGAAGCGGCTTGAACGGATCGCCGCAACTCTGCGCATTCGTCCCCGCCAGTCTCTCGGGGCGGGGCTGCTCTGGACGGTCGGCGGTCATATCGCCTTGGCGATCCTGCTCGGCCTGCTGATCATCACGGTCATCGGCATTCCCTTGGCTCTGCTGTTGCTGTTGGGTTATCTGTTGATGGGGCTGGTGGCTTTCGGAGCCGTCTCCATGATGGTCGGCGAACATCTGGTCCGCCGTCGTAACGGAACCGGAACAGCCGACTGGGTCAAGATCCTGATCGGCATCTTCGCGATCTCCCTGCCCACTCTGATCGGGCTCGTCTTTTCGGGGCTGCCCTTTTTCGGTTTCTTAGGCAAGCTCTTGATTTTTGCCGGGGTCGTTATACATCTGCTGGCCTACTGCTTCGGATCAGGTACGATCCTGCTGAGCCGGTTCGGCTCCAGCCGGGTGAATCCTCTGTAGCTGATTCCCTTCCCGCGTATTTTCCGGACGTGACATATCTCCACTGCCGGGGATTTTCACCCAACAAGAATTGGGTGAGATCACCCAGTATCTGCTATTCAGCTATCCGAGCCCAAACGGTGATGGATGCAACCCGGCGTTGGCTGATTCAAGTTGTTTAAATATAGGTAATTAAAGCTTATTGATTCGCTTGTCAGATATGTGTCGCCAGCCTGAGACGGGGCATGAGCCATGCCCTGTTATAATGATGTCGGGTAGAGCTTCCCCAAAACGTGCAGCAAGGGAGTATCGGGGATGACGATGGCGAGTGGCAGCTCAAAAGGGTTCATCGGGGAGGGTAGTTCCTCCTCGTGTTCCGGTGTTGCCGCCGTCGGTTCAATTCACCGCTCCAGCGTTCCGTTCCTGCCGGTGGTCTGTTTCCTGGTTTCATTCCTGGCGATCTTCCTCGCCGCAGCCGCCGCTCGATCCGAGCAGGTGGTTCGTGTCGACGGCCTCGTAGCTCGTATCCACAACTCGATCGATCTGGCCGGTGCGATACACGATTTCGACGGGCGAAGCTACTTGCGTGTTTCCGGCAGTGACGATGTGGAGCTGCTGACTGGTGCCGATGATCCGCGGCTGCCGCGCCCCGACGTCGAGTGCTTCGTGCCCCTGTCGGCGGACGTAGTCGCCGCGGCCTTGCGTAGCTTTCATACTGCTTCCCCCAGGGTGGTCTGCGATATCTATCTGCTGCCCTCGCCGCCGGTCGAAACCCTCGGCAGCTTTGCGCGTGAAAACGCAATCTTCCTTTCGCCGGCCATGGGAGCCGTTCCGGCTTCGGCCATCGCAGAAGTCGTGACCCATGAGTTCGGTCACGTGCTGACATGGGTCTATTTCGATCGACGGCCCGAGCTTTGGGCCGAATATCGGGCGCTGAGGGGCCTTTCCGAGATCGATAACGGAGCCTCCGCACCTCATCTGTGGCGTGAGCGGGAGATCCTGGCCGAGGATATCCGCTATCTGTTCGGCGGCTTCGAAGCGACCCTGCACGGCGGCATCGAGAATTCCGAAATAGCGCTTCCCGACGCGGTGGCCGGCCTGGATGTTTTTCTTCGTGATTCGGTGAGCGGGGATCCGGAAGTTGCGGCGCCGGTCGTCTGTACTGCTTTCCCCAATCCCTGCAACCCGCGCACGACCATCGCGATGTCGATTGCATCGGTGCCGGCGGATCTCGACGCGGCCACGGCTCGGCTCGGTGTACACGACCTGAGAGGGCGTCTGGTCAGGACCGTGCGTGGTGGAGGCTTGAGAGACGGCCGGCTGGAGATCAGTTGGGATGGGCGCGACGCAGCGGGACGTACAGCGCCTTCAGGACGTTATTTCTACCGTCTGACCTGGGGCGGGATGGTCGGGACAGGCGCCGTTCTTCTGGTACGCTGATCCCGATTACTTGACCAGAGTCAACCTACCCGCATCCGCGGGGATTCCATCCAGAAGCAACTTGTAGGCGTAGATGCCGGACGGAAGGGCCCGGCCTGCCGAGTCTCGTCCCTGCCAGCGCAGATCATGCGGTCCGGCCTCGAGCTCGGGCGCTTCGGTTCCGAATACCCGGTGTCCGCGCATATCGAAAATTTCCAACCTGACGTTGCCGGTGCGGGCCAGCTCGAAGCGAATCGTGGCTGAAGGGTTGCACGGATTGGGATGGGCGCCGATCAACTTGAGGCCGGAGGCTGACGGTACGCCGACCGAAGTGGTGGGGTCGGAGATCTCGATGATCTCGTCGATGTTGATGTGGCCCCCCGGACCCTGCTCCTGATCAACGATATCTATACGAACCTGCATGCCCTGGTAGGGGCGTACGTTCCATCGGTGGAGGGTCATCAGGTCGTCGTCGTTGCCTGTCGTGCTCAGCAGGATCGAATCGGTTGCGGAATCCACAAGCGCGATGAAGCAGGTTTGCGGATAATCGCCGCCGCTGATCAGGAAATCGATGAAGTCACCCTCGACCGTGAACACTCTGCTGCTGATGCTGCCCACTGCCGAGTCACCGAGTTCGGCTCCGGGCGAACCGTACTGGCTCAGCGGTCCCTGGTAGAATTCGGCGCTGCCGAAGTACGAGTTGCCCACAAGGCCCACGGACGGATCGCCGCGCTGGACAGGGTTGTCATCGAAAGTGGGGTTGCCGACACCGCAGGCTCCGGACCGTTCCGGCCAATTGAGATTCAGGGGATGGGCGCGTTGGACAGTCGGGTGTTCAGGTTCGAAGCTCAGCGTGTCGAAGCGGACCACTGACTGGAAGAAACCGAAAGCCGGCAACAGGGTCATCGCGTATCGCGAGAACACCGGCACGTCAGGATCGAAGAAATCGATCTCGGGGGCGTAGCCGAAGTCGAAAACAGCCCGATCGGACATGGACCAGGTTCCGAATTCCGTGGCTGAGATGTGGCAGCTGCCCACCTCGTCGTATTCGGAGAAGAAGAGGTGATGGACACCGTCGATCTCGAAGTACTGCGTGCTTTCCAGGTCGTGCCAGGCCGGGGTCCCGTCGGATCCGTCATGGGTGAATACAGTACCGCCCTCCGTCCAGTCGACGAGGTTCGTCGAGGTGGCGAGGTGGACCACTCCCAGCCGGGAGTTGGTGTCGTTTTCAGCTGCTTGGCCGGCTGTATTGAGCATCGACCAGACGCCGGCGTTCTCGAAAAGGAAAGGATCGCGGAAGGAACTCCATTCCAGGGTCGGATCCCACCAGTAGAGTGCGGGGTCGGGCTCGAAAACAGGCGATACCGCTTCCTTCTCCCAGGTGTACAGATCGTCCGACCAGGCCAAGCAGGCTCTCTGGACCTTCAGCGAGTCCACTCCGGTATAGAGCATGGCCCAACGGTTCGTGTCGTCATCGTAGACCACTTCCGGGGCCCATACGTCTTCGGCGTCCCACCAGTCAGGTCCGGAGAGGATCGCGGAATCGAGGATATCCCAGTGGCGCAGGTCCGGGCTGACCGCATGGCCCAGCTGCTTTGCCGATGAGCCCAGTTTATCCTGGGGATAGTGGATATAGTAGATGTGGTAGATCGAGTCGGAGAGGACGACGCAGAAGTCGCGAACACCGTCGCCGGGGTGTACGAAATAGGGCTGCTCGAAATCGAACCGGATCAGCGCCGCGGCGGGTGCGGTTCCGACTGCGGAAAGCAGCAAAGCTGCGGCGAACAGGGAAAGCATCGGGCGCAGAAGAATTCTGCGCGATGACGAACGTCGTAGGATCTCAAGGAATTGATGATGCAGCCGGGCGATTTGGGTCACCGGAGTCTCCCATGGTGCGTATCCGGCGACCATCAGCGGAACAGCGTTTTTACCGATCCCCAACTGCTGTCCCGATTGTCCACCATCACTTCGAGGACGACCGTGAAGGCCAGTGGGACGGTATCCGCTAGAAATTCGGTCCGCAGAGCCTGCTGATAGCCGTCGGCGGCAAAGACAAGATCGTACGTACGACCTGGTTCAAGATTGCCGATGTTGAGCAACGACTCGCCAAGGGCGAGAATGAAACAACCGATGTACTGGGCGCTCTCCGAGTCGGTGACATCGACTCTGGTGCCCGGTACAGGAGCGACAGGATCGTCACGATACTGGATTGTCGCCAGCATCGATCCCGCTGCGCCCGCGAATTCAAAGCTGGGATCGTTCTCGAAAAAAGTGTACTTGAAACAGCCCGGCATTGCTAGGTCGATCGGCACCAACGGTGGATCTTCTGCCAGGATCAAGCCGTCCGGGTTGTCGATATCCGCACCGTACTTGGGGGAGTTGCGGTCGCCGGTCCAAACCTGGAACCAGAGAACGCCGGCGGTGGGTATGATCACCGGGCAAGACCAGACGTGATCCGCCTCCAGGGTCAACGGGACTTCCCGGCAGTCGCCCGAGCCGTCACTCCAAACTAGAGTCAGGCCTTCGTGAATGCTTTCGTATGCTGTCGCTGGAGCGGACAGTATGCAAGCGGCCAGAACGGCCGGTATCCAGATGTACGGCCCCAGGACTCGGTTGATCACACGCGACGTTGGCATCGTGAGCGCTCCCTCGCTGGTTGCGGAACGGTGGGCGACCTATATGACGAATGAGCAATAATTATATCATTATGTATCATGTCAGCACAAGATGACAATCTGCCGGCAAGATTTTCTTTTCTCCGCTACCGGGCAAGGGGCATACTCCGAATCCCGCTCAGCTTGGCCGTTGGTGTATTGGTCTCTATCTTGCTGTAAACGTGCGTAGAGAACTGGCTGATGGGAGAACAGAGTGATCGGAACCGGTAGGATGGCGAGTGACAACATGGGGCGTTTGTGTGTCCTGTGCTTGACGACCGTGATTCTCTGGGCGGTTGCGGTCCAGGCGCAGGTGCCGATTCGACGGGATCCGCGGCCGGGCCATGTCCAGGCCATGGCTGTTGTCGATTCCCTGATATCCTCTTCTCGGTTGGAAGAAGCTGTTTCCGGGGCCCGGCGTTTGCTGGCCGAGGAATATCTCGACGAGGATCTGCGCTGGCAGGCCGAACAGCGCCTCGGGATAATTTATCATCGCATGGGCAGGCTCGATGAAGCGCTGGGCCATCTCGAGAAAGCGTCCTTGTGGGCCCCCGGCGTTTCGGCTAATCACAGGAATCTGGCTGCGGTCCTGATGGAACTCGGCAAGCCCGGGCGCGCCATGGGAGAACTCCGAACGGCGGCCGAATTGGATCCGACAGATTGGCGGCTGCAACTGGATTACGCCGACATCCTCATTGATTTCAAGCAATTCTCCAGGGCTGAGAGAGTGATGCGCGAGGCCGAGGCATTCTGTTCCGGGTGTCTGGATGTCGATCGGACCTGGGCTCGCCTGTATGTGACGAGTGGGAATCTGGCAGCAGCAGCGCCGTATCTGGAACACGTCCAGGCCGAGGAGCCGGATCGGGAGACACGTCAGCTTCTGGCTGAGGCGTTGTTGCAGGCCGGGTATCCGGACCGGGCGCGCGAATATTTTACGGGGGAATGGGATGACGGACTACAGCCGGCGGAGATGGCTATAGTTTTGCGTGCGGATAGGCAGCTGCACGACTCGACCCGGGCGGTTTCGCTGATCATGGGATTGCGGGAAGGACGCCCGGCTCCTTTACCGGCGGATTTATGGGCCTTGGCCAGCTCCATGTGCGGTGACGACGGCAAGGCGGAACAGAGTCTGATCCTGATCGAGCGAGCCATCGAACTCGACCCGCGAAACGCTGTTTATCGGAACAACAAGGTATCGCTGCTCTATCGACTCGGCCGCGAAGAAGAGGGCGATCGCGAATGGGAGATCGTCATCGAATTGGACCCTTCCCTGGCCGGTAACCGCTTTGAAACCCCAGAATGAAAATATTTCGTTGAAATTTCATGCCTCGCCTATTTAATTCATCATTAGATAAATTGATCTAAGGTCACCTTTGTGATATAATTCCCATGTGCTTCGAGAATCGTTCGGGAATCACCACGCGGAAGTTCCGCCGCCCGACCGCATCTTGGAAAGGATTCTGCATCAATGCGCAACGCCAGAGGACATATATCTCTGTCATGGGTTATTGCACCCTTGTTCCTGATCGTCCTGATGGAGCCGCAGGCGGCTGTTTCCGGCGTCTGCGAGGAATTGTCGCCTACGGGTGACAACTACCTCCATTTCGGGATAGATTACCGCCCAAGGATCGATTTCCAGCCACCGGATGAAGGCGACGACGCGTGTCCAAGGGAGCTTCCCGAGGTTCTGCCCGCCACCGTCGGTTTTGATGTTTACGCCTACAATCTGCACGGAGGGTTGCTGGGAGCGCATTTCCGGATCATTTCCGACGCGCCGATCCAATCCTTCACCGCAGGACCGGCAGTATCCAAGATCAGCGAATCGATCCAGGAAATCGATTCTGCAATCTGGGCTGATGACATCGGCCTGTTCAGTTCAGGAGCCGAGGGCCCTGTTCTGCTCGGTACGGTCATCCTGCTGGCGGCGGAAGGGCGTGAAAGTGTTTCGGTCGACCTGGCCGGGTCCGGCGGCGCCGAGACGGCTGTTTTCACAATCGAAATCCTGGGAGAACTGCCCGCCGTCTCACCGCGGCACGGTGCTTACGCCGGCGCTTCCGATCTCTATCACTGCCAGCCCCCTCTTTGTGAGGAACCGCATCTGCCGCCGCCCGAATTCCTGGCCCTGCAGAGCGGCGGCCTGGTCATCGAACTGGGTTGGGAAGCGGGCGACGGCAACTACACCATGATCCGCTGCCGTGAAGACGGCATCTACCCGACTTCGATCTACGACGGACAGAGGCTCGTGTTGATGCCGACGGTGCCCGGGCAGAGATACTCCGTTACCCATTCTTATCCGAACACGACGCGCTACTGGTACACGATCTTCAACTTGACGAAGGTCGCCGGAGTGATCGTCCGCGGCAGCCAGATCGAGACCGGATCGTTCGTCCAGGCAACAGTGGACGAAAGCGTACCGGCCGAGACAACCAGTTGGGGGAGCGTCAAGGGTCTCTACCGCTGATAGCCGGACTCGTACGAACAGATTCCCACCGCCCCGGCCGTACGCCGGGGCGGTCCTTATTTCCGGCGGTTGCCCGACGCAGCTGGATCGTTTAGGGTTTGCGGGTTACGATCCGAAGCGGTCTTTCCCGCAACGCTGCCGATTGGTTGAGCTATATGAACACTTCCCGAATTGTGTCCTTGGCCGTTTCCTTGTCGATTCGGGCGGCGCTCTGCAGTTGTGCGCCGACGCCTGCCGATCGCAATGCAGGGACGGGGGCGGGAGATGAAATATCCGTCTGGAGCGAGCGCCCGGTGCCGGACTCGCCCTGGCGGCCCCATCTGCTCAGCAGATGCGGCGATGTCGCGGCATACGAGCCGGGCCGTGGAGCCGCGGCCGCATTGGCCACGAGCTGGGAGTTGTACGGTTATCACGAAGGCGGCGACGCCGTCGTGGCTCTCGAACTCTACGTCGGACGCACCAAGAATCCCGACCCGCTGGTGTTGGTGACCCTGGGGCAATTCTATCTGATGGCCGGCCAGGGGGTGCCGGAACTGGTGCCGGCTGAAGGCCCGGCCGCCGATACTGGAAGCTGGGAGAGGAATCGAATTCGATTCCTGGCGCGCGCAGCGGAACTGCTCGAAGCTGCGGGAGCCGCCAGGCCGGATGACGCCGCCGTGGATTATCTGCTCGCGGACGTCGAACGCGCTCGCGGTGAAATCGAGGACGCGGAGTTCCTGGTCGCTTCTGGAATGCAGAAGTGTACGATTCCTGCCAGCATGGATATCCTGGCCCGGTATCAGGAACTGCTCCCCAAGGCGGCCGTCCAGCAGGGCGGAGCGGCTCCGGAGTACCCTCCCGAGCTTGCCGACCGGGGGGTGGGAGGGGAAGTCGTCCAGGACCTTCTGGTCGCTCCCGACGGGAAGGTTGTCCAGATCGAGACCGTTCGCCGGGCCGACCGCCGTCTGGCGAGATCGGCGGCGAAGGCCTTTTCCCAAGCTGTTTTCCAGCCTGCCAGAGTAGGCAAATACCCGATTTGGTCATGGGTGCGGGTCACGACCAGATTCGGTTCCGGCGACGATGAATGAATTAATGGTGGGCCCGGGTTCAACTCCCGGTTGATTTACTTCCCCTTAGACCCTTATTTTACGGGAGGTCCCCGCCCTCACCGTGGTGACCAAAGCGTTCACCTGAAAACATGACGGCAAGGCCGGTTCGCGGCCCTGTGGCATGTGAAACCGCCACGGAGGTTTGGTTTTGAAGATGCGGTATGACCTGCGAATCCCGACTCTGGCCATCCTGGTGTCAATCGCGGCCCTGTTGGCTGTCGGGTGTTCGACCAGGCCTGATGTCACCGAGGAACTTCCGCTGAGCGGAAATCATTCTTCCGGTGAACTGACGATGATTACTTCGGATACCACATCGAGTGGTTTCCAATACCTCGAGCCCGAGGTTTCCCCGGATCTTAGCCGGATCGTCTTTACTGCCGATTGGCAGGCCCTTCCTGCGTCGGGACAGGCACCTGATCCGGTTCCGATGATCAGGCAGATCGTGCTCACAACCAATGAGCCGCAGGATCATCCCATGAATCTGCTGGCGAATTCCGGTTCGAAGCTGGTCAGCGTGGTCGCATATACTTATGAGTCCGGCACAGGAGCCGAATTCGAGCAGCCGCTCAACAGGCGGGACAAGGGCAACCCGTCCTGGATCGACGATACCAATCTCCTTTTCTGGATGGACACGCCGCGTGGCTCTCGTCTGTTCCAGGCCCAGGTTCCCGCCGACATGTCGGTAGGGGATCCCATCCAGCATTCCATGATCTATAGGGAGTCGGACGACGACCTGATCGTCAACTGGAAGTTCTGGATGCATCGTTCCCCGGCGATTTCACCCAACGGCGAGTGGATCGTGTTCAGCAGATTCGGCTACCAGAATCCCGATTCGCTGAATACCTATACCGACCAGCAACTCTGGGTCATGCGGCTGCCTTTGTTCGGCGAAGAGGCTGTCGAAGCCAAGCCCCTGACCTACGGCGCCGCCATGTGCGACGCCCCCGCCTGGTCCCCCGACGGGACCCAGATCGTATTTCATGCCGCGGACGACATCTCCATTCCCGACGGAGAAGAGGACACGTACACCAGCGACGAGGATTACTGGAGCGTCGAGCTCTATACGATCGATTTCGATGCGGCCGATTTCGACGCGGACACGGTGATCCTCAACAACAACCTCACGCGTCTTACCTATTCTCCGCCGCCGGAGGGTAACCCGATTCCGATCCGGAACATGTTCCCGTCCTATTCCAATGATGGTTCGGCTCTCGTTTTCGTCAGTGACCGTCGGGCTCCGACGATCACTTTGCGCGAGCGCAATATCTGGATGATCCCTGCCGACGGCAGCCTCGACCCGGCGATCTATTTCTTCTCCAGATACGACGATGTCGACGCCAGTTTCCTGCCCGGATCGAATTCCACAATCGTGCTTTCGAGCGCAATGGGATTTCCGACGTCGCTGTTGGACGAACTCGAGGCCGAGTCAATCGAGCGGCTGACCGCCGAGAACCCCGAATGGACCGAGGTAAAGGTTCTGGAGACAGCCTTGTCCGAGCGGCAGGAGCTGGAATTCTTCCAGCGGGTGATGGGACACCTCTTCATCTTCACGCCCGGCCTGGAGTGACGATGGGGGGAGAATCCGATCTGAGACGCGAGATCGTGCGGATCGGCAAGCTCCTCTATGACCGCCAACTGATTGTCGCCGCCGAGGGGAACCTGTCAGGTCGCCTCGGCGGCGGTTTCTTTTTGACGACGCCCACGGGAGTCTGCAAGGGCGACCTGGCGCCGTACGGGCTCGTGGTGATCGACGACGCCGGGCGCATCCACCGTTCAGGCGGCGCCAAGCCCAGCAGCGAGTGGCCGCTTCACCGCGAAATCTATTTCCGCCGTCCCGATATCCATGCCATTTGTCACGCGCACGCTCCCTATGCTACGGCCTTTGCCTGCGCCGGGCGGACCCTGGATACAGCCTTGCTGCCGGAGGCCTTGCTGGTTCTGGGGGAAGTCCCGACAGCCTGCTACGGTACGCCGTCGACCGAGGAGGTACCTGCTTCGGTACGTGACCTCATCCTGCATCACGACGCTGTGCTGATGGCCAACCACGGAGTGGTGGCGTGCGGGACTGACCTGGTGCAGGCCTATCACAGGCTCGAGACGGTAGAGAGGCTGGCCCAAATTACCTTGCTGGCCGAATCCCTCGGCGGGGGCAAGGCGCTCTCCACGGCCCAGGTAGAGGCCCTGCGCCGGACGTGGGGCCAGTAGCCTGATCCCATCTGCTAATCGTCCCCCTGATTGATCATCAATTATGTCTGCCTATCGCGATTACACCGTGGAGATTTCCGACGGTTCCGTTTGGGCGGTTCTTTCCGCATGCGGGCCGGGAGTCCGGGCGGGGGATGACGGCATGAAAAAGGGGGAGCGCCGAAGCGCTCCCCCCGAGGCATGCCGCAGAAGCGGCAGATCCTAGAACAGGACCTTGGTGCCCAGGAATCCGAAGACGACCGAGTCGGAGTCGTCGCCGAACTGGTCGCCGGGCATGAACATGCCCAGGCCGGCCTCGAAGTGGACGTCGTCGCGGTACATGTAGTCCAGCTTGATGTCCAACTCGGCGCCGATGTCATCCTCGTCGCCGTCGTCGACCTCGGCCTCGGTGAACATGAAGTAGTCCAGGGAGATGTCGAGGTTCTCGGTGGGAGTGAACCCGCCGGCGAAGCGCATGGCCTGGATGTCGGTCCAGAGGTTCTCGCCGAACTGCTCGGCGATATCCATCATGCCCAGGAAGTCATGACGCGAGGCGAAAGGAGCGTAGTAGGCCGTCATGTCATCGCTGTCGTCCTGGCCGCTGGCCATGTTGTACTCGAAGCCGATGTACGGGTTGTACTCGGATTCGAAGTCGTAGAACAGGCCCGCGTAGAACGCATTGGCGCTGATGTCGGTGCCCGAGAGCTCGTCGGTGCCGCTCATCAGAGTGCCTTCACCGTAGAAGTGGAAGCCGTCCTTCTGATAATCGACGAGGGCTCCGAAGGTCCACATCTTGGTGTTGTCGACCTCGGTGGCGCCTTCGGCTTCCCAGTTCTCGGAGGTGATCAGCAGGGCATAGGGCTCGAAGTAGAGCTCAGGCATGGCGTCATAGTGGAAATACACGCCGCGCATGTCGGTGTCGCCCTGACCGTAGAAGTCATAGTACTTGTTGTCCCATGACTCATAGAGTTTCAGGCAGAGCAGGTCGAACCAGCCCTTCTCAAGAGTGTAGTGGCCCTTGAAGCCGTCGAAGAAGATCTCGTGCTCGAAGTTCCAGTCATCGGTGCCGATGACGCGCTCGCGGCCATAGGCCAACTGCATGCGGCCGGCGGTGGCGTCGAAGCCCTCGAACAGGAAATCGGTCAGCGTGAAGTTGACCTCGTAGAAGTCGACGTCCTCGGGCTCGACTCCATCGTCCCACCAATCGGGATTGTTTCCCCAGTCGCCGAAGTCGAAGTAGTCCTGCAGGCCGATGTTGTAGTAGCCGCCGTCGAACTCGCCGCTCAGGTTGATGCGGGCCCGCATCATGGCGGATGCGAAGGCGTCGTCATTGTCGCCGTCGGTGTCCAGGTTGTTCCAGCCGGTCCAACGCCACCACAATTCGCCGTCAACGTCGCCGGCCATGGCGGCGCTGGTGGCCACGCCCATACCCACCAAAA
>CAZYDJ010000074.1:0-12394 GCA_964646035.1 uncultured Fibrobacteraceae bacterium | reverse complement strand
CCGTTGAGCCCGCGCCCCACCACAAGAGCGGCCTGGAACTTCAGCTTCTCTCCCGGGGGAAGCACCTTGAACGGGCCGGCCGAGACCAGGAAGCGATAATCGTTCTCCTTGCCCTCGTTGACGTTCGGATCGCGGGAATCGGCGCTGAGCAATTCGTAGCGTTCCGAATCGTTGGTCGGATCGCCGCCCTGGTCGAAGCTCTGCTGGCCGGAGAAGTTCTGGTAGGTGCGCAGCTTGACCGACTTCGGAGCGCGAGATCCGGTGGGATCGATGTCATGGCCGAGAAAAACGATGCCGAAATAGCCGTCGGCCACGGTATTGTCGCCGTCGTCGTCATACATGTAGCCGACCGAGATCGGCACGTAGCTGTTGTCGCGCGCCAGAACCATGCCGTCGAAACTGCCGCTCATGTCGTCGTCCGCGCGGCCGGGCTGCGACCGGGCGCCGATATCGGAATCGGCGAAGAAACCGATGTAGACGTCGTCGATATCGGCGACGCCGATATTGGTGATCTCGAACTCGAAGGCGGCGAAATCGTCCGCGTCGTCGTTCTCCCAGGAATAGGAATTCTGGACGACCTTGATGTTCAACGGCGTATGGTCCGCGTAGAGTTCGGAAGCCAGGCGCGTATTATCGTACATCGTGCAAACCATCATCTGGTTGCCGACCTGCGCAAAGTCCTCGTCGATCAATCCGTCTTCATCGTCGTCGTATCCGTTGAGGGTCTCTTCGTCGATCTCGCCGTCATCGTCATCATCATCGCCGGCTTCGGGAATCCTCGTGCCGCCGGCCGTCTCGTTGCCGGGCGGGCGCGAGATGCGGCCGTTGGTGGCCTCGTAGATGACGTCCTCGACATCATCGTTGGGCCTGAGCTCCATCTCGATCCCTCCGCCGAGGGCGAAACCCGTGGAGACGAGACGTTCACCGATCATGACGCCGCCGACCCAGAGACCGGCGCCCCACAGATATTCGACGCCGGAACCGGCGGGCCACTGCGCAGACGGAGCGTCGCTCCAGGATGTATTGGTCTGCGGCATCGACCCGATAAGGCCGAAGTTGGTGATGTTGACCTGCAGTTCGCTGGCGTTCATCACGAAGCTGCCGTCGACAATGGCTATGCCCGCGGGCCGAACGACATAGAACTGATCCATATCGTCGATATCAATCCAGGCGTCGGCCGGCAGAGGTGCCAACATGACTGCCGTGAGCAGCAGGAGGACCCCGCCCGGCAGCCAATGCGGCGTATGATCGCAGACAAGATTGCGGATGTGCCTCATCTGTTCAGATCCTTTCCCGAATCAAGCCGTCTCAACCGTCGAGACCGCAGAATGCTCCCCGAGCCGGCCTAGAATCGCCAGCCGAACCCGATACGGAACAGACGGTGGTTCTCGAATACGCGCGGATCGTTGATCGGCACGAATTCATTGTAGTTGTCACCATTCGCGTCCTGCAGATACGCACCGCCGTACTTTCCCGTCTCCGTCAGATAGGAAGTGTAGGCGGACGAGGCGTTGTTCATTCCGGGATTGATGCCGGCCGCGGGCGCCGAAACGATATCCTGGTTCAACAGGTTGAAGCCCTGCAGGTAGATGGTGACCATCTGGCCGTAGAAATTGATGTGCCGCTCGGCCTGGAGATCGAGGGTATAGGTAGCCGGCAGACGCTCGCTGTTCTCGAGCAGGGGATCCTGCCGCTTCTCATAACGATCGAACGGGGTCCAGGGGAAACCGCTGCCGTAGGAGAAGGTGATCGAACCCAACCAGCTGCCCGGCTCCTCGAGCAGAAGCGAGAAGTGCAGCACATGACGCTGATCCCAGTCCAGGGGCAATTCCTGGTTGGGCAGGAACTCCAGACCCTCCGGATTGGAGCCGAACTCCTGGCTGGACGCCACGCCGTCGGCCGTGGAGAAGGTATAGGCGATATCGAAGGCGAAGTTGTTCGAGAAGCGCTTGTTCAGCGTGAACTCGATACCCCGCGACGACGCGTACGCCTTGTTGATATACCTGGCCAGGGTGTTGCCGGTTTCCGCATCGGTGACCGTGGTCGCAGCGATCAGATCGTAGATGTCCTTGCTGTAGATGGCTATCGTGCCGGCAAGGTGATCGTTGAACTGGTGCTGGATGGCCGCCTGATAGGCGACGGTGGACTCCGACTTCAGGTTCGGGTTGCCCAACAGACCCGCGTTGCCGATCGGGTCCTGGCTGCTGAACAGGAAGTTACGGGACGGGAACTGGATGAACCGTCCGTAGTGGAACGAGAAACCGTCACGCTCGGTGATCGGGAAGGCGAATCCGAGCCGCGGCGAGAACTGGTGCTTGTACTTGATCACGTTCTGGTCGACGTCATCGTTCTCGAGCTCGATCCGAGCAGCCGAACCCGGCGAGAACATATCCCAGCGCAGGCCATAGTTCACGACCATGCCTTCGTACTCCCAGCGATCCTGGAGATACCACCAGGACTCGGGGTTGTACGTGTGGAATTCGTTCTTGCTGGCTCCCAGCGAGTAATCGCCGGTGAAGCGGTTCTGGCGCTCGATCGCCGGATAGTTGATGAAGTTCCGCTCCAGGTCGTTGTAGGTGAGCTGGAAACCGGTCTTCACCAGATGGCCTTCCCAACGGCTCGATGTGATATCGAAGCGCGCGGTGTAGGTCCGGGTGTATTCCTCGCTGTAGAACGGGAAGTCGCTCGTGGTGATGAAGAGCGGATTGAGCGGATCGGTGTAGTAGTCGGCGCTGTTCAGGTACAGGGCGGCCTGCGAGGAGTAGACGCCGGGAGACCAGACACCGCCGTGGTTGAATTCCCACGGATCCTTGCCGTCGACGGTGTACCGCTTGTCGAAGGCCACCCGGCTCAGGCGCATGGTGTAGAAGGTCTCATCGGTCAGGTTATGCGTCAGAACGAAGCCGAGGGTCTGGCCGAGGTTGGTATTCTCGCCCGAGTTGTCGGCCGAGTTGAACGGCACGTAGGACGAATCCTCAGCCGCGGTCGAGAAGGACGAATTCGGATAGCGGAATCCGTCGAAACCAGGCTCGGCGATGACGGTGTAGATCCGGCCGTCGGTGGCGCGAACCTGCATGATCGGCGAAGTCTGGCGGATCATGCTGGAGTTGCGGGAATCGAGAACCACCGCCGGTGAAGCCGACGAGCTCATGTTGCCGAACCAGTCGCCGTAATACACCGGCACGTACTGGCCGACGAAGATCCAGGAATCGTCGCCGGGGGTACGCTGGACCACGGGCATGTATATCACGCGCTTGGCGTAACCGTTGACGCTCCAGTTGGGCGAATAGGTGCCCGAAGACGTGTAGTTCAATGTGTACTCGCCGGCCAGACGCAGGTTCTCGTTGAACGTGTACTGCATCTTGGTCGAACCGCGCATGCTGTTGACCTGGCGCTTGCGGAACTTGAAGAGCGTGGTGCCGCCGACGTTGACCTTGTACTCGGGACGGTTGGCGACCGAGTAGTTCTCCTGGTCCGTGAAGTACATATCGCCGGAAGCGTAGAAAGTCAGCTTCTCCAGGGGCGTAGGCCCGCCGAAGCCGAACTCGAAGCGGTCGTAGTTGGTGTAGGTCTTGTCCTGACGGCCGAAGTCGTCGGTCATATAGCGCATTCCGCCCTCGAACGTATCACCGCCGGTCTTGGTGGTGACGTCGATGACGCCGGACAGCGCCGAACCGTATTCGGCGTCCATGCCGCCGGTGACCGTGCTGACGGTCTCGACCGCCATGCTGGAAACACCCATCGAAGCGCCGCCGAGCGGATCATCGACCTCGACGCCGCCGATACGCATCGACACCTCGCCGGATCGACCACCGCGGACATACAACTGGCCGCCGCGCATGACGACGCCGGCCTGCTTGGCCACGGCGTCTTCGACTGAGTCGATAGCGTATTTCTGCAGACGATCCTCGCCGATCTTCTGCTCCTGCTTGGCTCCCTTGACATCGACCATGTAGCGAGCGCCTTCGATGGCGATCTCATCGATGGTCTCGACGATGACCACCTCCATATTGAAGGCGACCTCCACCGTCTGACCCGGGATTACCGAGACCACCTTCTCTATAGGAGCGTACCCCAGATAGAGAACCTGGATCCTGTAATCACCAGGCGCCATGCCGTTGAAATAGAATACGCCGCCACCAAGTGACATCGTTCCGCGAGTCGTGCCTTTGAGCAACACGTTGGCGTAGTCAAGCAGTTCGCCTGACTCCTTATCGCGGATGGTGCCCTTGATGATGCCGGGGGCGTCCTGCGCAATTACATCCGTCGCAGCCGAAAGCACGAATGCCAAGGCCATAACAACAGGCAGGATCCACTCAATCCGGGGACGACGGAGCATCGCGACGCTCCTTTCAAGCGCATCAATGAAACTTGCACAAAAACGCATCGGGCTATCCAGTGCTCGGGTCGAATCGACCCGACGCGCCGTTATCATGGGGAGCCAGGCTGTAAGGTCGGAAGTCTCCGAGTCCGCAGACTCGAGGGAAGCGAGGCCTCCGCGCAGCAACCGCTAGCTTCGGCTGAATATAGAGAGCAGCTTAATGCGTGTCAACCTAATGTGTTTCCGTAGCTCTAGGAGTCGGGAGCGTCGGGGCCGCGGACATCAACGCGATGCTGTGCGGATGAGTGGGAGCAGCATCATACGGTATGATTTCCAGGATTCTTCCGGTCTGCATTACGGCCACCCGATGACAGAATCCGCGCAATAATCCCAGATCGTGCGAAATCAGCAACAGGGCCAGGCCGCGCCGACGGCGCAGGTCGTCCAGCAACCCGAATATCGCGGCGCTGGCGGCCGAGTCCAGTGAACTTGTCGGCTCATCTGCGACGAGCAGTCGCGGGGACGCCGCCAGGGCGCGGGCGATCGCCACCCTTTGGAGTTCGCCGCCGCTCAACTCGTGGGGATAGCTGTCGGCGGCTCCCGGCAGGCCTACCTCGGCGAGCAGCTGCCTCTGCGTACCGGCGGCGCAGAAGCGACAGGCCTCGGCGATCGTCTCGCCGACGGTGAGACGGGGGTTCAGGCTGCCCGCCGGATCCTGGAAGACGAGTTGCGCCGGCGCCGGCCTTCCCGCCGCGGGCGACGGGGACAGTCCCGCCACCGAGACGTCGCCCGCGACGGCGACGGCGAGCCCCGCAGCGACCCGCGCCAATGTGGTCTTCCCGCAACCGGATTCCCCGGCCAGGCCGAACGTCTCGCCCGCGGCAATCTCGAACGAGACATCCGCCACAGCAGTGACCGCGGCCACACCACGCCGCGCGGGGTGGACGACCCGCAAACCGTTCAGGGCCAACGCCGGAGGCCCCATGGGATCCCCCGGCGGCGGCGGCGGAGCTGCGCGGGTCCCGGCCGCGGCGAGCAGGGAACGCGTCAAGGAATGCCGCGGCGCCGCGAAGACGTCCGCGACGGCGCCGTGCTCAACGATCCGCCCGGCCGCCATGACGGCCAGCCGCGAAGCGTTGCCCGGCACCAGGGCCAGGTCATGAGTCACCAGAATGATGCCCATCCCCCGCCGGTCCCTGATCTGGCGCAACAGCGCCATGATCTCGGCCTGCACTCCGGGATCGAGCGCGGTCGTGGGTTCGTCGGCGATCAACAGGGCGGGATCGCCGGCCAGGGCGAGCGCGACCGCCACCCTTTGCCGCTGGCCGCCGCTGAGTTGATGAGGATACCGTCGCGCGATAACCGCCGGGTCCGGCAGCCGCACCTCCGACAGCAGATCCAGAGCCAGCCGCCGGGCGTCATTGCGTCCGGCCCCCTTGCGGCAGCGGATCGCTTCGACGACCTGGTCCCCTATCCGCAGCACCGGATCCAGACTGCCTGCGGCATCCTGCCAGACCATGGACATGCAGTTCCCGGCCGGAGCCCTGGCCGGGCCTTCGCCGTCATCCGTGGCGTCCGAACCCAGGAACAGCACCCTGCCCGACACCGACGAGCCGCCGGGGGCCAGTCCCAGCAGGGCCAGTCCGGTGATGGTCTTGCCGCAGCCCGTGCTGCCGACCAGAGCCAGGGTTTCGCCGCGGTCGACGGCGAGGTCGATACCGCCGACGACTTCGCGGCCGTCCGCCAGCATCACCCTCAGCCCCGTCACGCGCAGCAGTTCAGACCCGCTCACGGCGTCCTCCGTCCCCCGTCCGCGGATCGAGCGCGTTGCGCAGCCCGTCCCCGAGCAGATTGTAGCCGATCACGGTCAAAGCGATGGCCAGACCCGGAAAAGCGGCCAGCCACCAGCCCTCTATCAGATGCGCCCTGCCCTGGTCGATCATCGCTCCCCAGGTCACGGCCGGTTCCTGGGCGCCGAGCCCGAGAAAGCTGAGAAACGACTCCAGCAGGATGGTGTTGCCCAGCCGCAACGAAGCGGCGACCACGATCGTGGGCAGGACGTTGGGCAGGATGTGCCTCATCGCGATCCGGAGACGGCCGGCGCCCAGCCCCCTCGCGGCCGACACGAAGTCGCGTTCGCGCAGGGTCAGGGTCTCGCCGCGAACCAGACGGGCGATGCCCATCCAACCGGTCAGCCCGATCACCGCCATCACCAGCGTCAACGAAGGCCGCACCAGCACCGCCAGCAGCAGCACCAGGAATATCCGCGGGAAGGCCAGGAAGATGTCGGTCAAGCCCATCAGGAATCGATCCAGCCAGGACGGCCCGAGTCCGGCGGCCAGCCCCACGGCCGTGCCGATCAGGACCGCCAGCCCCACCGCCAGCCAGCCGACCAGCAGCGAGATCCTGGCTCCGTGGATCAACCGCGAGAGCACATCCCGCCCCAGGACATCGGTCCCGAGCGGATTGGCCGACGACGGCGGCATCAACTGGGATGCGGCGTCGCCGATCATCCCGGGGTCGGCGGGGGCCAGCAGATCCGCGAAAACGGCAACCGCCAGCAGGCCCAGCACGATCGCCAGACCGGTGCGGGCCGAGAAATCCCGGCGCAGCGCCGGAGCCAGGCGGCGATACAGCAGCGGAGCCTTGAAACGGTTTTTCGTCACGACGAACTCCCGCGCCGGTGCCTGATCCGGGGATCGACCAGACCGTAGGCCAGATCGGCGAGCAGATTGCCGGCAACGACCATTACCGCGGAGAGGGCCGTCGCCCCCATCACCACAGGATAGTCGCGGGCGAAGATGGCCTCGACGGCCACTCGGCCCATGCCCGGCCAGGCGAACACGTACTCGGTGACGACGGCTCCGCCGAGCAGATGCGGCAGATTCAATCCGACCAGGGTGACCACGGGCAACAGGGCGTTGCGCAGCGCATGCCGCCAGAGCAGGACGTTCTCCGGCAGCCCGCGGGCCCTGCCGGCCAGGATGTAGTCCTGGCCCAACGCCTCCAACATGCTGTTGCGCAGATAGCGGGCGGTGATCATGGCCGACGCCGCGCCCAACACCAGAACGGGCATGACCAGATGCTTCAGCAAATCCCAGAAACGCGCCCCGCGGGACAGGTCGGCGGCGCCGGTGGAATACATCCCGCCCGAGGGCAACCAGCCCAGCCAACGGGAAAAGACCAGTATCAGCATCAGCCCGAGCCAGAAAGCGGGCAGCGAATAGATGAACAGGCCCCCGACCGTGGCGCCGCGCTCGCGGCGGCTGCCCCGGCGCCTGGCGAACCACACGCCGAGCGGGACGGCCACCAGCAGGTGCACCAGATAGGCGGGCAACGTCAGCAGCAGGGTGTTGGGAACGGCTTCACCGAGGATCGACGAGACCGGGCGGTGCAAGCGCAGGCTGCGGCCGAAATCCAGGTGCAGCAGCACGCCGGAAATCCACTCGAGATATTGGCGGCCGAGCGGCCGGTCCAATCCCATCTCATGACGCAGGGCGGCTCGGCCGGCTGCGTCGAGATCGGGATCGTTGACGAGGTCCACCGGGTCGCCGGGCGCCAGGTGCACAATGAAGAAGACCGTAGAAAGCAAGGCGACGATCAGCAGGACGGATGCCGCCAGACGGCCGATCAGGAACCGGGACATGGGCCTCGCTTTCCGGGAAACACTCGTAGCGGGCGAACGCCTGATACTAGTGACCGACGGCGGCGGCGGTCAAGGCCGCGCTCAGCCGATGCTTGCAGCCTGCATGGCGGCGGGCCGATTCCGCACGATCCCGCAAAGCGTCTCCTGATTCCTTCTCGGCTCCGGAACTGGCGGGATGTTGCCGGTGATTCCCCGTTGTTTCTCATGATTTCCCGAAATGGCCCGGCCGCCGGAAATCCGGGACCGGCCGGGCGAGGCACGGGTCTTTCAAGCGGGGTAACGGATCGACAACGGAGGACCCGCTGGTCCCGACCGCTGCAACCCCGGAGAATCAAATGTCGAAATCAACCCCTGTCCGCACCCGGGGCCCGCGTTTCCCGGTACTCTGCATCCTGGTAACCTGCGTCGTGCTGGCTGCGGGATGTACGATCGAGGAGCCGCAGCTGCCCTCCTTCACGACCATGGCCACAATCCCCATCGGCGGACACGAAATCACCGTGACCGAATTGATAGAGGATGAGGACTTCCTCACCGAAGGAGAGAATTCGGCGGTCATGTTCGCGATCGAGGGCGAGGCCACCACGGTATCGCTCGACTTCGATCTGAGCGCCGATCTGGACGGAGCATCCTTCAGCGCCGAACTGGGCGACTTCACGATCGCCGCGCCGCCTGCCATGGACTTCGGGTTCAGGCTGGACGAGCTGTACCCCGACGCGGCTTCGTTGCCGCCGGTGCCGCTGCCGGTGCCCGCCTTCGATTTCACGTTGGACAGCTCGCCGGCGGACATCGACGGTATCGAAAGCGCCACCCTGGCGACCGGCACCCTCAGCGTAGAGGTCTGCAACGGACTGCCGGTCACGGTTTCGGGCGACGCGCCTCCCGAGCAGTTGACCGTCGAGGTCATCGATCCCCGTTACGGCAGCGTGATCACGACCCTGACCGCCGACGGCGGCCTGGCCCCCGGCGAGACGGGCCTGTGGTCGGTGGACCTGGCCGGTGTCGAGCTGCCCGGCGAAGTTTCGGTGCGGCTGCAGGGCGGCTCTCCCGGTTCGTCGACCCCGGTCACGGTGGATCCGGCCAGCAGCCTCGCCGTAGCGGTGGCCCTGACCGACCTGACCGTCATCGAAGCCGTGGCCACGATCGGGGCCCTTTCGATCCAGGCAGGCGCGGTCGAGGCTCTGCCCGATTCGCTGGGCATCATCGCGGCCGAGATCTCCGCCGGAGCGTTGGACATCACCATCGAGAACGGGCTGCCCCTGGCCTGTCGCGCCGAGCTGAGCTGCGACGACATGTTCGACGCAGCCGGCTCGCCCCTGCTGGTGGTCATGGACCTGGCGCCCCACCAGCGGACAACCACCGGCATCGACCTGGCCGGGGCCGGCATCACGGGCCCCGACGACACCCCGCTGACGGAATTGGCCTGGAACGTGTCGATGACGACTCCCGGCAGCGCCGGCACCCCGGTGACCCTGCGGGCCCAGGACCGGATCCTGGTCGACGTCTCGCCGACGACCCTCGTGCTCGGCGAAGTGACCGGCGTCTTCCCCGAACAGAGCTTCGATCTCGACATGATGGTCGAGCAGATCGACATCCCCGACGAATTGGACGGCATCACCCTGACCCAGGCCTCCCTCACCGTCGAGATCCTCAACGACACCGGAATCGAGGGCGCCCTCGACGTCAGGCTGGAAGGAACCAATTCCGATGGATTGACGGCCGTGCTCCAGACCACCGCCGACATCGAATCGCGCAAGGGGACCGAGCCCGAACGCACCGTCATCCGGTTGGACGAGACCAACAGCAACATCACCGAATTCCTGGAACTGATGCCCGAGAACTTCGAGATGACCGGCGCGATCGTCGTCGGCGGCGTGGATTCGCCCGGGACGGTTCGCCCCGGGGATACCGCGGCGATCTCCTGGCGGATCGACGCACCGCTGCGCGTGATCATCGACAACTCCGAGATCCACCGCGACGCCGAGCCCCTGGACCTCGACGAGGACCTGCGCGAGGAACTGGACGATCACATCTTCGGCGGACGGATTCTCACGGTGGTCGAGAACCGCTTCCCCTTCGCCGCCCAGGTGCTGTTCCAGGTCGGATCCGACTCCCTATCCGCGATGGATTCGCCCGGGCTGGTGATCGGGCCCCTGGCGGTCGCCGCGGCCACCATCGATCCCGTCACCGGCTACGCCAAGGATTCGGCCGAGAGCCGTCACGACATCCAGCTGACCCGTGAAGAGATCCGGGTCATGACCCAGCCGAACGCCTACACCGCGGTGGTCGCCCTGATACCGGGCACTGCCGGCGCCGAGGTTGAGCTGAGAACCGATGATTATATGCAGTTGTCGGGCGCCCTGGTGGCCGAGGTGCTGGTCGAGGAGGAAGACTGATGCGTAGCAACGAAGCCGGGCGTGACCGGCGCGCCGCCGTTAGCGGCCGGAGCAAGGCAGTCCTGCCCTTGGTGATTTTCGTCGCGTTGCTGTTGACGACGGTCCTGGGCGCCGACATCTCGTCGGCACAGAGCAGCGTGCGGGCTATGGGCATGGGCGGGGCCGGCACCGCGACCGCGGCCGGCCTGGACGCAGTGGGCTGGAACCCGGCGAACCTGGCGATAGAGCGGCCGGGCAGCTTCAGCATCGGTCTGGCCTCGGCATCGGTCGATCTGAGCAACAACTCGTTCACGCTCGACCGCTACAACACCTTCACCGGCGCGACCCTGTCGCGGGCCGACAAGGATCTGCTGCTCTCCGACATCCCCGACGGAGGGCTGCTGCTTTCCGCCGATGTCAACGCCTCGGCCCTGGGATTCGCCTCCGGTCCGTTCGCTTTGACCTTCCAGGGCATGGCCGGCGGCAGCGGCAATCTCGATCGCGACTTCTTCGACCTGGTGCTGCTGGGCAACGACATCGACAAGTCGTTCTCCTTCGACGACACCGACGGCGACGCCCACGCCGTGGCCTCGGCGACCCTCTCGTTCGCCCGGCCGCTGGCCACCGGCCACGCCGCCCGGTTGTCGGCCGGTTTCAACCTGCGGTATCTGCAGGGATTCTACGACTTCAGCGACGTCGAGGCCGGCGGCGGCATCACGACCGACATCAGCGGAGTCTCGGGAGCGGCCTCGGCTTCCTATCGCACCGCCACCGGCGGCGCCGGCTACGCGGTCGATCTCGGCCTCGCGCTGCAGGCCCCTCGCGGCTGGACCTTCGGGCTCGCGCTGCAGAACGGTCTGAGCTCGGTGAACTGGGACCGCGATACCGAACGCCACATCTGGTCGGCTTGCGGCGATTCGCTGAGCACCGCCACCGACGACTTCGACGACGCGGTCGCGGACAGCGACACCAGCTACGCCATCGGCGGCTACTCGACCAGCCTGCCGCAGCAACTGCGGTTCGGGGCCGGCAACCGCATCGGTCGACTGGCCTACGCCTTCGACATCGTCCGGGACCTGGGCGAACGCTCGCATTCATCTTCCCGCACCGCGATCAACGCCGGCTGCGAGATGGCGCTGCTGTCGTGGCTGCGGCCCCGGCTAGGGATCGGCGTTGGCGGTCCGAGCAGCGCCCGCTCGTCGGTGGGCCTGGGATTGGCCTTCGGACCCTGCCGTTGGGATTTCGCGGTGGGCAACCGGGGCCGGATCTGGCCCGACGACACGCGGGGGTTGGCCTTCGCGGCGGGATCTTCGCTGGTATTCTAGCGGGAATCCGACTCCAGGAAGGACGCCGGCAGGGGCTCGCTCCGGCCGGCGACTTTCGTCACGACCGGTTCGAGATCGAAATTCTCGGCGAAGGCATCGACCAGAAATCCGTTGCAGCGGTCGACAGCGGCGGCATCCAGGGGGCCGCCGAGCAGGCTGCCCAGGTCGGTGGTCGAAGCGATCAACTCGGCTCGAGCCTCCGGCGTATTCCCTGCCTCGGCCAGACAATCCAGCAGGTCGACGTGGGCCGGCCCGGCCAGTATCGTGCCGTGCTGCAGGAAAACTCCCTCGGTCCGGCGCTGGGCCGAGCCGATGATCTTCCTCCCCGCCACCATCAATTCATGGCGCCCCGCCGAGCGGAAACAGACCAACCCACGGGCCTCGGCCAAGGATTCGCCGCCGGATACGTCCGGCCGCAGACCGAGCTTTTCGAGAAAGAGTATCAGGGCCCGGTTGATTGCCTCGTAGCATTCGTTGAGCGTTTAACCGAAGAGATCGGACGGGGATGAACCGACCACCGCGTAGGTCAGCTCCTCGGCGTGGAGGATGGCCCTGCCGCCGGTGGGACGGCGCACGAGATCGAAACCGCGGGCCGCGATGCGGTCGGCGGCGAACTCCTCTTCCCGCTGGTGATGCCCCATCGAAACGGCGTAGGGACTCCAGCGATAAAGACGCAGCACCGGGTCGTCGCCCGGCGAGTGGCGGGCCAGCAGCTCGGCGTCAGCCGACA
>CAZYDJ010000073.1:0-12406 GCA_964646035.1 uncultured Fibrobacteraceae bacterium | reverse complement strand
GAGCGGGTGCCCGTCGATCTGACGGCTTTGGGCATCATGGTCGCGCTGATGGCAATGGGGATCCTCACTCCCGGCGAATCGGTGGCCGGTTTCTCCCATCCCGCGCCGTTGACGGTGGCCGCCCTGCTGATCGTCAGCCAGGGCCTGCTGCGGACCGGCGCCCTCGATTTCTTCTCGCGCAGGATGGTCTCCTGG
This sequence comes from uncultured Fibrobacteraceae bacterium, assembly GCA_964646035.1. Lineage (GTDB taxonomy): Bacteria > Krumholzibacteriota > Krumholzibacteriia > LZORAL124-64-63 > LZORAL124-64-63 > CAYLMM01. Next base: position 12,211 of record CAZYDJ010000073.1, on the reverse strand, counting down.
AGCGAAGGCCGGCGCAACGCCGCCTTCCTGCTGCTGCTGGGAGTGACCGGATTGTTCTCGGCCTTCATCAACAACACCCCGGTGGTGATCCTGGCCATCCCGATCGCCCTGGCGGTCTGCGCCAAGCACTCGCTGTCGCCGTCGAAGTTGTTGATACCTATTTCGTTCATCTCGATCCTGGCCGGGACCAGCACCCTGATCGGCACATCGACCAACATCGTGGTCAGCAATCTGGGAGCTTCGCAGGGTCTCGAACCGCTCGGGATGTTCGAGCTGTCGCGGGTCGGCCTGCCGATAGCGGCGGTCGGGCTGGTCTTTCTCTATCTCTTCTCGTTCCGGCTGCTGCCCTCGCACAAGGAACCCGTGCTGGAGTCGGATCCCGGCTCCCGCGGCCATTACCTGTCCGAGCTGCTGATCACCATGGACAGCCAGCTGGTCGGCCGCAACGCCGATTCGGTGGTCGAGATCTACCCCGGACTCGAACTCTTCGAGGTGCTGCGGGGGAACACCGTCTACGATGCCGCCCTGGGCCGGTTCGAACTGCGTCCCGGGGACATCATGCTGGTCAAGGGCGACGCCCAGACCCTGGCCCAGGTGTTGAGCGAGGGCGCCGCGGTCCTGCCCCAGATCGACGATCACGAGATGCAGTCGCCCTACGATCCGGGGTCGATCATCCTCGAGCTGATCGTGTTGCCGCGTTCGCGGCTGGTCGGCCGCCGTTTGATGCAGACGGCGCTGGGCCGGTCGGCCGATGTCTGGATGATCGGGGTGAAACGTCAGCGGGTCCATTTCGGACGCCGCGACATCCGCAACCTGCGCCTATCGGTCGGCGACATCCTGCTGGTGCAGTGCCCGGTGACCAGCATTTCGCGGTTGCGCGCGGAGCAGGATCTCATCGTGGTCGAGGACGTGGTCCGGCGGGTGGTCAACCGCCGCCGGGCTCCGGTAGCGTTGGGGATCTTCCTGACGATGGTCGCGGCCGCGTCGATGGGCCTGGTCGACATCCTGGTCTGCGCCATGACGGCGGCGTTCCTGATGATCCTGACCGGCTGCATGAAGCTGCGTGACGCCTACGGCGCGGTGGACGCCAAGGTGTTGCTGTTGATAATCGGGACGATCGCCCTGGGCACCGCCCTGCAGAAGACCGGCGCGGCGAATCTATATTCGGATGCCGTGCTGCGGGTCTTCTCCGACGCCGGGCCGCAGGTGGTGCTGGCGGTCATCATCATCCTGACCAGCGTGATGAGCCACTTCCTGAGCAACAATTCGACGGCGGTGCTGCTGGTGCCGGTGGCGTTGAGCGTGGCTGCCGGGTTGGGAGTCGATTCGCGGCCGTTCCTGGTGGGAATCTGCTTCGGGGCCTCGGCTTGTTTCGCCACTCCGATCGGCTATCAGACCAACCTGCTGGTCTATGGCGCCGGCGGCTACAAATTCACCGACTTCCTGAAGCTCGGCCTGCCCCTGAACGTGATGGTATGGGTGGCCAGCACCCTGCTGATCCCCGTCTTCTGGCCTTTCTGACCCGAATCCTACAGCAGATTTTCGATGTCGATCTGATGCGTGGCGGCGAAGCTCAGGTATTGCTCGGTGCAGGCGCCGGGAGGCCCGTGCATCTGCAGCGGTTCGATGTCGCCGACGTAGTTCATCTCCAGCAGGACGGGCCCGCGGGTGGTCAGGGACAGGTCCCAGTGCTGCATGCGGAAGGGGGAGAAGGCGCGGGCGGCGGTGAAAACGAGTTCGAGCAGCTGCGGCCAGTCCTTGATGGGGAATCCCTCGATGCGTTCGCCGGTATCGGGATGGACCGGCTGGGAACGACGATCGGGGCCGGCCGAGCAGATCACATCCTGGAAGCAACCGGTTTCGGGATCGATGCGGGAGCTGAGGGTGCCGGTGGTCAGGCCGCGGGCGTTGGACACGTGGGCCTTGGCCGGCGGCAGCAACGAGCCGCAGTGGTAGATCTCCGGTTCACCGTCCCGCATCAAAATCACGATGCGGATCGACGAGAGGGTATCGCCGCAGAGCTTGCGGATGTCGTCGCGCGGTTCGAGCATCTCGACCAGCAGATAGGTTCCCTGGTGGGATGTGATGTGGTCCACGTCAGCGACGAAATCGTCTATCGAGACCTCGCTGTGGTCGGCGAGCAGCAGCCGGTCCGCGCCCACGCGGGCCAGGACTCCGCGGGCTCCGTAGCCGTGGGAGGAGCTGGAAGGCTTGCCGAATAGCGGGATGTGTTCCGTTTCGCGCATGAACGCGGCCAGCTCGGCGCGGGTCTTCAGGGCCCGATGCCGTTCGAAGGAATCGTTTGCCGGAGCGTAGACGGCGTGGATCTCGGGGCAGGGCAGGCCGAATCCCGGCAGCAGCCGGTAGAGCAGGTGCTTCTCGTAGGTGATCGAACGCAGCCGGGGATCGACGTAACGCCGCAGTTCCCGCTGCAGACGCCAGCCGCGGTAGGTTTTGCGCGACGCCTGGTCGGGAAAGACGTTCCGGTCGAAGAGGCTGTACTTGTAGTAGTCGCTCGGGCCGATTCCCTGGGAACGCAGGCGGAAGAGGTCCAGCGCCTGGGCGGCCATCGACAGCCCGTGCTTGTCGCGGACGAAGGCAGCGTTCTGCTTCGCCTCGCGCAGACTCGCGAAAACATTCGCCAACTTGCTCATGCGGCAGCCCCCGCGGATATGGATCAGTTATCGAGGCGCACATATACCATCGGTCGCGAACGATGTCACTCGCGAAAAATCTTTCGGGACGATCCGGCTATTGTTCTTCCGCGGGGTCGGCGGCGAAGTCCAGGGAAACCGAGTTGATGCAGTAGCGCAACCCGGTGGGGCGGGGTCCGTCGGGAAAGACATGGCCCAGATGGGCGCCGCATTCGGCGCAGAGAACCTCGCTGCGGATCATGCCGTGGCTGCGGTCTTCGACGGTGACCACGGATTCGGAGGTCACGGGCTCCGCGTAGCTGGGCCAGCCGCATCCGGCGTCGAACTTGGTGTCCGAAACGAAGAGTTCGTTGCCGCAGCCGGCGCAGACGTAGACTCCCCGCTCGGAGTGGAGATTGAATTTTCCGGAGAAAGGCGCTTCGGTGCCCTTCTCGCGCATGACGCGGTACTGCTCGGGGGTCAACTGCTCGCGCCACTCGGCATCGCTCTTGGCCACGGGATCCTTCACTTCAGCATCCTTTCCCGGTTCTGCGGCGAAGGCGGCGGCCGCCAGCAGCAACGCAACGACGATCATTTTCGAGATGGTGTTCATGGGCGTCTCCTTTTTCTGGACGCCAATTTAGGGCCAAAATGATCTTCTTACCACCGTCAGCGGGAAGAACAGGGGGGTGAAAGACGCATTAGAGTAGGTGGTCGCAGAGTATCTTGGCGCCGATTCCCAGCAGGATGACGCCGCCGACGATCTCGATCCGCTTGCCGAAGCGGTCGCCGAGACGGGAGCCGAGGCGCAGGCCGCAGAGCGAAAGCGCCGCGGTGACGATTCCGATGACCACGCAGGGATACCAGATCTCGACATCGAGGAAGGCCAGGCCCAGGCCGACGGCCAGGGCGTCTATGCTGGTGGCCACGCTCAGCATCAACAGCGAGGCGCCGCGAGAGGGATCGACGCCGGAGTCGTCGTCGTCGTCGCCGCCGAGCCCGGAACGGATCATCCTGGACGCTACGAGCGCCAACAACGCGAAGGCCGCCCAGTGGTCGATCGCCGCGATGCGGGAAACGATGCCGCGGCCCAGCAGCCAGCCGACGGCCGGCATCACGGCCTGGAAGAGGCCGAAATGGAAGGAGAGACGGAAGGCGGCGCGGCGTCCCCGGGAGCGGCCGGTGGCTCCGGCGGCCAGGGAGACGGCGAAGGCGTCCATGGCCAGGCCGACCGCGATCAGCAGTATCTCGATGAAGCTCATGCCGGCAAGAATATGATCCGCAAGGGTGGTTGTACAGCAACCGTCTCCAGCCGGAGGCGAGTTTCCGCAAGGGCGGAGATGGGGGCCTGTAAATCCGAGTAATACTGTAGGACTATACCCGTACATCGGTCATGGACAAGGATCACGGCAGGGCTAAAGTCGTTGGCAATAAGGCCGAAACAGCCAGATGACGATAGGAATGGCGATGTTGGCGCGCCGATCCGGATCCTGTCGTGTGCAGCAAGCCCCGGAGCGAACAGGAATCTTATGTTTTCTGACATCATTCCCACGAAAATCGGCTCCACGGAGGAGCGCCAGGTCGAGGCCCTCGAGATCTTCGGCAACGTCCTGCGCCGCGCCGACAACCCAAGGGCTCTCGGACGCTATCTCTGCCGGGAGATGGGGCGCATTTCCGGAGCCGACCACGGCGTGTTCATGATCTGCTCCGACGCTTCCGCAGAGCACAAACCGCTGCCCCTGGAGGAATGGACCGAAAAGGATGTCCGGGTATCCGATCGCCCCGAGCTGATCGAGTTGGCGGTACTGACCCGAACCCTGAAGGAACCATCCCTGATCCGGAATCGTCGCCTCGGTTCGCCGATCGAACGCGCCGCCCATCGCCTGGGCGCGGGCCAGATCCTGGCGTTGCCGCTCGGCATAGGCGAGGGACGCAACGGTCTGCTGCTTCTGCTGGGGGTGGCCAACGATCCGCTGCTCGACCAGGTTCTCGATGGGATGAAACTCCCCTCCGCCCTGATCGGCATGGTGCTCGGAAACGCCCTCCATTTCGAAAAACAGGAAAGCGCCCTGGCCCGACGGACCGACGAACTGGCCTCCACCGAACATCTATTCGAGGCGTTGGCGCGGCTGTCGCCGATCGGGATCTTCCGTTGTGATCTCGACGGCGAGGTCACCTACATGAACGACCGCCTGCGGAAACTGGTTCGGCACGAACGGGAAGATTTACGGGGCAAGCGCTGGATGGATCTGGTCCATTCCGAGGACCATGACCGTGTGGTCGAGGCCTGGCGCCGCATATCCCGGGATTTCGAACCCGTCGCCCTGGAGAACCGCCTGGTGGTGGGCGACGGCGAAGTCGTCTGGATCTCCCTGCAGGCGGCGCCCGAGATGGGCTCCGACGGCAAGGTTCGCGGCATGGTCGGGATGATCATGGACATCACGCAGCGGAAGCGGTCGCAGGCCGAATTGGAGAGGAGCGAGGAGCAGTACCGCTCCATCTTCACGACCGCCGCCCACCTGATCACATCGGTCGACGAGAAGGGTGTCCTGGTCGAGGTAAACTCGCGGGCCAAGGAAATCCTGGGTTACGAGTCCGCCGAGCTGGTGAGCCGGAACATGTCGTCGATCATCCACCCGGACTATCAGTCGAAATTCCAGCGGGCGCTCGCCGAGATCCTCCGGGCCGGCCATCTGTACGACCAGGAATTCAAGATGGCCCGCGCCGACGGCCGCATCATCGACGTGATGATAAACTCTTCCGCGCTGCGGGACGAGACGGGCAGATACTACCGCACCATCTGCATCATCGAGGACGTGACCGCGCGCAAGCTGACCGAACAGGCCCTCAGCGAGAGCGAGTCGAAGTTCCGGGCGATCACCGAGAACACGTCCGACATCACCATCGTCATGGACGCCGACGGGCGGTACCGCTACATCAGTCCGGGGCTGGGCAAGATCATCGACCAGCCGATCCAGAATCTGATCGGCAAGATGCCGGGCCAGTTCCTGCATCCGGTGGACATGCCCACCGTTCGTGAATACATCGATCTCGCACGGCGCAGTCCCGGCAAGACGATCCACATTTCCGACCTGCGCGTCCGCGACATGGACGGCAGATGGCGGCATATGTCGGCGATCCTGACCGGCATGCTCGACGTGCCGGGAGTCAACGGCATCGTCGTCAATCTGCGCGACGTCACCGACCGGATGCTGGCCGAGGAAGAACTGCGCAAGTTCAAGACGATCACCGAACGCGCCAACAACGGAGCCCTGATCACGGATCTCGAGGGACGGATCCTCTATGTGAACCGGGCCTTCGCCGAGATGCACGGCTACAACCAGCAGGAGATCCTGGGCCGTCATCAGGCCATGTTCCATCCCCGGCGCATACTCGAGCGTATCCACGCCTTGCGCGAGCGGGCCCGGCGCGAGGGCAGCGTATCCTCGGAGGAGATCGTCCACGCCCGCCGCGACGGCGATGAATTCCCGACTCTCTACAACGCCACCCTGATCCGGGACGACCTCGGCAAGCCGCTGTTCATCTCGGCCAGCTATGTCGACGTCACCGAATTGAAGGAGGTCCAGCGGGAACTGGAAGAGAGCCGGCGCCGCGTTTCGACTCTGATGGGCAACCTGCCGGGCATGGCCTATCGCTGCAACAACGACCGCTTCTGGACGATGGGGTTCGTCAGCCAGGGCTGCGTGAAGCTGACCGGCTACCAGGCGGACCAGTTGATCGGCAACAAGGGGATCTCCTACAACGACGTCATCCACCCCTCGGATCGCGACATGGTCTGGGACAAGGTGCAGGAAGCCGTCGCCAAGGGCGAATTATTCGAGCTGGAATACCGCATCATCACCGCCGAGCGGCGGGAGAAGTGGGTCTGGGAGCAGGGCCGCGGGATCTTCGATGAGAACGGCGAGCTGGAAGCCGTCGAGGGCTTCATTTCCGATATCACCGAGCGCATCAGCGCCGAAAGCGAGCAGCGCGCCAGCGAGAAGAGATACCGCACCCTGTTCAGCATGATGATGGACGCCTTCGCGGTGCATGAACTGGTCTACGACGACCAGGGCGATCCGGTCGATTACCGGTATCTGGACGTCAACCCCTCCTTCGAGGCCGTTACCGGAATCCGCACCGCCGACGCGGTGGGCAAGCTGGCCGCGGAAGTGCTGCCGCAGCAGGAGTCCTGCTGGACGGATCTCTACGCCCAGGTGGTCGAAACCGGCGAGCCGATCCGCTTCGAAATCTTCTCGCAGGATATGGGACGGCACCTGGAAGTCTTCGCCTATCGCGTTCATGACAACAAGTTCGCCACCGTCTTCCGCGATATATCCGAAAGGGTCAAGGCGCAGGAGAGGGCCCGCAAGCTCAACGAGGAGTTGGAGCAGCGGGTCGCCGAACGCACCGCCGAACTGTGGGAAGCCAATACGGCCCTCCAGAAAACCAACAAGGCCCTGCGCGACAGCCAGGCCCAGATCCGCGAGGCCCAGGCCGAGCTGATCGAATCCAAGAAGATGGCCGCGCTCGGCGGACTGGTCGCCGGAGTGGCTCACGAGATCAACACCCCGGTCGGGATCGGAGTCACGGCGGCTTCGCATCTGGCCGAAAAGACCTCGCAGTTCGTCGATGTCTACCGGAAGCACGAGGCCAAACGTTCCGACTTCGAGGAATATCTGGATGTCTGCAGCGAGGCCACCGGCATGATCCAGGTCAACCTCAACCGGGCCGCGGAACTGATCCAGAGCTTCAAACAGGTGGCCGTCGACCGCTCCAGCCAGAAGCGCCGGACCTTCAACATGAAGTCGTTCATCGACGAGGTCCTGCTCAGCCTGCGCCCGGAGCTGAAACGCACCGACCACGAGCTCACGGTCGAATGTCCGCTGGACATGGAGGTTGTCGGCTATCCCGGCGCCCTCTCGCAGATCCTGACCAATTTCGTGATGAATTCCCTGCTGCACGGGTTCGACGGCGTCGAAGCGGGCCAGATGCGGATCGCAGCCGAGCGGGACGGCGACGACGTCCGCCTGCTCTATTCGGACAACGGCAAGGGAATGGATCAGCAGACCAGGGAGAAGGCCTTCGAGCCGTTCTTCACCACCAAGCGCGGTCGCGGCGGCAGCGGTCTCGGCCTCCATGTGGTCTATAACCTCGCCACCCAGACCCTGGGCGGCCGTATCGCTTGCGAAAGCGACCCCGGACACGGTACCCGATTCGAAGTAGTGTTCCCCGTCAGCGAGGATGCCGAAGATGTCGACGTTTGAGCGTTCCGAAGCCGCGGTGATCGACAACGAAGAGTTGTTCTTCGCCAACGAATCCGAGATGGAGCCGAAGCTGGGCCGGCCCGACACCTGGAAGCTCGTCATCGCCGATGACGAGGAAGAGGTGCACGCCCTGACCCGGATGGTGCTTGCCGGATTCTCGTTCGAGGGGCGGGGGCTGGAGTTCCTCAGCGCCTACTCCGGCGAAGAGGCCAAGGAGCTGCTCGCCCGCAATCCCGATACTGCGGTAGTGCTGCTCGACGTGGTGATGGAGCGGGACGACGCCGGCCTGGCGGTCGTGCGGCATATCCGAGAGGATCTGCACAACCGGATCTCGCGCATCATCCTCAGGACCGGCCACCCCGGCCAGGCGCCGGAGCACGAGGTCATCTCGAACTACGACATCAACGACTACAAGTCGAAGACCGAACTTACCGCCCAGAAGCTCTACACCTCGGTGACCGCGGCCCTGCGCTCGTACCGCGACATCCAGACCATCGAGAAGAGCCGCCGGGGTCTCGAGACCATCATCGGCGCCACCGGCGACCTGTTCGGGATGCAGGCCCTCGAGCGTTTCTCGGCCGGAGTCCTGCGCCAGATGGCCGAACTGGTGCGCGTCGGATCCGACGGACCGACCCTGATGCCCTGCGGCTTCACCGCGACCCGTCGCGGCGGCGAGTTCCGGATCCTGGCCGGCAGCGGCCGCTTCGAGGCGAAGTTGGGCGAAGCGATCCGAACGGTCATCGACGAGGACGTCAGGACGGACCTGCTGCGCGTTCTGGACGATCGCTGCAGCCGCTTCGAAGGCGATCGCTTCTTCGGCTATTTCGCGGCGCGAGGCAGCGTGGAGAACCTCGTCTACATGGAATGCGGTCGCGAGGCGACGGACCTCGACCGCGACATGATGAGCATCCTGTCGGCGAACGTCGGCATCGCCTACGACAACATCTATCTCAACCGCGAGATCGAGGACACCCAGAAGGAAGTCATCCACACCCTGGGCGAGGTCGTGGAAACGCGGTCCCAGGAGACGGCCCACCACACCGTCCGGGTGGGCGAATCGTCGGGCCTGCTGGCGCGGCTGGCCGGTCTGGGCGAGGAGGAGGCCAAGCTGCTGCAGCTGGCCGCCCCGATGCACGACGTCGGCAAGATCGGGATTCCCGACGAGATCCTGAACAAACCCGGCAAGTTATCCCCGCGGGAATACGAGCAGATGAAGACCCACACCTCCCTGGGGCACGACATCCTGCGCAAGTCGAACCGCCGGATCATGACGGCGGCCGCGACCATCGCCCTGCAGCATCACGAGAAGTGGGACGGCAGCGGCTATCCCGCGGGGCTTGCCGGAGACGACATCCATGTGCACGGCCGGATCGTCTGCATCTGCGATGTTTTCGACGCCTTGAGCAACCAGAGGGTGTACCGCGACATGGTGGCGCTCGATCATGTGATCGAGATCATGCGCCTGGAGCGGGGAAAGCATTTCGATCCCGGGATGCTGGACATCTTCCTGGAGAACGTCGACAAGTTCGTCGCCATCCAGAATCGCCATTCGACCGAGTCGGGAAGCTAGGCGGCGGCGAGCCGGGCCGCGGTTTCCCGCAGGCACTTCCATGCTTCCTCGACGTGACGGCGGCGGGTGCCGATCTGCCCCACGCTCAGGCGCAACGCGTATTTGCCGTCCAGTCTGGTGTGCGTGATGTAGATCAGCCCGGTGGCGTTGACCGCGTCGAGCAGCGTCTTGTTGAAACGGTCGAGATCGGCCTCGCCGCCGCCGCCGGCGGTGCAGCGGAAGCAGACGGTGTTCAGGGGCGCGGGGGCCATCATCTCGAAGTCATCGCTGCGCCGGACCCATTCCGCGAATTCCCCCGCCATCTCGATGTGCGACCTCAACATTTCGCGCAATCCCTCGGCCCCGTATCTGCGCAGGACGAACCAGAGCTTCAGGGCCCGGAACCGCCGGCCCAGCTGGATTCCCCAGTCGCGGAAATTCGTCACCTCGGGGTCGCGGTCGGTCTTCAGGTACTCCGGATCGATGGACATGGCGCTTTCCAGCTCGTCCGGCCGGCGGGTGAAGAACGCCGAGCAGTCGAAGTTGGTGAACAGCCACTTGTGCGGGTTGAAGACGAATGAGTCGGCTTCCTCGGCGCCGGCGATGATCGACTGTTTTTCCGGCAGGATGGCGGCGCTGCCGGCCAATGCGGCGTCGACGTGCAGCCACAGGCCGTGGCGGCGGGCGATCCCGGCCACCGCCGGCAGGGGATCCAGCGCCGTCGAGGATGTAGTGCCGACGGTGGCGACCACCGCGCAGGGGCGCATCCCGGCCGCGACGTCGGCTTCGACCAGCCGTTCCAGGTCATCCGGATCCAGGGCGAAGTCGGCGGTAGTCCCGACGCGCACCAGATTCTCCGATCCGAACCCGGCGATCCTGGCGCCCTTCTCGATCGAGGAGTGGCATTCGCCCGAAGCGTAGATCCGCAGCGGTCCGCCGTCGACTCCGGCGGCGAAGCCCCGCCGGTTCACCCCGCCGCCGGTCGTCCGCTCGCGGGCGCAGACCAGGGCGCAGAGAGTGGCGGTCGAAGCCGTGTCCTGGATCACTCCCTTGAACGACGAAGGCAGTCCCAGCAGCTGGCGGAGCCAGTCCATGACCACTTCTTCGAGCTCGGTGGCCGCGGGGCAGGTCTGCCACAGCATGGCGTTGACGCCCAAGCCGGCCGAGAGCAGTTCGCCGAGGACCGAAGGGCCGCTGTTGTTGGCCGGAAAGTAGGCGAAGAACCGCGGATGGTTCCAGTGGGTGACGCCCGGCATGATGACGTCGTGGAAATCGGCCAGGATGTCGGCCATGGATTCGCCCTGCTGCGGCGGCTCCCCCGGCAGGCGGTTGCGCACCTCGCCGGGGGATACCTGGGCCAGCACCGGGTATTCCCCGGGATCATCGAGATAGCCGGCGATCCAATCGATCAGTTCGTGACCGTGGCGGCGGAATTCCGCGGAGTCCATGGCTGCGTCCTTGCTACCGCCTAGAAGGCGGTCACTGTTCCGATGGTGATGCGGTTCTTGTCGTTCTCCAGGTCGCGCGTGTACTCGCCGAGCAGCCGCAGGTTCCGGGCGACCAGATAGGTGGCCCCGAAGGTCAGCGTCTGCTGGTCGTGGCCAGAGACATCAGTGAAGATATCGGCCATCGGCAGCACCGGCGAGTCGAGGTCGGAATCGACGCTGTTGTACAGCACCGTGAAATAATGGCGCGAGCGGTCGCCCTGCGGCGCGATGATCAGCTCGGCCAGGATGCCTTCGGTCTCCACGTCCTCGTAGAAGCCGCCGCCGAACGGATCGCTGTCCTTCCGCATCAGATACTGCCCGATCAGGCTGAAGGGGCCGTAGTCGATCGTCAGGTCGGGGCCCCAGAAGGTGACCTCGTTCTCGCCGATGACGTCGGTAACGGAAGTTTCGCCATCCAGGGTGTAGCCGTAGACGATGTCTTCCTTGCCGTAGTAGTAGTAGCCGCCCACCGAAACGTGTTCGCCGACCGCCTGGCTCAACCGCAGGCCGATGTTCTTCGAATCGCCGTTGTCGAATTTCTTGTATTCGTCGGCTTCATGGATGCCGTTGCCGTTGGTCAGGGTGGCCACCATGTCGGTTCCGGTCGATGCGATCCCGTAGGAGAGCATCAGACCCCGGTCATAGGTGAGGTCGATGTTGGAGAAACCGATCTTCGGCTTGTAGATGAGGTAGTCCTCGAAAGTGAGGCGCAGCTCGCGCTTGTACAGGGGGTCGGATACCTGGAACTGGCCGACTGCGACATCCAGCTCGGTATCGAACAGGTTGTCGAAGTGGACGATGGCGTCCTCGACTCCGGCCACCTCGCCCCGTTCGGAAAGATAGAAGTAGAAGTAGTAGCCGATCTTCGGCGCTACCGAGCCGCCCGACAGCAGTTTCATCCCCCAGGGGGACTGCAGATCGTATTCGGTGTCCTGGTCCTGGTCATAGACGGCGTAGGCGTCGAAGCGGACGGCCAGGGGGAATTCCTTGCCCAGATGCAGCATGTCGTCGCCGGCGATGACGTAGTCGCGGTCCTTCTCCTCTTCGGGGATGATGAAGCCGTTGCCGGCGAATTCATTGCCGTAGGCCTTAAGCCGCGGGATGGGGGCGTGGCAGGTCGTGCAGGATATCTTGTAGCGCCTCGCGAAGGCGGGCGTGGCCGCCGCGTCCTCGGGAACCAGGGCCACGGCCGCCGTCAGGATGACCAGGGCGAGCAGTACGATCTTCTGGATTTTCATTTTACCCTCCGTTAGTCGTAGACCTCGATCCAGGTGT
>CAZYDJ010000072.1:3168-12490 GCA_964646035.1 uncultured Fibrobacteraceae bacterium | reverse complement strand
TATCGGAGATGTCCATGCCTCTCGAAATGGTGAGCGAGAATCTGAAGCGGGTTCGCGGCCGCATCGCCGCAGCCTGCGATCGGGCCGGGCGTTCGGTCGACGAGGTGACCCTGGTTGCGGTCTCCAAGCGCATTCCCCTGGAGAAAGTGGCCGCCGCCTACGCCGCCGGTCAGAGGGTCTTCGGGGAGAACCGGGTCCAGGACGCAGTCTCCCGGCTGGATGAACTGCCGCGGTTGCTGGAGTCCCGGTCCGAGGATCCGGCCGGACTCGTTTGGCATTTCATCGGCAACATCCAGGCCAACAAGGCCCGCAAGGTGATCGGCGGCTTCGAACTGCTCGAGGCAGTAGATTCATTGGCCCTGGCCCGGCGGCTGGGCCGCATCGCGAGCGAAAACGGCGTCGTCCAGCCGGTTCTGATGGAGATCAACGCCAGCGGCGAAAGCAACAAGCACGGCCTGGTTCCGGACGAGGCTCCGGAAGCTGTGGCCGCCGCCGCGGCTGTGGACGGCATCGAGGTCCGCGGCCTGATGACGATGGCGAGGTTCGGCGCCGACGAGACCGAATTGCGCGCCACCTTCTCAGCGGTCAGGGAATTGGCCTCCGCCGTGCGTTCAGCCGGCGGCCCCGCCCTGCCCGAACTTTCCATGGGGATGTCCGACGACTTCGAGCCGGCCATCGCCGAAGGATCCACGATGGTCAGGGTCGGGACCGCGATCTTCGGCCTTCGTTCCTGAGGAGTGACCCGATTTGGCGATCAGAATCGTGCAGTCCCTGCTCCAGGTCTATTCCTGGCTGATCATAGCCAGGGTGATGATCGCGTGGTTCGCTCCGCGGCCCGGGCATCCCTGGTTGCTGATGGTATGCCGCCTTACCGATCCTTTCCTGGCGTTCCTGAGGCCAATGGTGCCGATTCGCGGCATCGACCTGTCGCCGATCCTGGCCCTGCTCCTGGTTCGACTGATCAGCATGCTGTTGTCTGGAATCTAGGTTTTTGGCGTTATAGGACCGGTTGCGGCCATTTTCCCTTTTCCAGCCCGCATGAGCGTGTTAACTTTCCTGCCCTTGCCGGGCGGGATCACCGTTTCCGACATGGTTTCGACCCGTCGAAACCCGATTTCCCTGCTTGGAGGTGGCTCTTGAGCGACATCTGGAAGAACATAGAGGATGCGACCTCCTTTTTGCGGGAACGCACCGAATTCCGTCCCGAGGTGGGGCTGATCCTGGGCACAGGCCTCGGCGGCCTGGCCGAGAAGATCGACGCCGTCTGCACCGTGCCCTACGGCGACATCCCCCACTTCGTGCATTCCACCGTCGAAAGCCACGACGGGAATCTGATCCTGGGCACGCTCGGCGAACGCCGTGTCGTGGCCATGCAGGGCCGCGTCCACTACTACGAGGGCTATTCGATGCAGGAGATCACGTTGCCCGTGCGCGTGATGAAGGCTCTGGGAGCCGATACGCTGGTGATGTCCAACGCCGTCGGCGGTATGAATCCCCAGCTCGGCCCCGGCGACATCGCGGTGATCACCGACCAGATCAACCTGATGGGGGACAACCCCTTGATCGGCCCGAACGATGACCGTCTGGGCACCCGCTTCCCGGACATGAGCGAGCCCTACGATCGCGAGCTGATCGCATTGGCCGAGGAAGTGGCCCTCGGAGCGCAGCAATCACTGAAAAGGGCGGTCTATGTGGCGGTCGCCGGCCCGAATCTGGAAACAGCGGCCGAATACCGGTTCCTGCGCGGAATCGGCGCCGACACCGTGGGCATGTCCATAGTACCCGAATGTCTGGTCGCGGTTCACGGCGGCATGCGCGTGCTGGGGCTCCAGGTGATCACCGACGCCTGTTTCCCCGACGCCCTGCATCCGGCCAACGTCGAGGAGATCATCCGCGTGGCCCGCGAGACCGAGCCCAGGCTCTGCCGGATCGTGACCGAAATCCTGAATCGATTGCCCGCTACGGCTTGAGGCCGGGGCGAATTCCGAAGGTGACGGCGAGTACAGAACATGAACAGCGACAAGCCGCTCTATCCGCCTCTGGCGCGAAAATTCCACGACGCCGAATCCGAGCGTCTGATCTGTGAATTTTGGCGTCGGGAGGATGTGTTCCGCCGCAGCATCTGCGAGCGTGAGGGAAGCCCGGACTTCGTCTTCTACGAGGGACCGCCCACCGCCAACGGCATGCCTGGCGTGCATCACGTCATGGCCAGGCTCTGCAAGGATATCGCCTGCCGCTACAAGACCATGACCGGGCACCGCGTCGTCCGCAAGGCGGGATGGGATACCCACGGACTGCCGGTCGAGCGGGCCGTCGAGAAGGAAGTCGGCATCCAGGGCCGCGAAGCCATCGAGGAATACGGGGTCGGCGAATTCAACGCCGCCTGCCGCCGCAGCGTGTGGTCCTGCAAGGAGGAGTGGGACGATTTCACCGAGCGCCTCGGCTATTGGGTCGATCTCGAAAATCCCTACATCACCTACGACAGCAACTACATCGAGACCGTCTGGTGGATCCTGAGCCGGTTCAACGCCGAGGATCTGCTTTTCCAGGGCCACAAGGTCGTGCCCTATTGCCCGACCTGCGGCACGCCCCTTTCCAGCCACGAGGTCGCCAGCGGCTATCGCACCGTCACCGAGGACAGCATCTACGTCAGGCTGAAGGCCGTCGATGACGACGCCAGCTTCCTGACCTGGACCACCACGCCCTGGACCCTGCCTTCGAACGTGGCCCTCGCGATCGGGGAGGCCTTCGACTACGTCAAGGTCGCCTACCGGGGCGAGAAACTGATCCTGGCCGAGGCGCGCCTCGGTATTCTCGATCCCGAAAGCGGTTATGAGATTTTGGAACGGATGAAGGGCCGCGATCTGGTCGGCCGCCGTTACGAGCAGCTCTTTCCCTTCATGGATCCGGAAGGGAAGCAGGCCTTCCGCATCGTGCCCGCCGATTTCGTCACCCTGGACAGCGGCTCGGGCATCGTGCACATGGCTCCCGCCTTCGGCGAGGACGACTATCAGGTCGGCCTGCGCGAGGATCTGCCCTTCTTCCGCCCGGTGGGCCCGGACGGAGCCTTCACCGCCGAAGTCGAGCCCTACGCCGGGATGCCGGTCAAGGCAGCCGATCCGCGGATAATCGCCGATCTCGAGGCGTCCGGCGCCCTGTTCTCGACCGAGCCCTATTCGCACGAGTACCCTTTCCACGATCGCTGCAACAGCGCCCTGATCTACTACGCCACGCCCTCGTGGTTCATCCGCACCACCGCCCTGCGCGAGAAGCTGATCGCGGCCAACGCCGACATCGGCTGGGTGCCGGAGGAAGTCGGGCGCAACCGCTTCGGCAACTGGCTCGAGGGGAACATCGACTGGTCGCTGAGCCGCAACCGTTTCTGGGGAACGCCGCTCAACGTCTGGATCTGCGACCGTTGCGGCGCCCGGGAAGTACCGCCCAGCCGCGAGGACCTGGGCCGCCTCTGCGGGCAGGACTGCTCCGGGCTCGACCTGCACCGTCCCCAAGTCGACGAGATCGCCTTCCCCTGCACGGCCGAAGGCTGCGGCGGCGAGATGCGGCGGGTGCCCGAAGTGATCGACTGCTGGTTCGATTCCGGATCGATGCCTTATGCCCAGTACCATTATCCCTTCGAGAACAAGGAGCTCTTCGAGAGCCAGTTCCCGGCGGATTTCATCAGTGAGGGCATCGATCAGACCCGCGGCTGGTTCTACACGATGCTGGTGATCGGCACCTTCCTGTTCGGACGCAGCAGCTACAAGAACTGCCTCACCATCGAGCTGATCCTGGACAAGCACGGCAAGAAGATGTCCAAGAGCCTGGGCAACGCCGTCGATCCCCGGGAAATCCTGCGCGAAGAAGGGGCCGATCCCCTGCGCTGGTACATGCTGACCGTCTCTCCGGTATGGATGCCCACCCGCTTCGATCGCGAAGGTGTCAAGGAAGCCCAACGCAAGCTGCTGGCGACGCTCGAGAACACCTACTCGTTCTTCGCCCTGTATGCGAATATCGAGGGATGGAGTCCCGGCGGCGCCGCCGCCGAGCCGACCCTGCTCGACAGTTGGATCCTCAGCCGGCTGCACAGCGTCACCGCCGCGGTCCGCGAGGCGCTCGACGCCCTGGACTTCACCCGCGCCGGCCGCGTCCTCGGCGCTTTCGTCCAGGAAGACCTGAGCAACTGGTATGTCCGTTTGAACCGCCGCCGTTTCTGGCAGGGGGAGCAGGCGGCTTTCTCGACCCTGTATGCCGTACTCGACGGTACGCTGCGGATGTTGGCGCCGTTCATCCCCTTCACCGCCGAAGAGCTGTACCGGGCCCTCAATCAGGGGGCGGAGGGGCTCTCGGTGCATTTGGCCGCCTATCCCGAGTCGGATTCCGCGGCGATCGATCCCGCCATGGAGGAAGTCATGGCCACGGCCCAGAAGGCGGTCGGCCTTGGCCGCTCCCTGCGCCAGGAAGCGCGGATCCGCACCCGGCAGCCCCTGGCGCGGATGCTGATCCACTCCGCTGACGGCCGGGCCGCCGCCCTGGTCGGTGACGATCGGTTGGCCGACATTCTGCGCGACGAATTGAACGTCAAGGAGATCGCGCTGCTGGACGATCCGTTGAAGGTCGTTTCGCTTCAGGCCAAGGCCAATTACCGGGCCCTCGGACCGCGGTTCGGCAAGGGCGCTCCCCAGGCCGCGAAACGCATCGAGGCCATGACGGTAGCTGAGATCGCCGCTCTGCGCGGCGACGGCAGCGTGGAACTGGATCTGGAAGGCGTTCCGACGGCCTTCGGCCACGACGAGGTTCAAGTGGCCGAAACCGGCGTCGCGCCCTATGTTGCTGCCTCGGAAAACGGAATTACCCTGGCACTCGATACGACGCTGACCCCCGAACTGATCGACGAGGGGGCGGCTCGCGAAATCGTCAATCGGGTGCAGGGTCTGCGCAAGAAAAGCGGGCTGGACGTATCCGACAGGATCCTGCTCAATGTGTCCGGCGGCGAAGATGTGGCCCGTGTCATGGCCGGGCACGGAGATCGTGTAACCGCCGAAACCCTGGCTACCCTGGTCGCGGAGAGCGCCGGGTTGCCTTACGCCGAGAATTTCCGGATCGACGATCTGGATGTTTCCGTCGCCCTGGCCCGTCAGGGTGAAGATTCGGGAGGAAACGCATGAGGAAGACAGAGCTCGAGCGCTTCCGCAGCCTGCTTCAGTCAGAAAAGGATCGCCTGCAGCGATCCCTGGCCAAGCACTCCAAGATCATCCATCACGAGGGTGAGGAGTCGGGCGGGGAGACGGCCAAGGCGCATTCCAATCACATGGCCGACCAGGGCAGCGACGAGTTCCAGTACGAAACGACCATCCAGTTCGCCTCTACGGAGGGGCACTCGCTGTACGAGATCGACCAGGCGTTGCTCCGCATCGAGAACAACACCTTCGGCAAATGCCAGGACTGCGGCAAGAACATCGCTCTGCCCCGGCTGCGGGTGTTGCCTTATGCGGTCCTCTGCATCGAATGTCAGGAGAAAGAGGAGAGGGAGGCCTTTTGAGCCGCCTTTCCGCAGGCTCTTCCTGGCTGTGGGCGCCGCTCGTCCTGGCGGCGGATTTCGTTTCCAAGCGGATGATTCTGGCCAACATCGACGTGCTGTCCCGCAAGGTGGAAGTGCTCGGTGACTTCTTTCGTCTGGCCTATGTCCGCAACCCCGGCGCGGCGATGGGGATCTTCCACGGCGGCCGGCCCTTCCTGATCGCAGTCAGCGCTGTGGCTTCGGTGGTCCTGCTGCTGCTCTATTACCGGACTTCTCCCATCCTGCGCATCCGCCGCGCCGCCGTGGCGGCCATACTCGGCGGGGCTCTGGGCAATCTGGTCGATCGGATCTTCTACGACGGGATGGTCGTCGATTTCCTGGATTTCGGCATCGGCGTCCACCGTTTCTACACCTTCAACATCGCCGACACTGCTGTTACCATCGGCGGCGCGGTGCTTTTCCTGTCGCTTTGGATCGAGGGCGGCGCCGATCGCGGTGACGAGCAGGCTGAAGCCGCGGCCGTCACCGATCCGGACCAGGCCTCGGATTACTTGACGGGGACTTCCGATTCCCGAAACGATTCCAGGGACAATGTCTGAGCAGATACCCGATACCCGCGTGTTCACCATGGCGGAGGCCGACATCGGTCAGCGCCTCGATATCTTCCTGACCGATCATTGCCCCGACCTGTCCCGCAGCCAGATCGCCCGGGCGATCGACTCCGACGGAGTCCGGGTCCACGGACGGGCCCGCCCGCGGGGATTCCGCCTGCGCGCCGGCAGCGAGATCATCTTCACGCCGCTGCCTCCGATCCCGACCACGGCCGAGCCCCAGGATCTGCCCCTGGAGATAGTTCACCGCGACCCGGATTTCGTGATCGTCGACAAGGCCGCCGGCATGGTCGTCCATCCGGCGCCGGGCCATCGCGACGGCACTCTTGTCAACGCCCTGCTCCACGCAATGGGGGGGCTGCCCGGATCAGGGGAATCGCTGCGGCCGGGAATCGTGCACCGGCTGGATCGCGACACCAGCGGCCTGCTGGTCGTCGCCCTGACCCCGGAGGCCCATCGGAACCTGGCCGAGCAGTTGCGCGCCCGCACTCTTGGCCGCACCTACAACGCCCTGAGTTGGGGGCAGTGGGACCAGTCCGAAGGAACGCTCGAGTCGTCCATCGGCCGTCACCCGAACCAACGGGTGAAGATGGCGGTCCTGCCCCGGGGCGGCCGCGAGGCCATCACCCGCTATTCCGTGCTGGATGATTTCGGCTTCGCCCAGTTCTGCGCGGTGAAGCTGGAAACCGGCCGCACCCATCAGATCAGGGTTCAGTTCACCCACGCCGGACATCCCATAGTCGGCGATCCCGTCTACGGCGACGACAACCGCGCCCGCAACACCCTGCCCGTCGACCGGGTAGCCGCCCAGCGCATGGTCAAGACGGTCCAGCGCCAGATGCTGCACGCCGCGGAGTTGAGGCTGGTCCATCCGCGAACGGGGGAGTCGCTGACTTTCACTTCGCCGCTGCCGCCGGATTTCGCCGAAGTACTCGCCGGCATGCGGCAGGGAAGGGACGAATGATGTCGATTGCGGGCTGGACAGGCGCGTAGGCGTTATCTATCCTCGGCTCGACGACATCCGCGGCGGCTCGACGCCGGGAAGACAAGGAGACTCTATTGAAGATCAAGGAACGCAAGCGGGACGGCGTGGCCATCCTGGAGCTCAGCGGCAAGATCATGGGCGGGCCGGACGCCGGGTTGTTCAACGATACGCTCAAGACCCTCGTCCACGAGGGGACGTTGAACATCGTCATCGATCTCGGCAGGGTAAACTGGATCAACAGCACCGGGCTGGGCATACTCATATCCGGTTATTCCACGGTCAAGAAGAGCGGCGGCGACATGAAACTCCTGCGGCCGACCGACCGTATCCAGAGCATCTTCATGGTTTCCAAGCTTCATACCGTATTCGTCTCGTTCGCCGACGAGGACGAGGCTGTCCGGAGCTTTTCCTAGCAAGATCGGAAGTCCTGATGGACCACACACGACCCCGCATCGAACTGAAGATTCCCAGCCAGTTGCTGTATCTCGGCGTGCCTGACGCCATACTCATGGAACTGGCCGGCGATCTGCCTTGCGAGCAGAAGGACATCGACGAACTCAGCACCTCGGTCATCGAGGCCTGCACCAACGCCATGGAGCACGGCAACAAGATGAACGAGGGAAGCCTGGTCGAGATCCATTTCGATTTCAGCGAGGGCGACATAACAGTGACTGTCCTGGACCATGGCCCCGGCTTCGATTACGCCCACTGGGAACCGGCCGAGGATCTGCTGCGCGAGCGCGGCCGCGGCATCAGCATCATGAAGGAATTCACCGACAGCCTCCATTTCGATTTCTCCGACGACGGTCGTTTCCGGGTGCGGATGCGCAAGTCCTTCAACAGCGGTTCCTGACTCACCGAACCATGCCAGTATTCATCGGCATCGATTACGGCCTGCGTCGAGTGGGCTTGGCGGCCAGCGACCCTTCCGGGACTCTGGCCTCGGCCGTCGGCGTCCATCGTACGCCCGAGGACGGGTCCGCTGTCGAAGCCGTCGCCCGTCTCGCCGCCGAGCGCGAGGCCGAGGCCGTCGTGGTGGGGCTGCCGATCACGGCGGACGGCCGCGAAGGGGATATCGCCGTCAAGGCCAGGGCCTTCGCCGACCATCTGCGCGCAGCTACAGGGCTGCCGGTCCATATGCTCGACGAAAGGTTCAGCAGCGCCGAGGCCGATCATTGGCTGCGGCTTTCGGGCAAACGCCGCCGCCGGCCCAAGGGCGAACGGGACGCTGTGGCCGCCGAGATCATCCTGCAACGCTGGCTGGATTCAGAGCCTCCTCCGGAGGCGAACGCATGAACCGTCGAACCCGTCGGCTGGCTGTCACTTCTGTCTGCGCGGTATTGCTGGGCCTGATCCTTGTGGGTTGGCTCGCCTGGACGACGGGATGGGATCCCGCCCCGGGGCGGGAGTCGTCTCGGATCGTGCGCGTTCCCCGCGGCGCCGGCGCCGAGGCCACTGCCGATACCCTGGTGGCCAACGGTCTGCTGCAAAGGCGCAGGGCATTCGTCTGGGGAGCCCGTCTCAGCGGCGCCGACCGGAAACTGCGCGCCGGCAAGTATTCCGTGCCGTTCGGCCTGTCGCCCCGCGACCTGCTGCGCGTCCTGGTCGCAGGCCGGGCCGTACCCGTGAAGGTGACCCTGCCCGAAGGCTTGGACGCCGCATCCCTCGCCGGGATTGTTGCGCGGGAACTCGGCTGCGACGCCGAGCGCTTTCTGGCCGCTGCCGATTCCCTGACGGCTGTCGAGTTGATCGAGCGGGGTTTGACCACACCCGCGGCGGCCGACGCCTACGCGGTTTCGCTGCAAGCCGCGGCGAGCCGAGGCGATCGGGATTTCCACCGCTGCGAGGGTTATCTGCGTCCGGATACCTACCATTTCTCCGAAGGGACCACGGCCGCCGCCGCCGCGGTCATAGTGGGGCAGGGGCTGGATAGTCTCGTAGTGATGCTGGCGGAACCGGTCGCGGGATCGTCCGAAGGTCCGGCGGCGAGCCTGACCCCGCACCAACTGGTGACTTTGGCCTCGCTGGTGGAGGCAGAGGCGAGGATCGAATCCGAGCGGCCCCTGGTGGCTGCGGTCTACTTGAACCGGCTGCAGGCCGGGCGTCTGCTGGAGGCCGATCCGACCGTGGCCTATCTGCTGGGCAAGCGGGGCCGGCGGCTCTACTACAAGGACCTGGAAATCGATTCGGAGTGGAACACATATCGCC
>CAZYDJ010000072.1:0-3158 GCA_964646035.1 uncultured Fibrobacteraceae bacterium | reverse complement strand
ACCCGCTCTGCGATGCGCTGTATTTCGTCGCCGAC
The DNA here is from genome assembly GCA_964646035.1 of uncultured Fibrobacteraceae bacterium. Lineage (GTDB taxonomy): Bacteria > Krumholzibacteriota > Krumholzibacteriia > LZORAL124-64-63 > LZORAL124-64-63 > CAYLMM01. The sequence continues at coordinate 3,123 of CAZYDJ010000072.1, read as the reverse complement.
GGCGAGGGAGGGCACGTCTTTTCCCGGACCTACGCCGAGCATCTGCGGGCGGTGGACCGATATCGCCGGCAGCGTGACCGCGGGCGATGACTTGACGGGGACCACCTCCGCGATTTACCGTTCCCTACTCGTGAGGGAAATCCCAACACCGCCGCTGCGGGAGAGTGCCGATGGCGATCATCAAAAAATATCCGTGGCTGGTCTCCGGCGGCGCCGCGATAATTCTGGGCTATGTGCTGCTGGCCGCCGGCGACGTCACGGCGGCGCCGCTGCTGCTCGTGGCCGGATATTGTGTCTTGATCCCCGTATTCCTCCTCAGGTCCTTCCTCAGTCGCAAGGGCGAATAGCTCAGTTGGTTAGAGCGCCTGCTTTACACGCAGGAGGCCACAGGTTCGAATCCTGTTTCGCCCACCACTCTCCATATTCTTTTCTCTCTACTGAAATCCCGTTTTCGAACAAGGCCCTATTGTCCTAATATTCGGTCGATTCATCACATCTGATTATGTGTGAATAAATGATGGATACTAAAAAATGTAGTTGCGCGCCTGGTTTGGCGGTGGTAGACTCATTCAAGTCAAGTTTTGGACTGCGAAGAGTGGAAGGAGGGTCGACGTAACTGCAATCGTTCTCGCTTGGGTTAGACTCCCTCGCATGGAAATGCCTATTAGGAGGTGTCCTAATGCTTCGTAGGAACGTTGTGGGATTGTTGGTTTGCATCGCGACTCTGGGCCTTGCGGCCTTTGGTTACGCTGGCATTCCCGATCTCAATCAGTCTACGGCTACCACTGCGGCCGCGGCCACGGTGTCGGTCTACAACCTGCCTGACGGCACCGGTGCCCGACTGGATCATGCTCAGTTGGCCGATGGCTCGTATACCGACGCCACCATCACCGTTACCGTGCTCGACGGCACCATAGACCCGATCACCAGCCTGCCCGATCCGCAGCCGGTGTTCCTGTATCCCTCCGAGGATATCTGGTTGGAGACCACTCTGGGTGGGCTGAAGGCTTGCCCGGGCGGCTCGACTGCCGACTTCAGCACCAACATCAATGGTGTGACAGTCTTCGCTACTCAAGTCGCCGGTGGTGGATTTTCCGACGCTGTTGCCGGGGAACAGACCGTTGTCGTCATCAACGGTGGCCCGCTTGTTGGCAGCAACCTGGACATCCTGTTCAACGGTCCGGATCTGACCGGTGACGGAATCGTCAACATCTCGGACGGCTCGGCGTACGGTGCCTATCTGGCTCCCGCGGCGCCCTATGACTATGCCGGCGACTTGTACTATGACGGTGTCATCAACCTGTCGGACATGGTGCTGTTCGCCGCCGGTATCGGCGTCGAGTGCCCGTAAAGACTAGTTGAACTTGTTTTCGGTTTGTAGCGGTCGCCCCGTCGACTGCGTACGGGGCGCCGCTAAAATTACCGGAAACAGAAGTGTGAACAACATCAGTTAAGGAGAAGCAACATGAAAAAGCTCTTGGTGTTACTCGCTCTGAGCGCTTTGATGGCCAGTGCTGCGTTCGCGCAGGCTGATCCCGATCCTGACGGCATCAGTGTGTATTTTGACTTGGCCGGCGAACAGACCTGCTTCGATTCGATCGCTCCTTTCGAGTTGGTTAATGCTAATCTGCTGATCACCAACCCGAGCCGCGGCGGCGTCTCCGGCTGGGAGTGCAACGTCACTGCCACCGGTTTCACTGCTCCCGGTTGGACCCTCGTGGCTGGCGCGGACCTCGGCGGAGCTGCCGCTGGTGCGTTCCAGGAGTTCTTCGTCGGCATCGGCCCCGGAGACTTGGCTCTTATGGGTGCCGAGACCGTTCTGGTCGCCACTTTCGAGGGTTACGTTATGGACCCCGCGGGCGTGTGCGAGTTCTTCGTGGGACCTTACACGACTCCTTCGGTTCCTGGCGCTCCCGCCTACACCGATCCCATTGACGTGGGCATCATCGTCCCGTTGCAGGTTGCTTCCGGCAACTACGACCTGGCCGTAGCCCAGGTCAACACCTGCACCGTGGTCGAGACCGAAGCCCAGTCCTGGGGCGGAGTCAAGGCTCTGTTCTAAGAGTCTGCTTTATCAGGTGGCTTGATCGGCTCTGGCGATCATCCCGCATGAAGATCCGGTTCCCGGAAGAAATTCCGGGAACCGGTTTTCTTTTGGGGCTCCAACGGATCCGCGGCGGAAGGTCCCAGAACCTCAAATGCTTATGAATTGTAGACTAGTGTCTTGACACATCTTTTCTTTGCATGGATATTTACACAACATCCGGGACGAGGGGGATCTTCGCCCGGACGCAACAAGAAGCGTCAATCAGCTTTCAGGTGTGATGTGCCGTACGGTCGGTCGCTGGTTCAATTTCCGGTTACTGAACCTAAAGCGCCGCCAGATTGAACCACGCAGTAGGAAAGGGGTCAGAAGACAATGAAGAGAATGCTAACGTCTCTCTCGGTAATGGCGGTGCTGGCATTGGTGGCGGTTTCCGCCATGGCCCAGTATCCCGGTCCGGACAGCATCGGTATCTACACGTCCTACGATGGTCCGACCGCCGAGACCAGCATGGCCACAACCGCTCCGTTCGAAGAAATCGACATATATGTCTGCATTACCAATCCGTCCTCGGCTGCGGTCAGCGGTTGGGAAGGCAACATCACCTATTCCGGGTTTACGGCTCCCGCCTTCAACTTCACCGCCGGTTCGAACCTGGTCGGACAGGATCTGCCCGATACCTACAAGGTTTTCTGTGGCATCGGTCCCAGCCCGCTGGCTCTCGAGCCCAACGGCTCCGGAGTGGTCCATATGATGACCATCACCGCCTTTGTCGCGCAGACCACCACCGTTTGTGAGCTGGCTTTCGAGGCCTACGTCATTCCCTCGCTGCCCGGCTGGGACGGCCCGGTCTATACCGACGGCGTCGATGTGGGCCTTATCAAGCCCTTGTTCCCCAGCACCGGCGGCGCCGGCATCCCGGTCTTCCGGGTCAACGGCGCGACCATTCCCGCCGGCGAGCCCACTACCTGGGGCGAGATGAAGGGTCTGTTCAACTAGAACTGATTCCTGTGATTTCGGGGGCGGGTTTCGACCCGCCCCTTTTTTTTACGTTCCGGGGCCGGGCCATGGCGCCATTG
>CAZYDJ010000071.1:0-12847 GCA_964646035.1 uncultured Fibrobacteraceae bacterium | reverse complement strand
ATCAGACCACGCCGTGATCCAGCATCGAGTCGGCCACCTTCAGGAAGCCGCCGATGTTGGCGCCGTTGACGTAGTTGCCCGGAGTGCCGAATTCCGCGGCGGTTTCGACGCAGGTCTTGTGGATCGACTTCATGATCCCCTGCAGACGCTTGTCGACTTCCTCGCGGGTCCAGCTCAGACGCAGGCTGTTCTGGCTCATCTCCAGGCCGGAGACCGCGACGCCGCCGGCGTTGGCTGCCTTGCCCGGTCCGTAGAGGATGCCGGCGTCCACGAAGACCTTGATGGCCTCGGGAGTGGACGGCATGTTGGCGCCCTCGGAAACAGCGAAGACGCCGTTCTTGATCAGGTTCTTGGCGTCGTTGGCGTTGATCTCGTTCTGGGTCGCCGAAGGCAGGGCGACGTCGGCCTTGATGTCCCAGAGCGGATTGTAGTCGAGGCTCGGATCGACCGGCTTGTAGACGGCGCTGGGGTACTTGTCGGTGTACTCCTTCATCCGGCCGCGACGGACGTTCTTGAGATCCATCACATAGGCGAGCTTCTCGGCGTCGATGCCCTCTTCATCGTAGATGAAGCCGGCGGAATCCGACATCGTGAGAACCTTGCCGCCCAACTCGATGACCTTCTGGGAGCAATACTGCGCAACGTTGCCGGAGCCGGAGACGAGGCACTTCTTGCCCTCGAAGGTCTGGCCGCGGGTGTTGAGCATCTCGGCGCCGAAGTAGACCTGGCCGTAACCGGTGGCCTCGGGTCGGATCAGGCTGCCGCCCCAGTTGAGGCCCTTGCCAGTCAGCACGCCGACGAACTCGTTGCGGACCCGCTTGTACTGCCCGAAGAGATAGCCGATCTCGCGGCCGCCGACGCCGATGTCGCCCGCGGGCACATCGGTGAACTGGCCGATATGACGGCAGAGCTCGGTCATGAAGCTCTGGCAGAAATGCATCACTTCATTGTCGCTCTTCCCCTTGGGATCGAAATCGGATCCGCCCTTGCCGCCGCCCATGGGCAGAGTCGTCAGGCTGTTCTTGAAGACCTGCTCGAAGGCGAGGAACTTCAGGATGCCGAGGTTGACGCTGGGATGGAAGCGCAGTCCGCCCTTGTACGGTCCGATGGCGCTGTTCATCTCGATGCGGAAACCGCGGTTGACCTGGACGTCGCCGTTGTCGTCCAGCCAGGGCACGCGGAACATGATCACGCGCTCCGGTTCAACGGCGCGCTCGAGGATCTTCGCCTTGCGGTACTCGGGTCGCTTGTCGAGCACCGGCCACAGCGACTCGACGACTTCGACAACTGCCTGGTGAAATTCCTTCTGCTCGGGATTCTTGGCGATGACCTCGTCCATGAACTGTGCTACGGAGCTCACGATAAATCTCCTTAGGGTGGATCGGGGTACCTGCCAATAGCCGAACCGACCGGGTCGGAGGCTCTCTTGTTAAGAAAAGTGTGCCCTATTGGAAACTGCGAAATCAAGAGGTTTTATTGTCGCTTAGATTTTTTGTTAATTGTTTGACCAGATACGTTATTTATTTGACAACTTGTTTCGATTCGAAAACTGATGCGCGTATGAAGCGGTCCGGTTAGGGTTGACCATCGTCTCGCGAAAACCGCCGCCGGCCATCATCACTCCCCGGGGGATATCCGCTTGCTGAACTGTTTCTTCGCTTCGGATCTGCATGGTCGGGAAAGCCGCTACGAAGCCCTTTTCAAGCTGATCGCCGCCGAGCGGCCGGGCGTGGTCCTGCTCGGGGGCGACCTTCTGCCCCACGCTTTCGGCCGTCTCGAAACGGGCCTCGAGCCGCTCGATTTCATTCCCGATTATCTGCGCCGTCGCTTCACCGACCTGCGCCGGATGTTGGGCGATTCGTATCCGCGAGTGCTGATGATAATGGGCAACGACGATCCGCGCTCCGAGTTGGAAACCCTCCGCGCGGCCGGCGAAGAAGACCTGTGGGAAGAGATCCACGGTCGGTCGGTGAAGATCGGGGGCGTTCGGATATACGGTTACGCCTGCGTCCCGCCGACCCCTTTCCAACTGAAGGACTGGGAACGCTACGACGTTTCGCGCTTCGTGGATCCGGGTTGCATTTCGCCGGAGGACGGCATTCGTACGGTCCGGATGAACGAACGCGAGATCAGGTTCGGCACCATCGAGACCGATCTGGTCGAACTGGCCGGCGACGATGATCTCTCCGCTGCCGTATTCCTCTTCCATACGCCGGCCCACGGCACCGCCCTGGATCGAGCCGCCCTGGACGGCAAGATGGTCGACCACGTTCCCCTGGACGTCCACGTCGGCAGCATCGCCGTTCGCCGTTTCATCCGGAAGCGTTCCCCGGCGCTGACCCTGCACGGTCACGTCCACGAGACGACCCGGCTGACCGGCAAATGGCGCGAGGAACTCGGCGGCACGACGATGCTGACCGCAGCCCACGACGGCCCCGAACTGGCCCTGGTCCGGTTCGATCTCCACCGGCCGCGGGATGCGACGCGCGAGTTGATCTGATCGACCCGGCGCCGGAGCCCCCGATGATCTCTTGCCGAATCAAATAGCGGGCGTTACGAATTGAGGACGCGATCCCCGGCCACAACCGCGGCCCAGGCGAAAACCGATACCGGAGTTGAGCGAGGATGACAGAACGGGATAAGGCGACCGTCGCCAACCGCAAACACATCGCAGAGCTGCTGAACCGCTACGACTCACTACGGGAGCGCATTTCCCGGACTTTGCTGATCACCCTGCACAGCCGGGGCGTCGTGACTCTCGACGAGATCCACGACGAGGCCCGGCGCCTCTGCAAGCGCAAGTCGATCGAGCGCAGCGAGGAACGGGACGACAACGTGCAGCTGGCTTCGCGGTGGGACAACGAGGAGCGACAGCTGATCCGCGCACTGACCCTTGACTACGCCGCCGCGAACCTGAGCCCGGAGGATATCGACGACCTGGTCAACATCACGCGCAAGCGGGAAGAGGCCCAGACCCTCGAGGAGGTGGCCAACCTTTCCGCGGTTTCGTTCAGCCTGCTGGCCGAGAAGGTGAAAAGTTTCTGCCGCCTGCCCAAGGGACAGACCCGGTTGTCGGAACACGAGTCGGTGGCGGCGCGGGTCGCCCTGATCCGCAGCCTGATCTCGGACCAGTTGCGCTACATCGGCATCGCCAAGCATTACCTGCGGATCCGCGACTTCGACGGGCTGGTCGAACGCATCGTCGCCGACGACACCGGCGCCGGCGTGATCGGCGGCAAGGCCGGGGGCATGCTCCTGGGCGCGCGCATCCTGGAGGAATCAGCGCGGCGGGATCCGCGGGCCCCGAAGGTGGCTTTCACGACCCCGGAAACCTTCTACCTGCGCTCGGACGTGATCGAGCGCTTTCTCCAGCACAACGGCCTGCACTATCTCCAGGACCACAAGTACAAGAGCGTCGAGGAGATCCGGAACGATTATCCGATGATCCTGGACCTGTTCAAGAACGCCGACTTCCCGCCGGCCATAGTGGAGAAGATCACGTCGGTGCTGGACCGCACCGGCAACCATCCCCTGATCGTGCGCAGCTCCAGCCTGCTCGAGGATCGTTTCGAGACCGCCTTCGCCGGCAAGTACCGCAGCGTCTTCGTGTCCAACCAGGGTACGCGCGCCGAGCGGCTGGACGAACTGCTGGGTGCGATCGCCGAGGTCTACGCCAGTTCGCTGCATCCGGACCCCATCAGCTACCGCGCCCGCCACGACCTGCTGGACTACAACGAGAACATGGCGGTGATGATCCAGAAGCTGGTCGGCACCCGTGTCGGACGCTATTTCCTGCCGGTCTGGGCGGGGGTCGGATTCTCCCACAACCCCTATCGCCGCAACACCAGGATCAAACCCGAGGACGGGCTGGCGCGGATCGTCTTCGGTCTCGGCACCCGGGCGGTGGACCGGGTCTCGCAGGACTTCCCGCGGATGTTGGCCCTCGGCCTGCCGGCGATGCGCGCCGAATCGACGCCGGCCGACATCATGCGCGTGTCGCAGAAGAAGATCGACGTCATCAACCTGGAGAAGAACACCTTCGAGACGGTTCCGGTGAGCGACGTCCTGAAATTGAAGCCCCGCCTGGCCGAGTTGGGTCTGGTTTTCTCCACCTTCGAGAACGGATACCTGAGGCCGCTGCTCGGCGACAACATGCTCGGCGATCCGGCCGACATGGTGATCACCTTCGACCGCTTCGCCGAAGCGTCCTCCTACCCCGCGTTCATGCGCTGGGCGTTGCAGGCCTTGGAGAAGGCCTACGGCTGCCCGGTGGACATCGAGTACGCCTGCGACGGCAAGACATTCCACCTGCTGCAGTGCCGTCCCCAGACCATGCCGCCGCAGGAATTGGCAGTGAAACTGCCGCAAGGCGTTCCGCCGCAGAGGCGGATCTTCACCGCCAACCGCGACATCATGAGCGCCTCGGTGCACGATGTGGAATACGTGGTGCTGATCGACCCGCGCGACTACAACCGCCTCGAGACCGCGGATCAGCGGCGCGAAACGGCCAGGATCGTGCACCGGCTGAACCGGGAGTTGAATGGCAGGAAATTCATCCTGATGGGCCCCGGACGCTGGGGCAGCAAGGACATGCGCCTGGGGATCCGCATCAGCTATTCCGACATCAACAACACGTCGATGCTGATCGAGATCGCCCGCCAGAAGGGCGACTACCTGCCGGAGGTCTCGTTCGGCAGCCACTTCTTCCAGGATCTGGTCGAATCGAAGATCCGCTATCTGGCCCTTTACCCCGACGAGCAGGATATCGTCTTCAACGATGAATTCCTGCGGGGGCGGCAGAACTCGCTGACCGAGTTGCTGCCCGAGGCCGGCGCTTTCGAGGAAGTGGTCCGGGTGATCCACGTGCCGGAAGCGTCCGCCGGAGCGCTGTTGAACATCGACATGGACGGCGACAGCCAACAGGCCATGGCCTGGCTGCCCCCCGCCTAGGCTCCGTCCCGCCTAGACTCCGTCCCACGATCCGCCGTCGTCGGTTTCGGGCTCTGCTGTCCCGCCGACGGCCAGCTTGCGCGCCGGATCGGTGATCGCCCCGATCTTCACCGCGTAGCTGCTCTGGTTCGCGATGTCCTCGTCGGTCACGATATGCACGTCGAGAAGCCCGCCGCTGCTGTATCCGGTCCGCAGGTAATTGATCCCGCCCAGGCTCAGGCTCCATCCCTCCAGCCAGATCTCCAGATCGCGCCGCTGGGCTTCGTCGCCGCGGAAATGCACCAGCAGGTCGATGTCGCTGCCCGGTCCCGCGGTGGCGTTCTTGGTGCTGCCGAAGACGTACATCGCCACCACTCCGAAACGATCCGGATCCACTGCAGCGGCCACCTGTTCGGCCGTCTTCAGACGCCAGCGCCAGAACTCCTCGCGATGGCCGCTGACCTCGGTGGAAAAATCGCTGAGCGAAACGGTGCGTGAACCCGGGGTAACCAACAGGCCCATGGCCTCGTCCAGATCGGCGTTCATCAGCACGCGCAGCACCTTGCCCTCGGCCGCCGCTGCGATGTCCACTACCCGCACCGTGTCGGCGAGATCGGCGCAGTCGGGCAGCAGCTCCGGCAGCAGATTATGCGACCGCAGGAGAAATCTCTCGTTGAAGATGATGCCTTCCTCGTCGGGATAAAGCGGCAGATACCTGATCCGCGACTCGACCAGATCCTGGAAGAAGTGGGTGCCGAACGAGAGGTCGGGCAGGTAGTTGCCCTTCTGGCGGGCGATCTCGACCAGCATCGCGGTATTGCTGATGTCCGAATAGCTGACACTGACCCCCAGCTTGATGTCGCCGCGGCTGCCCCATCTCCCGGGACCCATCAGGATGAACTGCCGTTTGGGCAACATCTTGTTCAGCTTGCCGACGGCCCGGCCGATCGCCAGCAGCGAGGCCCGATCCTCCAGTTCGCTGTAGCGTCCGGGATCGACATAGACCAGGTGGGTGATCTCGGGCAGCCAGCCGTTGGACACGTAGCGACGGGCGGTGAAAAGGATGTTGTCGCGGTGTGCGTCCTTGGGAATAGGCGCCGGGGTCTCGTCGGCGGCGTAGCTCTGGGGACGGCACTGGACCAGGTAGAAGTCCTTGCCGTCGTGAACGAACTCGACGTCGACCGGCGAGCCCAGGTTCTCCTCGAGCAGCGAGAGGATGTTGGCGAACTGTTTCAGGAACGGAGTGTCACGGAAAAGCGAGTCGAAGGTGACCACGAATTCGCCGGCCTTGCGGTCCATGAGCATCGGCACCGGCTTCTTGAGAATCTCGCCGTCGAGCTCGGAGAAGACGCTCGTGAAGCCGGGGATCTCGCTGCCGTATTCCCGCACGAGATCGGCCAGTTCGACCGTCTCGAAAGTATTCTTCTCCAGGTTGATGGCGTCGATCTTCTTCGGCGCGTAGCGGACGATCTCGTCGATCGCGACGTTGACCCTCAGGTTGGGTTTGCCGGGTACGACAAGGGTCGGATAATCGTCGCTGGTGCGGTCCACGGCCCGGGTGCCGAGACCGGGCACCAGCCGCAGCAGCCCGTCTTCGCGTTCGATGCGCGAAGACCAGCGGAATTCGTTGCGGCTGAAGGCGACCCCGGCGAAAGCCGGCATGAAGTATCTGCCTACCCGGACGCCCACGACCTCCTGGATCAGCAGCCCCATCTCCTCGTTGAAATCGAGCAGCCCGCGCTCGCGACGGTATTCGATCGGATCGGGTCCGACGACCGAGGCGTAGATCTCGGCGATCGCGTCGAGCAACGCATCGAGACGTTCCTGCTTGGTCCCGCGGTTGGCCAAAAACAGGCTCTTGTACTTCCCGGAAAACGCGGTGCTGAAGCGGTCCTCGAGCAGACTCGAACTGCGCACGATCAACGGCTTCTCGCCCAGATCGTCCAGGGCCAGCGACAGCCCCTTGACCAACTCGGGCGGGAAGGCCGAGTTCTTGAAGAGTTGGATGATGTTGGGGTATTCCTGACGCACCTGCTCGATGTCCTTGTACTTCTGCTCCAGCGCGTCCTCGAGATCGTTGTGGGCGATGAAATCGAGCAGGGCGTCGGAAGCGACGTACCAGGTGCGGGGCACCTTCACTTCGCCTACCGACCGGCCGCCCGAGGAACATCTTTCCAGGATATGTTCGGCCAGCAGCAGACCGGATCCCTTGCCGCCGAGACGGCCGTGGCTTTCCACGGGCAGGACCATGCGGTCCAGCAAATCGGTGAAATCGCTGATCCGGAAGAAGTTCTTGGCCACCTTGATGTAATCCAACTGTTCGGTCAGGAACCGCCGGATCAACGAGACCCGCAGCCCGTCACGGGTGGATCGCGGCAGCATCCCCTTGTCGCTGGCCATGTGGTGGTACCGGCGCAGCGCATCGGCGATCTCGTGCAGCGACGAACGCGGGTTGTCGAGCACCTTGAGGAAGAAGCCGGCCCGGTCCTCCTGCATCCACTGCTGCACCCGGCGCAGGATCTCCTTGTCCCCCATGTGCCGGGATGCCAGCTCGAACGGAGCGTCGCTCATCAGGGCGGTCTCGTCGGGCTCGAAACGTCGGCCGGGAATATTGACGTCCGCCGAGACGAGATCGGCCTCGCTGCCGGTGGAATCGACTCTGGCGAGGATGGCCTGGGCTTCGGCCACCCCGGCGAGGCTGAGATGGTTGAGAAACTTCCGCGCAATGCGCAGGTAGAGTTGCCGGTCCGAATCCCGCAGCATCTGCAGGGGCGCCGCCCACATATAATTGCGGCCCGGGCCGTTGTTCAGTCTCGCCTCGCGCCACTCCTCGCGGATCTCGCCGAGCATCTTGAAGAGCATGAAGTGGGCGATGCGCTCGGCGACGGTGTGGATCAGCCGCTTTTCCTCGATCAGGAAGGGTCCGTCGTCGGCGTCGGGGCGATCCTCGCGATAGGAGACCGAAACCGTTCCCACCTGTCGATCCTGCACCGTAATCGGCACGCTCAGGATAGCTGTCGACGGGATGTACCCGGGCGAGCGGAACACATCGCCCTCGAAGACTATCTCGGCCTGGCAGATATCGGGATACTGCCATCCTTCGGGCAACACCCGGCATACCCTGCGGCAGACCTCCTCGGCATCGAAGTCCTCGTGGTTGCAGAGAGCCTCCACCTCGTAGAGGCAGTTCAGCTCCTTGGTCCTCTCCTGCAGGGAATTCATGAGGCGCTGCAGTTCCTTGTCGGCATCAGGCACCGTGAGTCACCACCCCGCGGCCGCCGCGACCGTCCACGCTCACCCGGAGGGGCGATTCCAGCCGGACGTGGCGCACGAAATCGGTTTCAGAAAAAGCGTCCTGCGCATCCAGCCAGGACCAGTCTATCGACCGGTCGCCGCCGTGGCGCACGGACAGGAAAAGCACCCTGAAGCTGATCATGTTGTGGAAGAAATGCGAACCCTGGCTCAGGTCGGGGTTCATCTCGGGCAGGGTCGCCTCGACGATCACCGTCGCCGCGCCGATCTGGCTCCAGTCGACCGGGATGCCCAGCCAGGGGTCGGAGCTGCCCCAGCGGCCGAATCCGATCAGCAGATAGGGACGGCCTTCCTCGTGCAGCCGGCGGTTCATCTGCTCGATCTGGCCGGCTATGCGCACCGTATACTTGGCCTCGAAGGCTTCCGGGCGGACGTAGACCACGTCGCGGATCCCGTCGCGGACCCCGTTGCCCAGCACGGTATCGGTGGCGAGCAGGACCCCGGGGCCGTCCATCAGATCCGGATCGATCTCGACCTCCTCGTCGGCGACCGCCATCGGGCGGACCTGCAGGAATCCGAGCCGGGCCTCCTGCCCGTCGTCGGCTTCGAGATCGACCGCGAATTCGATCTCCACCTCGGCGTCCAGCACCTCCCGCGCCTTGGCGAGCAGCGCCTTGAGCCCGTTGTTCAGCGGGACCATCCGATCGACCAGCACCGGGGCGAAATCCAGGACGTGGGGACCGTCCCCCATCGGGCCCGGACGCAGGCGGTCGGAACGGGGATCGTAGGTCGAGCAGGTCAGCCGCAACGAGCCGTCGGCCTTTGCGTCCTCGAGTCCCCCGCGCAGCAGGTACTCGGTCTCGCGGATGGGATCCGGCAGCGGCGGCCGTCCCATGTTCACCGCCCAGAACTCGCGTTGGCTGTTGCGCAGCCTGTCGCCGAGGGAGTTGAACGGCGGCGGCGCCGCCGGCCGGGCCGGGCAGTAGATCCAGCACAATCCTCCGTCCACGATCTGCTTGCCGAGGCCGAGCGCCAGATCGACCACTCCGTCCCCGGATGCGGCCCCACCGGTGGGATAATAGCTGTAGGAGCGCCCGACCCCGCTGATGTCGGGATAGAACCTCTGGTCGTGGCGGCGACCGACTACTTCCTGGACGATCACGGCCATCTTCTCGTCGGCGTCGGTCTTGCCGATGCCGAGCCGGTAATCCCGCGCGCCGCGGAAGAAGGTGGTGGCGAAGACGAACTTCACGGCCTCGGTCAGGCGCCGGAAGCGGGTGTCGACGTCATGCTGGTTGTTCGGGATCATCTTGGTGCCGTAGACGCCGGCGAAGGGATGGGCCAGGGCGTCCTCGAGCAGGCTCGACGACCTTACCGCCAGAGGAGTATGCACCCGCGATATCAAAGCACGCAGATCACCGACGAACCGGGCCGGCAGTTCGGCGAGTTGGAAGGCGTGGGCGATGCGATGATCGGAAAGCGCCGAGAAATCCAGATCATCGAGATGATTGCGGGCGATGAATTCGGAAAAAACCTCGGTCGTCAGGACGGTCAGCGTGGGCACGCACAACTGCAGCCCGGGACAGGTTTCCGGATCGACGGCCTGGACGATCAGGCGCCGGGCCAGATCGAGGCAGGCCGCCTTGCCGCCGAGTTCCCCGTCGCCGATTCGGGTGAATGTGTCCGCCGCATCGAAGAACTCCCTGCCGAAGCGGGGCACCGACTCGTCGCCGAGCATATGTCCATCCTCCCCTAAATCCAGCCGCGGTCGCGACAGGCCTGGGCCACGCGATTGACGCCCAGGGCCGAGCCGGCCTGCCGCAGCGAAATCCGTTTCCGCGTCGCGAGGTCGCTGACGGCGATGTAGGCCGACGTCATCTTGAGATCGAGCTTGCCCAGCACCTCGTCCATCTCCCAGAAGTAGTTCATGTTGCTCTGCACCTGCTCGAAGTAGCTGCAGGTCACTCCCCCGGCGTTGGCCAGGAAATCGGGCACGATGAACAGCCCCCGTTCACGCAGCCGGTCATCGGCCTCGGGCGCGGTCGGGCCGTTGGCGCCCTCGATGACGAGCTTCACCGAATCGGGAATCCGGTCGACATTATCGACGGTGATCTGGTTCTCGATCGCGGCGGGGATCAGGATGTCGACCTCCTGCTCCAGCCAGGCGTCGTCCTCGAGCGAATCGTAGCCCAGATCCATGGCCTGCTTGCGGTCGATGCCGCCGAAATGGTCGGTGACCCCCCGCAGTTCCTCGACATCGACCCCGCCGGACTTGCGGAAGGTGTAGGCGGTATGGTCGGACTGGTCCCAGCTCGAAACCGCAATCACCGTGCCGCCGATGGTCGTGTAGAGCTCGGCTGCGTGCTGGGCCACGTTGCCGAATCCCTGGATGCTCGCCGTGGTGCCCGCCGGATCGAGTTTCATATCCTTCAGCGCCTCGCGCAGGATGTAGACCAGGCCGTAGCCGGTCGACTGCATCCGGCCGAGCGAACCGCCCATCCCCACCGGCTTGCCGGTGATCTGTCCCGGCTCGTGGGAGCCGCGGATGGTCTCGTATTCGTCGAGCATCCACAGCATATGCCGGGCGCCGGTCATCACATCCGGAGCGGGAACGTCGGCGGTGGGGCCGAGATCGCGGTGGAAGCAGCGGATCCAGCCGCGGCAGATCGCCTGCTGTTCGCGCAGGCTCAGGGTATGGGGATCACAGATCACGCCGCCGCTGCTGCCGCCCAACGGGATATCGACAACCGCGCATTTCCAGGACATCCACATCGCCAGGGCGCGCATCGTGTCGATGGTCTCTTCGGGATGGAATCTGATGCCGCCCTTGGCCGGACCCCGGGCATCGTTGTGGACCACCCTGAATCCCTGGAAGATCTCAAACCGCCCGTCGTCCATCTGCACCGGGATGCTGAAATGATGCTCGCGCATCGGCGTTCGGAGCAGGTCGCGGGCCGCTTTCTCGAGATCGAGCATATCGGCGATGTGGTCGAACTGGGCCCGGGCCACCGCGAAGGGATTGAAAGAATTGTCAGCGGTCATTTTTCTCCTCAGCCGAAAGCCGGCAGGCTCAACGGCAAACTGCGTCGGGAGCCGCCGCGGGAAGCTGCGCCTCCGGTTTGAAGACCGCGGCTCTTCCGCTGCGGCCGTCGATCAGCACGGTCAGCGGCTTCTCCAACCGCACGTGCCGCAGGTGCTTCGTCTCCGCGGCCACCGGTTGCGAGTCAAGCCAGTCCCAGTCGATGTAGCCGCCGCCGCTGGCCTGGTTGACGGTCAGGTAGCCGACCTGGAACGAGGTCAGGTTCTGGAAGAAGTGGGTGCCCTGGCTGGGCGTGACCTTGAAATCGTCGAGATCGGTCTCGATGATCACCGCCGCGCCCGCGATCTGGGTGTACTGCACCGGGATGCCCAGCCACCGGTCGGCCGATCCCCAGCGGCCCGGCCCGACCAGCAGGTAGGGCTGCTCCTGACCCGAGAGCAACGTATTCAAGCGTCCGACTTCCTCGGCAATCGCAGTGGTCTGCGAACGGTCGAAACGGCCGCGGGGAACATATACCACGTCCCTGATCCCGGCATAGCGGCCGTTGCCCAGCGACACTTCGGTCGAGATAATCGTGTTCTCGGGGACGCAGAGATCGGGGTTCAGCTTCGGGGTCTCGTGCTCGGCGGCCAGCGGACGGATCTGCAGCAGGCCGAACGTATCCTGGCCGCCGCCGGGGTCGATGCTGACGGCGAATTCCATCTCGACCGCGCAGTTCATGCAGCGGCAACCGAGTTCGAGCAGGAAGGTCAGCACTTCCGGCAGCGGGAAGACGCCCGACTTGAGAACGTGCGCGAATGTGACCAGACGCACTCCGTCACGGTGGATGCCGTCGTAGATGGCGCCGTTCTCGTGGCTGTAGACCGAGCCCACCGCATCCAGCGTGCCGTGGGCTTCGGCCGCCGCCAGATCGAGAGTGACGACATTGTCCTCCTCGCGCGGACGGGGGTAGGCTTCGGGGTCGCTCACGTCAATGGCCTGGAACTGGCGTTGGCTGGTATCGAGCGTGTCCTTGATCGTCGCGAACTGGGGCAGACGCTGTGGATGCCGGGGAGAGAATCGCAGCGACTTGCCTCCCTCGACCACGGTTCGCCCCAGTCCCAGGGCGACGAGAGCGACGCCGTCCTCCGGTTTCAATTCCCCGGATGCGTAGTGGTTGGTCGAGTGGGCCACGCCCGCGAAATCCGGGTAGACATAATTGTCGTGGCGGCGGCCGACCACCTGCTGGATGATCACGGCCATCTTTTCCGCCTCGACCCGGTTGGCGGTCGCCTTCAGATACGCCTTCGCGCTCTGCAGGAATGTTGACGCGTAAACCAGCTTTATAGCGTCACATAGCTGATCCAGTCGAACTTTGACGTCGTCATGGTTATTGGCCAGCATATAGGTGTTGTACACGCCGGCGAACGGCTGGCACTGGGCGTCCTCGAGCAGACTCGAAGAGCGGACGGCCAGAGGGTAGCGCACCTCGTCGAGGAAGAACTCGAGATCGTCGTAGATCTCGGGCGGCAGCTTTGCCGCCAGGCAGGCATCGATGACTTCCTGATCGTTGTCCGCGGCGATGACCTTGCGCCTCAGGTCGTTCTGGTCGAGGAAGGAGTCGGAGACGTCGGTGGCCACGACCGC
>CAZYDJ010000070.1:0-12884 GCA_964646035.1 uncultured Fibrobacteraceae bacterium | reverse complement strand
TCAACGACGGCGAAACCCCGCTCGACGACATCGCCTGCTGGCGCCACGATGATCTCGAAGCCTGTTTCGGTTATCTGGCCGAAAATCTCTGAGAATCAGCGGAAATAGGATTTCAAGCGTCCCCAGGTGGGATCGCCGTTGGGAACCAGCGATCCTCCCTTGACCAGAACTTCCACGTTGAGGCCGGCCAGCACATGCTCGGCGCCTTCGCAGTCGACGGCGGGAACTATGGCTCCGGCGGCCAGCGTGAAACTGGCCCGGGTGGCCGGGATCCAGTCGAAGACCAGGGTTGCGAGCAGGACGGTGGGTTCGGCGATGCAATCCGCGGCGGCGGTGGTTCGCATACCGAAATACGGATTGCCCTCGGCGGTGGTGTTCTGCGGGAATACGATCTCGGTGATCAGCACCGGAGAGTCGCCGCAGCAGGCCGAATAGACCACCCAATCAACTGATTTGAGGTCGAAAGGCAGCTTTTCCCGGTCATCGGATCCGGTGGCGATGATGTACAGCGTGAACGGAGAGCCGGCCTCGGTCTCGATGATCGACTCGTAGCGGTCCGGGGCGGCGGAAAGACCCAGGCGCGGGAATTCCTGGGCGACTGCGGCGTTCGCGGCGAGCATATTCGCGGCGACCATGATCACCGCGACGGCGAGAAGGGTCGTGATCGTTGTCGTGCTGCGGGGCTGGGCCATGACCGGACCTTCCGATTATGGGGCTGCGGACGCCGGCCGGATTGGGCGGCGAGTTGTACGCCATAATATAGGATAAAAAGGCTCGGAATTGCTAGTCGGAACAGCGGGGCAGAAAAAAGGGGAGCCTTTACAAGCCCCCCTGATGCTGTCGGAAACGTCAGGCTGCGCGCTCTTTCTCAATCTTATTTCGTTGAACACTGTTGCACGAGTTCCCGGTTCCTTCAGCTGGAATCAAGTTACGGAGATCCCGGGAATTCCGCAACAGGTCCGGCCTCAGCGCAGCTGGGAAGCCACGAATTCCCAGTTGACCAGGTTCCAGAAGGCCTCGACGTATTTGGGTCGCGCGTTGCGGTAGTCTACATAGTAGGCATGCTCCCAGACGTCGCAGGTCAGCAGGGCCCGCTTGCCGGAAGTCATCGGCGTCTGTGCGTTTCCGGTGCTCAGCAGATCGAGTTCCCCGTCCGGATTCTGGACCAGCCAGCCCCATCCCGAACCGAAGGTGCCGACCGCGTTGCGGGTGAAGGCGTCGCGGAACTTGTCGAATCCGCCGAAGGTCTTCTTGATGGCCTCGGCCAGGTCGCCGGAGGGCTCGCCGCCGCCGTCGGGGGAGAGGCACTTCCAGTAGAAGGTGTGATTCCAGATCTGGGCGGCGTTGTTGAAGATGCCGCCGCTGGACTTCAGGACGATTTCCTCGAGATCCATATCCGCGAATTCGGTATCGCCGATCATCTTGTTCAGGTTGGCGACGTAGGCGGCGTGATGCTTGCCGTGATGGTACTCCAGGGTCTCGGCGGAGATATGCGGAACCAGGGAGTCCAGGGGAAACGGCAGGTCCGGCAGCTTGTGCTCCATGATAAGGCTCCTCGGCTCGAGTGGTCTCTGATCGGATCGCCTCGCCAGCATAGAGCGCTTCGGCGGTCGATTGCAAGACCTCCCGCGGTTTACACCGCCGGTTGACGGTGATAACCTGATATGAAATCAAATCGCAACGGGGGAGTGATAGATGGGAAAAGCCGACGAGAAAAAATTCTTCGACGAGGGTTTCGCCGGGCATACCAGGCGGCCGCTCTATCGCTATTACGCATTGACTAGGACCAGCGAGGATTTCTTCCGTGGGCGGGTCTTCGCCGACTGCGCCGACAAGCGGGTTCTCGAATACGGCTGCGGCATCGGGTCACACGCCCTGCCCCTGGCCGAGAAGGGCGCCGAGGTCGTCGGCATCGACATCTCTTCTGTGGCGATCGTCAAGGCCGCGGAGGAGGCCCACCGGCGGAATCTCGGCAACGCCCGCTTCATCGAGATGGACGCCGAGGCGATGAGCTTTCCCGACGACAGCTTCGACCTGATCGTCGGCACCGCCATCCTGCATCACCTCGACCTGCCGCGGGCCCTCTCCGAATTGGCGAGGGTGATGCGGCCGCGGGGACGGGCCCTTTTCCTCGAGCCCCTCGGCCATAATCCGGCCCTTAACATCTTCCGCAAGCTCACGCCCCAGTGGCGCACCGAGGACGAGCATCCCCTGGTCCGCGGCGAACTGGCCCTGCTGCGCCGGAATTTCGGCAAGGTCGAACTGACCTATTTCCACCTGTCCTCGTTCCTGTCGCTGCTGCTGCTCAAGACCCGGTTCTTCTTTCCGGTTTATCGGGTCCTGGAGGGATTGGACCGCTGGATATTCAAGGTCTTCCCTCCGATCGCTTCCTGGGCCTGGTACGTCTCGATCGAGTTGAGCGAACCCGGCGATCCCCGCCCCGGAGATTCCCCGGGCACGGTCTATTCCGAGGCCGGCGAACATCCGGACGAAGAACCGCCCGACATCCTGGCCTGAAAAAGCGGAGCCGCCCCCGGTCGCGGGACGGCTCCGTTGATTATCTGATTATCAGTCGAAATGAGCGTTCAGGATCGGCAACAACTTCAAGCCGCGCGGATTGTTCTTCGCGTAGTTCAGCAGTCCGATCTGCACGCCGTGGAGTTCGGTGGCGTAGTTGAAGATTCCGATCACCAGACCCTGCATCCGGCCGTTGACCCGGGAGTAGGCCGCCGCTCCGAAGCCGTCGAAATCATCGGCCCGGAGGTAGCCGGTGGTCAAATGCATGCCGGCCAACTGCTCCGCGCCGATTCCCAGTCCGGCCATCGAGACGCCGGTCAACTCTTCGGCGCCGACCCCGAGTCCGCCGAAGAACGCCCCGGTCAATTCTTCGCCGCCGACTCCGAGCCCGCCCAGGCAGGCCCCAATCACCTTTTCGCCGCCGACTCCGAGCCCGCCCACGAAGATTCCGGTCAATTCGTCGCCGCCGACCCCGAGCCCGCCGAACCCGGCTCCGCGGAAACTGTCGCCGCCGACTCCGAGGCCGCCGAAGGCTATGCCGTCGATGCTGTCGCCGCCGACTCCGAGCCCGCCGAAGAAGATTCCGGTCAGTTTGTCGCCGCCGACCCCGAGCCCGCCGAATCCGACTCCTTGGAAGATGTCGGCGCCCACGCCGAGCATTCCGGCTCCCACGCCGTGGATCTCGGCGGCCCCCACTCCGATCAGGCCGGCTCCGACTCCCCGGATCGCATAGCCGCTGACCGCCACCGGGCAGAGCACGATGCCGTTGTATTCCGCGTTGGGATTGGGACCGTCGGCGAAGTTGTCGGTGTCGATCGAATCCAGGGAATGCCAGAGAGAAAGCGAGATCCCGTTGATCCGTTCGACATCCCGATCCTCGAGATTCAGGCGCAGGCCGGTGAAGTTGCTGGAATTGCCGAAGCTCAGGCCGAATTCGCCGGGCGGGATGTCCAGCGAGCCGCAACTGCCGGCTACGGGAACCAGGATCAGCAGAAGCGCCAAGGAGATGATGATCAGCAGGAATAGCGACGGGGGGGTGCGGGTGATGGGAATAGTCTGGAATATCACTGATCACTCCTTGGACTAGGGACAGCAGGGGCGCGGCCGGAAGGAATACGCAAGAGACGCATCCCGGTTGCGGCGGGTTCGCCAAAACCCGGTTGCCTGGGCCTGTCCATATCGCCTATGATCAAGGGGGACTATACCGCATTTCCTGGAGGCTGGAATGCATTATGACGAAGCTTTGAAATTGGCCGGGGCCACGGTGCACGCCTATCGCCGGTTCGGATCCCCGATGGGACATTGGTGGGCCAAGGTGACCTGGCAGGGGACCGATTCCTGGGCGCACGGATTCTTCGGCGCCTGCCCCAATTGCGATGTGATCGAGAGCGAGATCGGCGAGTTCTACCATCGCCACAGCGGGATCGAAAAGCGGGTCGACGGGCGCGTTTCCGATTTCCAGGAGGGATGCGAGGATTGCCAGGCGATGGGCAGGCAACTGTTGCTGATCGCCCGCGAGCACCTGGACAATCTCCTCGATCAGCAGGAAGCGGAGTTCTTCGCCGCGAAGTGCCCCAGCCGGCCGGTCGACCGGCAAGAGATGACCGATTGGATCAAGGCGAACCACATCTGAACCACAGCGGCCGCCGATCCGGATCAGTTGGCGGCTTCCGCCAGCAGATCGTCCAGGTCCTCGGGATCCTCGGCGAGCAGTATTTCGCAGACGTGGGCCGGACTTTGGGCCTTGTATAACAGATGCTGGAGCTTGCGGTTGGTGCCGACCGAGCGCACGAGATGGGCCAGGACCTGCTGGTAGCGGTCCTGCTCGTCCGGCGGGGATGCGAGCATCACGACGCAGTGGACGGGCCGTCCGTCCGGGGTGTTGAAAGGCAGGCCCTGATGGTGGATTCCGACGACCCCGACCAGCCGGTCCAACTGGTCGCATACGCAGTGGGGGACGGCCAGGCCGTTGCCGATGCAGGTTGTGATCTCCATTTCGGTGGCGAAGATGGCCGCCTCCAATCGTTCGCGATCGATGTCCAGATCGTGTGAATGGATCATCAGTCCGGCCAGGTTCCGCAGCACCTCTTCCTTGGCGCCGTCGCGCAGATCGGTGACGATGTTCTCCTCGCCCACGACGTCGGTCAGATGCGATTGGTCGCCGCCGGTATCGCCGGATCGTTCCAGGGCGGCGCGGCACATTATCGGGCCGATGATCTCGTTGATCAGGACGGATGTCAGTCCGACCGCCAGCAGCATGTCGGCGATCCCGGCGAAGACCGGGTCCTTGCGGATCACCAGGATCAGTCCGACCGCGACGCCGGCCTGGGGGATCAGGGCCGGACCCAGGTTACGCTTCACCCGCTCGGTGGTGCCGGCCAAGGCCATCGCGACTCGCGCGGACAGGATCTTGCCCGCCCCCCGCGAAACGACGACCAGCAGCGCCAGCAGACCGCCGGCGGGCACGAGGCTGAAGTCCAACTCCATCCCGGCCAGGGCGAAGAAAACAGCGAAGACGGCGGATTCGAAGTTGGCGAAGACATGGTGGCCGATCTCGTCCCGGTCCGGATTCACGTTGGCCAGGGTGATCCCCAGGAAGATGCAGGCCATCAACGAGGAAACACCCAGCGCGTCGGCCAGTCCGGAAGTCAGGAAGATCGCCACCAGCGAGGCGGTGGCCAGACGGTCGGAGGCGATTTCGCGGCGGGTCAGGAATTCCAGGAGCAGCCCGATGCCGGCGCCGATCACGGTGGCCAGCCCGAACTCGCGCAGCAGCGAGACGGCGACTCCGCCGACGTTCATCACCGTTCCCGGCACCATGTCCATCTGGCTGATGGATCGGGCCAGTTCGAAGAGCGAGATGCAGGCCAGGTTGTTCAGGGCGACGGCGGCGACCAGGGTCTTGACCATCACTCCGCGGGCGCGGGTTTCCTTGACCAGGGCGACGATCGTCGCCGGAGCGGTGGATACGGCCATCGCGGCCAGCAGGATCGACAGCGACCACTGCGCTCCGGTGAGGACCAGGGTGCCGAAGACCAGGACCGGGGTCAGCGTCGATTCCAGGGCGATCAGCAACCCCAACCGCTTGCCCGCGTTGCGCAATCGCCGCAGGTTGAGATGGTTGCCCACCGCGACGGCGATCAGTCCGAGCGCGAAATGCATCAGGGGCTGCAGGCCGTGCACCACTTCGATGTTGAAGAGGTCGAGCACCGCGGGCCCGAGCAGGATGCCGACCAGGATCTGTCCGGTGACCGAAGGCAGACGGAACCGCTTGGCGAGCGTTCCGGCCGAGAGGCTGCCGATCAGAAGAACGGCCAAGGCCAGCAGGGCGTTGTCATGGGGCAGATGTGGCATTTCCCGAACCATCCCCGTTTCGGAATCCTGATAGCGCTCTGTCCGGTCGCGGATCCGGGCACAGGATACCATCGAAGCGGTCTCGCGGGCCAGCCCGGGCTGGATCCGCTCGGCGGCGAAGGCAACATTCAGATGTCCCGGATCGACGTGGATGCCCTATCTTGACCCCAGATGGTTCGTTGCCGGGTTCAGGCCCGGCGCTCCGATCCGAATCACGAAAGAAGGCTGTCGTGGTCCTGCTGGAATTCTCGATGTATCCGACCGACAAGGGCGCGTCGGTTTCAGATTACGTGAAGCGTTCGCTCGAGATAATCGACGATAGCGGCCTGCCGTACCGCCTCGGCCCGATGGGAACGACCATCGAGGGGGAGTGGGAGGAGGTCATGGCCGTGGTCGACCGCTGTTTCGAGGCCATGAAGGCCGACTCCGGCCGCATCGCCTGCCAGATCAAGATCGACTGGCGCGACTCGGACGGAGGCCGGCTCGACGACAAGGTTGAAACGCTGCGCCGCAAGACCGGCCGCTCGCTGAACTGAGTACGCGATGGACGTGAGCCTCACGCCGCCCGAGTGGGCGACCCATCTGCTGAGCGACCTGCACGACTGGAGCCGTTCGCCTTTGCCGGTCGCGGAACTGCGCCCGTTCTCGCTGCCCGACGACGTGTACTTCGAATACGCCTGGCTCGACGCCGCCGGCGAACCGCGGCCCGATCCCGACAACAAGGATCGCCGCAACCCCTGGTGGCCCCACGCCTGCGCCCTGGTCGGGCCGCGATACCGCCCCAACTCCCTGGCCGACGGCCCGGCCCTCACCTCCGGCAGCGCGACCCGCCGTTATTGGCTGGAGTCGAAAGACGGTTCCCGCCGCCACCGGGTGCTGGTCCATTCGCCGGATTCCGACTTCACCACCCCGCGGCCCACCATCTATCTGCAGGACGACAAGGCCTATTTCGGATGGGGGCGCCTGCCGCGAATCGCCGCGGCGCTGGAGCAGGCCGGAGAGATCCCGTCAGCCCGTTACGTCTGTGTCCAGCCGGTCGAACGCGGCCGCGACTACTTCTTCAACGCTGATTTCCGCCGCTTCATGGTCGAGGAACTGATCCCGGCTGTCGAAGGCCGGGCCCCGTGTGACGGTGTTCGCTTCGCGATGGGGGCCAGCCTCGGCGGTTTGTGCTCGGCGTGGATCGCCTGCCTGCATCCAACCCTCTTCGCCGGGGTCGCATCCCAATCCGGAGCCTTTTTGATGGGACCCGATGATTCGCTTCCGGATCCGTTCGGCGGTTCGCAATGGTTCCAGGCGATGATCGCTTCGGCAGAGGCGCCGCGGCTGCGCTGGTATTTGGACTGCGGCCGTCTGGAGTGGCTTTACGCTGAACATCTGAAGATCCGCGACGCCCTGGCCGAAGGCGGCTACGACCATCGCGTGGAGTTCCGCTCCGCCGGCCACAATTGGATCAACTGGCGCGACGGCATCCCGGGCGCACTGAAATTCCTGCTCGCCGGCTGATCCGTCGGGGCTTGCCTTGGCGCGGTCTTCGTGCCAGATTCCCCTAATTAATACTCGGCTTAATCTGGATTATTTACGGAGGATTTCCCATGCGACTGAGAATTCTGCTGATCGCCGTCATGCTGCTCGTCTGCGCCCCTGTTCTGGCCGGAGACGGGGAATGTACCGTCTACGGCGGCGGCGTCAGCGCTCCCGACACCGTTCTGATCAGCCGGATCCTCGATGCTCCCGAGCAGTGGGTCGGCGAAACCATCCGGGTCGAGGGCACCGCCGTCGCCACTTGCCCCCACCGCGGCTGCTGGCTGAACATCTCCTCCGACCGCGAGGGCGAAGTCATCCGCATGAAGGTGAAGGACGGGGAGATCGTCTTCCCCATGGAGATCATCGGCGACCATGTCGTGGTCGAGGGTGTCTTCAAGTCGAACAAGCTGGACCTCGAGACCAGCCGCAAGGTCTGCTCATACGAGGCGCAGAAGAAGGGCGAGGACTTCGACCCCGAGTCGATGACCGAGTGCATGACGCTCTATGAGATCGCCGGCACCGGCGCCGTCGCCACCGCGGCCGCCGCGGAGTAGCCGGTGGACGGTTTCCGTAAAGCTTGTCGCTGGATCCATCGCGAGATCGGTTATCTGGCCGCCGGCCTGACTCTGGTCTACGCGATCAGCGGCGTGGCCGTGAATCACGCCCACCACTGGAATCCGAACTACCGCCAAGGTGTCGAGACCTTCCGCATCGAACCCGTCGGCGACGGCCCGACCGAGCAGATTCGGGGCCTGGTCCTGGAGCGGTTGGCTCTCGACGAGCCGGTCAAGAACGTCTGGCGGGCCAAGCCGGATCTGCTGCAGGTCTTCGTCGAGGGCGCCACCCTCGACGTCGACCTGATCGGCGGCGAGGTGGTGCGCCGCGGTTTCGTGCGCCGGCCCCTGCTGTCCCGTTTGAACTTCATGCACCTCAACACCGGCAAGGGTTTCTGGACCTGGACCGCCGACATCTTCGCGGTCGCTTTGGCCCTGCTCGCGATCAGCGGCATTTTCCTGGTTCGCGGGCGGCGGGGGCTGGCCGGGCGGGGCGGGTTGATGTTGGCCGTGGGGATCGCCCTGCCTCTGGTCTATCTGCTGCTCGTCGGATCTCCCTGAGCCCGGGCGCCCGCAGGTGACTGCGCTTGACTCACCCAGTGCGGAAAACTAGCTTTGGCCCGGTGCCTTCGGCGGGTCTACCGCCCTTGATTCAATGACTTCTGCGAGGGGAGGGCTCGGCCATGACGGTTCGTGTCGGAGTACGTCGCGAAGATAAGAACAAGTGGGAGCGCCGCGTACCGCTGACCCCCTCCGATCTGCATGCGATCAGCCGTGACCACGGCCTCGACATCTTCGTCCAGCCTTCGCCCATCCGCATCTTTCCCGACGCAGCCTACAGCGGCCTGGGGATCGAGATGTCCGAGGATCTCTCCAGCGCCGGACTCATCGTCGCGGTCAAGGAGATCCCGATGGATCTGCTGCGCGAGGGACAGGCCTACATCTGCTTTTCCCATACGGCCAAGGGGCAGGATTACAACATGCCCAACCTGCGCCGGATGATGGAGCTGGGCTGCTCGCTGGTCGACTACGAGAAGATCGCCGACGACGACGGGCGCAGGCTGATCTTCTTCAGCATCCACGCCGGTTACGCGGGCATGATCGAGTCGCTGCGTACACTCGGGCTGCGGCTGCAGGCGCAGGGCAGGCCGACGCCGCTGGCGGATCTGCGGCAACCGTGGCAATACGGGGATCTCGGGGCCGCCGAGACCGGCATCAGGGATATCGGCGATCGCCTCGGCGCCGCGGGCGCGGGCGACGGACCGCTGGTGATCGGCATAGCGGGCTACGGCAACGTTTCCAACGGAGCCCAGGCGGTCCTGGAGTGGCTGCCCCACAAGACCATCGATGTGACCGATCTGCCTCGGGCCGCCGAGATCGCGGGCGACAGCCCCTTGGCGGTCGTTGTATTCCGCGAGAGCGACATGGTGGAGCCGGTCGCCGGTGGGCGGTTCAAGCTGCAGGATTACTACGACAACCCCGAGCGCTACACCGGTTGCTTCGCGAAACATCTTCCTCATCTGGACATGCTGGTCAACACCATCTATTGGGAAGAGCGCTATCCCCGGCTGGTGACCCGCGACTGGGTGGCCGGGGCCTTCGCCGGCGGCGCCGAGCCGCGGCTGAAGGTGGTCGGCGACATCAGCTGCGATATCGAGGGCAGCATCGAGACGACCGTCAAGGCGACATCGCCCGACGAGCCCAACTTCGTCTTCGGACCCGACGGCTCCATAGTCGACGGGGTCGAGGGCCGGGGATTGGTGATGATGACCGTGGACAACCTGCCCTGCGAGTTGCCCAAGGAATCTTCCGAACATTTCAGCCGGGTGCTGCGCGACATGGTCCAGCATCTGGCCCGGGCCGATTGGAAGGCCGATTTCAAGGACCTGGAACTGCCGACGCATCTCGAACGCGCCGTCATCCTGCATCGCGGAGAACTGACTCCGGCGTACGGGTACATGGCGCAGTACTTGGCCGAGTGAATCGATCGGAGGATCCGAATTGCCTAAGGTGCTGGTTCTGGGGGCGGGGCTGGTGGCGCGGCCGCTGGTCCGCCATCTGCTGGAAAACGATTACGAGTTGATCCAGGCCGACATGGAAGTCGAACGCGCGGAGGCCATGATCGACGGCCATCCCCGCGGACGGGCCGTGGCCCTGGATTTTTCCGATGCGAACGCCGTCGCCGCCCTGGTCGGCGAATGTGATCTGACCGTCAGTCTGGCCCCCTACGGATTCCATCCGAAGGTGGCCAGGATCTGCATCGACCAGAAGAAGTCGATGGTGACCGCTTCCTACGTCGCTCCCGAGATGGAAGCGCTGGACGCCGCCGCCCGCGACGCCGGAGTGACCATCCTCAACGAGATCGGCGTGGACCCCGGCATCGATCATATGTCCGCGATGCGGGTCATCGACTCCGTGCGCGACGCCGGCGGCGAGATCGTCTCGTTCAAATCCTACTGCGGCGGTCTGCCCGCACGGGAGGCGAATGACAATCCCTTCGGATACAAGTTCTCCTGGGCTCCGCGCGGAGTGCTGCTGGCCGGCCGCAACAACGCCAGCTACCTCAGCGGCGGCGTCAAGATCGAGGTGCCCGGCGAGCGTCTGTTCCGCAACATGCATATGCTGGCGGTGCCCGGCGTCGGCGACTTCGAGGCCTATCCCAACCGCGACTCCATCGCCTACATCCGGATCTACGGTCTGGAAGGTGTGCGCACCATGTTCCGCGGCACGCTTCGCTATCCCGGCTGGTGCGATTGCCTGTTCAACTACCGCCGCCTCGGCCTGCTCGAAATCGACGAGATCGACGCCACCGGCCTGACCCGGGCCGGATTGCTGCGCCGCCTCGCCGGCTGCGGCGACTGCGACGATGTCCGCGCCGCGGTGGCCGCCAAGCTGGACCTGCCGGCGGCCTCGCTGCCGATACTGAATCTCGAGTGGCTGGGCCTTCTCGCAGAGACTCCGATCGCGCGCGACCGGATATCGCCGCTGGACGTCCTGGGCGATGCCATGCAGGAGCGCCTGGTCTTCGCTCCCGGCGAGCGGGATCTGCTGGTCATGTTCCACGAGTTCAAGGCCCTCTATCCCGACGGCAGGACCGAGCGGATCACATCGCGTCTGGCCGCCTACGGCGAACCCGGCGGCGACAGCGCCATGGCCCGCACGGTGACCCTGCCGGTCGCCATCGCGGTCCGGCAGATCATCGAGGGCGGCATTGCGGCCACCGGCGTGTTGCGGCCCATCGGCAAGGATATCTATGAGCCTGTCCTGGATCGTTTGGCCGGGATGGGGATAGTCTGTGAAGAGAGTACCGAGAACCTGAAGGCTCGCGCCTGAATCTGGAGGAGAAATGACGACTCAGGAGATGAACAAGCTGTTCCGGACCCTCGGCCTGAAGAAGAAGATGAAGGGCGCCAACATCGGCGGCGAGTGGTTCGCCGGCAGCGGCGACATGCTCCAGAGCCGCAGCCCGATCGACGGCAGCCTGCTGGCCGAGATCGAACAGGCGGGAGCCAAGGACTATCAGAAGGTCATGAACCAGGCGCAGAAGGCTTTCGTGGCCTGGCGCACGGTGCCCGCCCCTCATCGCGGTGAAATCGTCCGCCAGCTCGGCGTCGCGCTGCGCGAGAAGAAAGAGATGCTGGGACGCCTCGTGTCGCTGGAGATGGGCAAGATCCTGACCGAGGGCCTGGGCGAGGTCCAGGAGATGATCGACATTTGCGATTACGCCGTCGGCCAGAGCCGGATGCTGAGCGGGCCGACCCTGCAGAGCGAGCGCCCCATGCATCGCATGATGGAGCAGTGGCAGCCGCTGGGCGTGGTCGGAGTGGTCACCGCCTTCAACTTCCCGGTCGCGGTCTGGGCCTGGAACACGGCCCTGGCCTGGGTCTGCGGCGATGTGGCGGTCTGGAAGCCCTCGAGCAAGACTCCGTTGACGGCGATCGCCTGCCAGAACATCGCCAACGAGGTATTCAAGGCCAACGGCATCGGCGAAGGCGTGAGCAGCGTCGTGGTCGGCCGCGGCGCGGTCATCGGCGAGAAGTTGGTGGCCGACCATCGCGTGCCCCTGATCAGCGCCACCGGCTCGACCCGCATGGGCCGGCGCATCGGCAGGGTCGTGGGCGAGCGCCTGGGCCGCACCATCCTCGAACTGGGCGGCAACAACGCCCTGGTCATCTCGGAGAAGTGCGACCTGAAGGGAGCCCTGGCTTCCGCGTTCTTCGGCGCCGTCGGCACCGCCGGCCAGCGCTGCACTTCGACCCGCCGGCTGATCATCCACGAGAAGATCTACAAGACCTTCGTCGCCAAGCTGGTGAACAACTACCAGAAGGTGCGGATCGGCGATCCCCTCGATCCCAAGACCCTGATGGGCCCGCTGATCGACGAGGGTGCGGTCAAGGATTACGAGGATGCCTTGAAGGCCGTGGCCGAGCAGGGCGGCAAAGTGCTCTACGGCGGCAAGGCCATGAAGAAGAACGGCAGCCGCACCTACGTCCTGCCGACCATCGTCGAGATCGAGAACAAGGCCCAGATCGTCCAGACCGAGACCTTCGCCCCGATTCTCTACGTGATGAAGTACCGGAAGATCGAAGAAGCCTTCAGGATGCACAACGACGTGCCGCAGGGCCTGTCGTCGGCCATCTACACCGACAGCGTCGCCGAGGCCGAGGCCTTCATGAGCTACAAGGGCTCCGACTGCGGCATCGCCAACGTCAACATCGGCACTTCGGGCGCCGAGATCGGCGGGGCGTTCGGCGGCGAGAAGGAGACCGGAGGCGGCCGCGAGAGCGGATCCGATTCCTGGAAGGCCTATATGCGTCGTCAGACCAACACCATCAACTGGGGCGGCGAAGTCCATCTGGCCCAGGGAGTCGAGTTCGAGGCGTAGCGGACGACCTTCCGTTCTGATCAAAGACCCCGTCGGCGAGCGCCGGC
>CAZYDJ010000069.1:0-13055 GCA_964646035.1 uncultured Fibrobacteraceae bacterium | reverse complement strand
GTCCTCGATACTGACGACCGCCAGCCGGCCCACTTCGGCGCCGCCCACGGTCAGGGCCCCGTCGGTGCCGATCTGCAATTCGCCGTCGGGAATCTCGATGGGTCCCCCGGTGCCGAGCACCAGATCGCCGGACGAGGTCGTCAGGCGCCGGTTCTGATCCAGGGTGAACGAACCGTTGCGCGTGTAGAATTCCTGGCCGTCGCGCTGGACCTTGAAGAGGCCGGGCCCGTGCAGGGCGACATCGGTCGAGTGACCGGTATGGCGCAGCTCTCCCTGTGACATGTCGATCGGGGCGCGACAGTCGAGAATGACGTCGCGAATGGAGTCGAGCGCGGGAGCCGACGTCTCGCCGGCCGCGGACTCCGCCGCCACCGGCTGCGGCAGTCCATCGCCGGCAGACCTTACGGCCGCCTGCTCGGTCACCTGAACGAGCATCTGCTTGAAGCCGGTCGCATTGGCGTTGGCCAGGTTGTTGGCCAACACGTTGGTGCGGGTCAACTGGATGTTCATCCCGGTTTCGGCTGTGCGCAGACTTTTGAGCACGGTTTCCCTCCCTGGGTCCGGATCGACTGCATTGTCACGCAGCCGTAACCGCAAGGGCCGTGCCCGGGGAGAACCGGCTATAGGAGACGGGAAAACACTGATTGGGAGGATCGGGAACGGGGCGGGGTGGCCGCTATCGGGTCACCCCTGTCCAAATACCGTCCGGAATGCTTGAAAGCCGCCGGGGCGGATTCCGGGGCTTGTGCTGTCGGTCGGACGGGCGTCAGGCGGATGTCAGCAGCATGGCGATGTGCTGCTTGAGATACTCACGGCCCTGGTCCTCGATCTGGGTGAAGAAGACTGCGACCTCGAAACTGTCCACCTGGGCATCGGGGTCCTCGGGGACGACGCGCACAACTATGCCTTCACAGTTGGCGGCGGCCATCCGCATCTCGCCCTCACCCTCGGCGGGCAAAGGCAGATCAAGGATCATGTTCAGCTTGGTCATCGGCTCCATGAAGTGATCGGACCGGAAATAGACTCCGGACGAACTGATGTTCAGCGTCTCCATGGTCGCGGGCTGCAAGCTGCCGTCGGCCAGAGGAATTTGGACCTTCAACCTGAGGTTAGCATCGACCCTCTGTGACTTGCGGCGCTCGCTGTTCCCAAAGGACATCATCCAGCCTCCTTGGCGGATAGCGCGGACGGGACTGCGCTGTTCAGCTGACCCGGACACAAATATCTATGCCATTAACGTTCCAACTGTAAAGCCAAAAAAAACCGGCACCCCGAAAGGCGCCGGTTCTCATGCGATCAGGCTACTTCTTCTTGTGCCTGTTCTTACGCAAACGCTTCTTGCGCTTGTGCGTAGCAATCTTCTTGCGCTTGCGCTTTCTCCCGTTGGGCATTCCAACCACCTTTTCAGTTTCAGTACCGTACTCTCCAGATGGGCCGTCCGCCGCGGGACCAGATTCCTTCGCGGTTGCGGACGGCACACGGCGCCCACGCGCAGCGCGAACGGCAACAACACACTATAACAGCGTTCGGCTCCCGAATCAAATTCCAGGAAGCGAACCCGGCACCGGCTCCTCCGCCGGAGCGTCGGCTGTTCCGGTGTTGAGGCGGGCCTTCAGCTCATTCGACGCCTTGAAAAAAGGCACCTGTTTCGCCGGCACCATGACCGAAGAACCGGTCCTCGGATTGCGGGCGATACGTGAGCGACGGCCTTTCACCTTGAAACTGCCGAATCCCCGCAACTCGACCTTATCCCCCTGAACCAGGGCGCGCCCTATGTTCTCGAGAATCAGGTTCACGACGATTCCGGTATCCTTCTTACTGACACCGGTATCGCTTGCAATCAATTCGACCAGTTCGGCTTTGGTCATGATCTACTCCCGTGAAGTTACCCGTGGTGTTCTGTGCCACGGGGCCTCGGCCCCCCGACCAATGAACTTGTTTTTATCACGCCGCCACGTTTACGGCAAGATAAAAATATCCCGCCGATGATGGCAACTGATTGATGATAAATATGATGCGAAATGGGACAGGATCGGGGTGATGTCCGCAGAGTGGAGTTTGAGATGTTTCCCGCTGCTGCCGCGTGCCAACCAACCTTACCCTACAAACTGGAGAGCGTAGTGGGATCAGCAGACAAAGCCCGGTCAGAGCAGGAAACATCTTCAACTCGCGTTGGCACGTAATCCAAGACGCGTGCCAGGAATCCCGGCCGACCGCCCCGCTGCCGTATAACATTGTATTTATTGAGGATAGATGCAGAAAGCCGACGCCCCGAGACAAATCAAGTCGGCCGCGGGGATCGAAAATGGTTGCGTTATGAGAGGAGAATGAAGGCCCCATGAGGCAGTTTGCACCATCATGGGGCCGGATCGGGAATCAGGAGGAGCCGCCGGCAAGCCTGAGGAACAGGATCCGGTGGGCCGCGGTCAGACGACACCCGCGTCGCTCCATGACCATGGCGGCGGTGGCAAGGGCTCGCTGTGGATCGTAGGCTTCGCCGCACCCGTCGCCCCAGCTGAAATTCGACATGAATTTAGGCGGGAAACCGTTTGCGAATACGTTGCTTGAGTAACCAACCGCCGTGCCGGTATTGAAGTTGGTGCCGATGGCGGACTTGGCATGGTCGGCCATCATCAACCCCAGGAACCTCTGGCCCGTCGGCTCCGGACCCCGGCCGACATCGACCCGGATCTCGGAATAATTGTTCTTCAGATCGCTGTTATTGGTCCCGGCGCCGAGGTTGACCCAGCTGCCGAGCAGGGCATGGCCCAGGAAACCGTCGTGCTGCTTGTTGCTCAGGGCGCCGATCTGGCTCTCGGCTATCTCGCCGCCCAGTTTGCAGCCCGGTCCGGCGGCCAATTGCGGGCCGAGACGCGCCCCGGATTTTATCAGCGACCCGGCGCCGAGCCAGACGGGACCTTCGACGACGGCGCCCGGCCGCAGGGTCACCCCGGACTCGATGATCACCGGCCCGTCCTGAGCGTCGATAACCACTCCGGGCCCGAAAACAACGTCCTCGCCGATCCATATCCTGTCCGGACTGCCCAACGAGGCTCCCATGGCGTAAAGGGGATCCAATCCGGATATCGGTCGCAATTCGGAAGAGACGCACCAGGGAGAACGGGCGTCGGCCGCGGGGACGGCGCCGAAAACGGTCCTGCCGGACAACTCCCTCCCATCGACCAGGTTGATATCCTCGGCCAAGGCCTCTCCTATAAAAGGAATCCGATCCCAGAGAGCGTTCCAGGCCGCGGGCGGCGGCGAGGTCAGATCGGGGCCGGCCCGGCCGGGGATCCACGCAGGCGGGATTTCACCGGCATCGATCCAGCCGTCGCCTTCGTCGGCCAGAGCGTCCCAGCTATCCCACTGCTGCAAAAGATCGTTCGCCGCAGCGGAATCGAGGCGGGCTACCAGCAGGCCCTGGCCGTCGGAACAGGAGCCCTGATCGGATTCTGCGATCAGCCGGGCCAGATCAGCGTCCGTTCCGCGGATCCGCGCCGAGACGAAGAGCGCTTCCTCGGCCCGGTCCAACGCCTCGAAGGCGGCGGCGGACCCGCAGGATAATCCCGTGGGCAGCGACTCCAACTGCAGCGGCGCCAGCATGCGCCGCGGCAGCAACACAACCTCGGTATCAGCGGAGGCGGCGGCCGCAGCCGACGCGATCCGCTCGCGCAGGTTGAACATGCCCCATCCCAACTCGTAGACCGGGGTTCCCCAGGCCAAGGGGCGGAATCGGGCGGCGGTGTGATCCTCAAAAATAAAAATGACTCGTTTCAAGACATCCTCCGGAAAATGCAGCCGTTAGAGATCGACCGACCGCTTTAGCGATTATAGACGCGCCGGCGACTCTGGCCAGATTTTTTCGGAGCATTCCAGGGGATGATATTGGTGCGGCATTATCAACAGGGGAAGCGCCGGCTATTCGCAGTTCAGACAGAGAGCCAACCGGCTGCCGGATGCCGCGGACGCCATCAGGTTTTCCAATTCCGGGCCGCCGAGTTCAACGAGCAGGGAGCCCCGGTCGTCGAGGACCAGGGTTTCGCCGCCGGTCAGCGAGACGCGGGCGACGGATATCAAGCCGCCGTCCGCGTCGCGCATTTCCAGCCGGAAACCGAGCGCGCTGTCGACGGGTCCGCGGAAAGCCAGTCGGATATCGGGGTCTTCAAGCAGGTTGCCGGTCAGCAGAGCCAGTTCCCCGCCGCCCGCGGTGGATACCGAAACCGAAGGCAGGACGGCAACCTTCCCCGAGAACCGGAAGTCCGCAGCCAGGGCTGCGCAGGCCGCGCCGATCACCGCGAGGATCACCGCGATCGTCAACAAGTCGCTGGAATACCGGGGTTTCAACACGTAGCGACCACCTGATGACGCCTACCTGGATCGCATCCCGAAGCTGGATGCGATCTCTGCTGTCGTTGCGGCTCAAGTCTAGCACGGACCAGGCGGAACCCTCCGCGAAAATCTTTTAATTTTTTTATCAAGCCGCCTGGATTGCGACCGAAACCTTCATCAGCGGGGCTGGAATGTGCGGACTGCCCTCAAATATCCTAGTCCCCCACGGATGGGGAACGAGAGCCTCAAGCAAGGAGTGGTTCAATGAAGTTCGCGACACGTATGCTGGTTTTGGTCATGGTTCTGAGCTTCGCCGGGTTCGCCTTCGCGGTAGATCTCGCCGACGACGGTAAAGTCGATGTGTTCATTCCCCTGACCGTGGTCGAAACCACTGAACTCGACTTCGGCGCCGTCAACGACTCCGACGGTACCGTGACCCTGGATCTGCTCGACGCCATCACCGTCGACGCCAGCGCCATCCACGCCGGCGGCACGACCACCAGTGGTGTGTACACGTTCTCCGGTTCGGCCAACCAGACCATCGACCTCGCCCTGGCGGCCAACAACGCCAACGGCCTGAACCTGAGCAACTTCACGACCGATCTCGGCGGCGGCACCTTCCCCGTCGTCGGTGAGAGCCTCGACGGCGCCGGCGACCTGGCCTGCACCATCGGTGCCGACCTCACCGTCGTCGCAGCCACCGCGGCCACCGGCGCGAACCAGAGCCTGAATTTCACCTTCACGGTGAACTACAACTAATCGATCGCCCATAGCATCGATTCAAGGGAGGACGGCCCAGCCGTCCTCCTTTTTTCATGGTTCGTCATGCGGCCGATTCCTGTCCACCTCCGTCTCGATTCCCGATTCGATCTCGACCGCCCCAGGTTACTGTCCGTCAACGACTTCCATCCGCAATGCGCTCTGGCATGGCCATTGCCCCTCAGGATATTCGGAATTCCCGGCCAATAGCGGGCAACCGAACCCGAGGAGGTTCCGCGTCATGCGGCCCAGACGGCCACGCGCCAGATATCCCAATCCTCCACCGAACTGGACGATGCTCCTGATCGGCGCCTTGCTGTGCCTGGCAGCGGCGCCGGCGTACGCCCAGATCACGATCACGGAAACGGCGGAACTGGACTTCGGCGCGGTGGTGGATCTGAACGGTTCGGTGGTGATCGACCTCAACGATTCGATCACATCGGATCCCAGCGGAATTCACGTCGGAGGCTTCATATCTTCCGGCATTTATACGATTCAGGGCGATGCGCTGCGGACGGTCGACATCAACATCGTGGCCCAGAACAGCAACGGCCTGAACCTTTCCAGCTTCACCACCAGCGAGGGTTCGCCCCCGATCCTCAACGCCGCTCTGGACGCGCTCGGGGAACTCGATCTGACCGTCGGCGCCACCCTGACCGTCCAGTCTTCCCTGGCATCGCCGGGGTTCAATCAGGCATTGGCCTACACGTTTACCGTGAATTACAACTAGGCCCGCCCAACCGCCGATAATACCGGACAACAACCCTATTCGATCATATGCCGGGAGACGGATTTTTCGTCGCTCTGGCCAGATGCTTGTCGCCTGCGTATTTCCCGCCTGAGCCGCAATTCATCTAAACAGCCTTTTCGCATACGTTTGGAGCACCTTTGCCGTTCAAGGATATGGCATGAGCGTTGCGATTCAACGCACAGCCGATTCAAGGACTATTCGGTACGTACATGCCGGAGGTCCGCTCATTCAACGCCCCGGGAGGAATTTTCATGATCCGCAAGACACTCGGCCTAGCCCTGTTCACGCTCATCCTGTCGGCGACACCGGCCGGATTTTCGCTGCGTGAAGCGTGTGCGGGCTCCGCCGTGTCCATCGCGCCGACCAGAATCATCTTCAACGGCTCGGATCGCGTCGCGACGATCTATCTGAGCAACAAGGGCGACGAGGCCGCCACCTACCGCATCTCGCTGTCGAACAAGCGGATGCTGGAAACCGGCCAGATCGTGCCCGCCGATTCCACACTGCATGGCGAGCGCTTCGCGATGGATATGCTGCGCTTCTCTCCCCGGCGCGTCGTGATTCCCGCCCACGGCAGCCAGACCGTTCGCGTGATGCTGCGCTCACCGCGCGGAGGAACGCTGGAAAACGGCGAGTACCGGTCGCATCTGACCTTCCAATCGGTGCCGGACGTGCCGACGGTCGAGGATATCGAGAACGAGCCCGGGGACTTGAGGGTCCGCGCCGTGGCCATCATCGAGATGTCCATTCCGGTCATCGTTCGCCGCGGCAACCCCCAGGCGGAGATCCGATTCGGCACGATCGAGCTGAACGAGACGCCCGACAATCAGGGACGTCCCATCCTGCTCGTCCCTCTGGAGCGTACCGGCGAGAGGTCGGTCTACGGCGATCTCAACATCCACTACATCGCCGATGACGGCAAAACCGAGCACCTGGCCATCCTGGGCGGTCTGGGCGTCTATTACCCGACGCCGGTCCGGAATCTGAGGGTTCCGCTGGAAATACCCGACGGGATGAAGCTGTCCGGCGGCAAGCTGCGCGTATCCTACGTCGAGGTCGAAGAAGGCGGCGGCGATCTGGCAATCGCGGCCGAGCTTCCGATCGCCCCGAGGGTGGCGGCCGACTGATGAAACGCCCGCTCGCTCTATTCCTGTTGATCCTCCTTGCGGCGGCCATCGAGCCGCCCGCTGCTGCGTTTGCCGGCGGCGGGCAGGGCGGTCGCGCGGAGGAACCCTATCGCGAAGGGGGCTATGATCCCGGGGCGGAATCGCCCTTCGCGGAGGATGACCTCGTCATCCTCGAGGTGATGCTCGACAGGTACCGGGTGAGCCAGGGCATGATCGGCTACACGCATCCCGACGGGGTGCTCCTACCTTTGGGGGCGTTGTGCGACGCCCTCGAATTCGCCATCGAAACGAGACCGAACGAGGGTTGGGCCCGCGGCTGGTTCATCGCGGAAGACCGCACCTTCTCGCTGGACCTGGGGAGCCGTTCCGTATTCGTGAACGGTTCCCGCGCGGGTCTCAACCCCGGTCTCGCCAAAGCCGACGCCGACGACATCTACATCGACAGCGAGCTCTTCGCCTCATGGTTCCCGCTGGACATCGACATCCGGCTCAGCGACATGCTGGTGCGGATCTATCCCCGCGAGATGGTGCCGCTGCAGAGCCGCCTGAAACGCGACGAGGCCCGGGCCAACAACCTGGCCAGAAGCCGGAAGAGCGACAGCAATTATCCGCTGCGGGAAGCGGAATACCGGCCGCTGAGCTGGCCCCTGATCGACGCGAATGCGGATTACGTTACCCGCGACGAAAGTCCCGACATGCGGTTCACCCTGCAGTCGAGCGGCGACGTGGCCGGTCTGACGACCCGCACCCTGCTCTCCCACTCCGAGGGCAAGCTGCTCACGACCGCCAGGCTGCGGGCCGGACGCGAGGTCAACGACAACAGCCTGCTCGGACCGCTGGACGCCTCACGCTACGAGTTCGGCGACATCTACTCGCCGGTGACTCCCCTGACCTCGCGCGGCAAGATGGGCCGGGGCGCTTTCCTGAGCAACCAGCCGCTGCGCCGGCCGACCGAATTCTCGTCCACCACCATCGAGGGCGATTCTCCGCCGGGATGGGAGGTCGAGCTCTACGCCAACGGAACGCTGCTCGGCTTCGACAAATCGGATGAGAACGGCCATTTCAAATTCGAAGGCGTGCCGCTGCAGTTCGGCAACAACGTCTTCCGGACAGTGGTCTACGGACCCCAGGGCCAAACACGGGAAAAGGTTGAGCGAACCGTCATCGGTTCGGACATGGTCCAGCCCGGCGACTTCTCCTACCGGATATTCTCGCTGCAGGACGAGAAATCCCTGTTCCGCGACGACGAATCCATCCTCAATCCGAGCCCGGATTACGGGGCCTGGAACCACTACGCCGAGATCGGTTACGGCATAAGCCCGTGGCTGTCGCTGTCCGGCAGCGTCCAGAGGATGTCATTGCTCGGCGAGCGCAAGGACTACGGCACCCTTATCGCGCGCAACAACTTCTTCGGGCTCTACACCCAGGCGGTGCTGGCCAAGGAATTCTCCGGCGGCACGGCGGGTCAGCTGTCGGCCCAGGGCCGGATAGGCGACAAGTCGATCATCTTCGAGCAGCGGCTTTACGACGACTTCAACAGCGAGTACAACGAGCCCAGCCAGAATATGCAGCGCGAGACGAGCCTGCGATTCAGCGGCGCGACCCAGCGCCTGTTGCCTTCGGGATTGTCCTACGACCTGAAGTTCGAGGACATCTCCTACGCCGAGCGCAGCATCAACCGCCAGGACAAGGCGATCCTGCGACTGGCCAGCAACGTCAATCGTTTCTCGTTGTCGAACCGGCTCGAGTACCGGCGCACCGACGCCGAATCCGGGAACTCCAATAACCTGCAGGGCGAACAGCTGGCCAGCAGTTGGCTCGGCGATTTCATGCTCCGCAGCCAGGTCCGCTACCGCATTTCCCCGGCCACCGAAATGCAGGCGATCGGCGGCACCGCGACCTGGCGGGCACATCGGAACCTGACCGCCCGCCTGCAGATCATCCGCAGCCTCGAAGACATCACTTCGACCCAGATCCACACGGGTCTGAGCTGGATCCACTCGGGCATGGCCTGCGGCCTGACGTTCTCGCATTCCAACATCGACCGCGACTACGTCTCGCTCAACTTCACCACCTCGCTGGCCAAGGCTCCCCGCGGCGGGGGCTGGCATATGCAACGTCAGAAGATGTCTACCGGCTCGGCGGCGGCGGCCTTCGTCTATCTCGATCGTGACGCCGACGGCCTCTACGGCCGCAACGACGAGCCCATGGCCGATATCGGATTCTCCGGCAGCAGCCTCTGGCGCAACGTGCGGACCAACGAAAAGGGAATCGCTTTCCTGCCCGGCCTGCCTTCGAACCAGGCCCGTGAGGTCGAATTGGATCTCGAAACTCTCGTTGATCCGTTCCTCATTCCCACCACCAAGGGCTTGACCGCGATGGGCCATACCGGCGGCATCGTGAACCTGGAATTCCCGGTGACATATTCGGGCGAGATCGAGGGCGACGTGGTGGTGCGCACCTTCAGCGGCGAGATCCCGGCCCGCCACGTGGGCCTCGAACTCCTGAACAGCCGCGGCGAGCGGATCAAGACGACCGTCAGCGAGTTCGACGGCTACTTCCTCTTCCAGGAAGTGCCGCCGGGATGGTTCGAGATCAGGGTCCTGCCCCACGCCCTCGAAAAGCGACGCGTGAAGGCGCCGGCTCCGATCGCCGTGCAGATCCCCGCCGAGGGCGGCGTCAGTTCGGGCCACCTGCTCGTGCTGACATCCGAGAACATGCCCGCCGAAAGTTTGTCGCGCCTGCCCCTGCAGCAGATCGCCCGCGACGAAGCGGCGCCGATTACGACCGACGCCGCCGCGGACACCACTCAACCGGCCGTCGCGGACACGGCACGAGTGACGGCGCAGAGCCCGCGCACCGAGCAGGAGATCTTCGCGGACGAAAGTCTGGATCTGATCGAAAAGGTGATCGAACTCGAGGAAGCCGAGCAATACGGCGCCGACGGGGACGCCGGCCCGCGAGCCGAGGCCGGAACCGCCCGGACGCAAGTCATCTTCCCGGGAGACACTCCGTCTCCGAGTCTGCCGCGGCGGTATTTCTACGGGTTGTTGGAACGGCCGGACGCAGCGGATGCAGCTTTGGAATCGCTCCCCGCAACGGAAAAGTCATCGTTGCTGAAACGCGTCTTCGACCGGAATGTGCAACAACCGCCGACCGACGAGGAAGTCGAGTTGCTGCTCCGCTCGTACCAGGTGATCCAATACATCCTGCCCGGCATGCTGCTCTGATCAGCGCCAGTCGTCGACTTTGACGTCGCCGTCACGCGGCCAGGTCTGGGGATCGTCCCAGGACAGCAGGCGGTCGGCCTTGAAATAGAGCCAGATCGACTGGCGATCGAAGCGGACGGAGTTGGTCGCGAGGCCCTCGCTGAAGGCCAGATTCGATTCCGGGTCGCCGCGCAGGACGTAGGTCTGGACCAGCACCACTTCCCAGGCGTCGACTCCCTCGCGCAACGCGACCGGCTCGGCCTCGGGAAAGATGTCCAGCACCGACTCGCGTGACATCCCCTTGAACAACTCCCCCAGCCGGCTGGAGAACCGATCGCGGATATCAGGCAATTCTGAGATGGAATCGACGACGGCGGGACGGTCGAGGGAACCGGCGCAGCCGCAACAGAAGAAAGCGGCCGCAACGCAGAGGACCCGCAAGGCGGCAGTGAAGCTGCGGCTCGACAAGAAGAAGCGCTGCGGCGATCTCTGTCTCGGCTTCAAACCGGAGTCTCCCTTCAGCCGCGGCGCAATTCGAGAACCGGAGCTTCGGGCGGACAGCCGTGGCGGGACGGGAACCACTGGCGGGCCCCCGCGGTGACGTGCCGGCGGCTCTCGCCCCCCGAGTAGACGCCCCAGACGAAGTTGCGATCCCAGGGCGGATCGAAGATCGACCTGCCCATCACCCCCACCTGGCCGCCGTGGGTATGGCCGGCCAGCACGAGGTCCGCTCCGTGGACCGCGGCCAGGGGGAAGATGTCGGGTCGATGAGCCAGGACGATCAGCGGCAATTCTTCAGGCAGGCCGGCGGTCGCGGCGGCCAGCCCGCGACGATAGAAGTCGATGCGGCGTTCCTGATAGGCGGTCCCGGCCGGATCATCGGTCCCGGCCAGGCGGAAATCTCCGCCCGGGGCGGCGATCACAACTCCCGATTCGCGCAACAGGGGCACATCTGCGCTGGAGTAGGCAGCCAGAGCCGATTCCAAACCATGTCCGTATTCGTGGTTGCCGAGGGTGGCGTAAGCTCCCAGCGGAGCGTCGAACCCGGCGATCAGTTCCAGCGCGGCCGGCAGCAGACCCGGATCGTCGGCCACGTCGCCGGTCAAAGCGATCAGATCCGGACGCAGTCCGGCGGCCCGGTCGAGGATCTCCTGGAGTCCGGGCAGATCCAGGCTCGATCCCAGATGCAGATCAGATAGATGCAGGATGCGCAGCCCGTCCAATTCGGCGGGAAGTCCCGGCGACGCCAACGGTCGGACGAAGACCCGGGCGCCCGCACTGCCGCCCAGGATGCCGGCCCCTGCCGTGGCCGTGGCCAGCAGCGGCACCGACGCGGCGGCGAGCGACAAGAGGCGGCGGCGGCCCTCGTCGGGAACGTCCTCGCAACAAGGAACATCATCCGCGGCTTTTGGCGCGGGTTCGCGGCGCAGCATCAGCCAGGATACGATCAGCGCGGGGAATGCGGCGGCCAGAACGACGAAACAGCCGGACATGATGCGCACCGCCAGGATGCGCCGTCCCGATCCCTCCCCCGGCCAGGCCAAGTGAAAACTCAGCGCGACGACCGCGGCGACGACCGGCAACAGCCCGGCCAGCAAACGGGTGAGCCGATTATGCCGCCAGGCATTACGCAGCAGGACGGCGTCGCAGGTAGCCAGCAACGTCAGACCGACGAGATGAAGCATCAATGACAAAGCAGTATTCATGGCCGGATGAACATAGCCCGCGGTGACGGGTTCCGCCAGAGAGACCCGTTCGTGGTTAATTTTTCTGCGGGTACGTGATCGCGGGCGCGAAAAGGGCCGCCCAAAAAGAGAGCGGCCCTGCCAGCGCCTGCTGAATTCACATCAACGGTACAGCGACTTCACCTGTCCCCAGGTCTGCGGCTGCACATCGACCGGCTGGTCGCAGCACACTCCCTCGCCGTAGATGAGCAGGTTGCCGAAGTCGCTGAAGCCCTGGGTGAAGAGATCCACCCAACCGGAACCCCAGTTGTTGAACACGGTGCAGGGCGTCGCAGAATCGTCGGACACCAATTCACCCTGAACCGGAACGGGAAAGTGAACCGACAGGAAATAGTAGTAGTCCATGAAGGCGCACTCGCAGAAATCGCCTATGGGAAGGCCGATGTCATAGAGCCCCGGCCCGGGGATGGTGACAGTATAGATCGGCGAGACGCAATCCTCGATGCCCGGCACCCAGCATCCCATGGCCGGATCCCAGAGAGCGTCCTCGAGATCGACGTAGGCCCCGAATTCATAGGGGTACTGCATATCCTCCGGGAAATTGAGGAAGATGTGGACCGTCTGCAGCCAGAACCCGAGCTGGCAGCCGCAAGTATCCCAGGGATAGAAGAGATACTTGTAGGCCTCCTCACCGGTAAGCCACCCGCCAAGCCCCCAGGCCGGATCGTTGAGGTTGCCGAACAGGCACATCGTCGGATCGGTCACGTTGATGCCGTACTGCTTGATGTCTGTCGGATCGTCGATGAGTGTCGGGATGATGGTTTTCTGGGCCAGCGCGGTGGAGGCGAGAACGAGGATCAGGGCGAGGGGCAACAGGATTAGCCAGCGTCTCATGGCCGTCCCCCCCATAGGTGATGATGATGGGCGAGACAACAGCGGGGCGTCCGTGCCTTCTGATGCGGCATCCTGGCCGAAAAGCACTATAACATAAATGGACAGGGAACGGGTAGGAAATCGGGCTCCAGCGGCTACGGGACCGCCGAACCGGCATCGGCGGCCCCGGTACGCTATTTCACTTCAACAGCACCATTGTCCGGCTGCGCACGACGCCCGCGGCGCTCAGACGGCAGATATAGACTCCCGAAGCGATAGCCCTTCCCTGATCGTCGCGGCTGGACCACTGCACCGAGTGGCT
>CAZYDJ010000068.1:0-13169 GCA_964646035.1 uncultured Fibrobacteraceae bacterium | reverse complement strand
ACGTGATCCTCGACCCCATCCTGATCTTCGGCCTGGGACCGTTTCCGGCGATGGGAGTGGCCGGGGCCGCCGCGGCGACGGTCATCTCGCGGGGAGTGGCTTCGGTGATGTCCCTGCGGGCGATCTTCGGCGGCGGGGGTTTTCGTATCCGCGCCCGGGACCTGCACTGGGACGGGCCCATGATCGCCCGGATGCTGCGGATCGGCCTGCCGCTCTCGCTGGGGGCGGCGGCGACTTCGCTGGGCTTCACGCTGCTGATCGGAATCGTCAACGGCTTCGGGTCGGCGGTGACCGCAGCCTTCGGCGTCGGCCATCGCGTCGTGCACATGGCGATGGTGCCGGCCATGGCCCTGGCCCAGGCCAACGCCACCGCGGTGGGCCAGAACCTGGGAGCCGGCCTGCCTGATCGCGCCGCTCTCTCGGTGAAGAACTCGGCCCTGCTGATCACCCTGCTCCTGCTGCCCCTGACCGCCCTGACCACCATCTTCGGCGGGCCGTTGACGCGGATCTTCGTGGACGACCCCGAAGTGGTGCGCCACGGCGCCGACATGCTGCGCATCACATCCTTTTCCGTGTTCATCTTCGGTCTGATCTCGGTGCTGTACGGAGCCTTCCAGGGGGCGGGACATACGACTCCGGTGATGGTGGTGAACGTGTCGCGCCTGTGGCTGATCCGGATCCCGGCGTCCTGGCTGATGGCTGTCGTGCTGGGGATGGGACCGATCGGGTTGTGGTGGGCGATGAACCTGTCCAACGTCCTGGCCGCTCTTGCTGCGTTGGCCTGGTTCCTGCGCGGCGATTGGAAGCGTTCGGTCATCGAACGGCCCGCAGTCCCGGTCGCTCCGCCCGGCGCCTGATTCCGATCCTGCTGGAAAAAATCGGGGCGGAGGGGGAGAATCCGGACGCGGGCTATTCAACCAGCGAGGGGTATCGATGCGGCGAATCCTGATCGTATCCGACGGCAGCGGCGGCACCGCCAAGCGGGCGGTGGACGCGGCGATGACCCAGTTCAGCGGCCTCGGCGCCAAGGTCGACGTGAGGTTCGGCGTCCGCGCCCCGGATCAGATCAAGGATATCGCCGAGAAGGCGGCCAAGGACGGCGCCCTGATCGTCCACACTCTGGTGACTCTCGAACTGCGCCAGATGATGCTGCGCGAGGCCCGCCTGCACGACGTCGAAACCGTCGACCTGATGGGGCCGCTGCTCGACCGCATTTCCCAGCGGTTTTCCCTCGAACCCGACGAGGAGCCCGGCCGCTTCCGCAAGTTGAACGAGGCCTACTTCCGCCGCATCGAATGCGTCGAGTTCGCCTTCCATCACGATGACGGCGCCCGGCATCAGGAACTGGGCCTGGCCGAGATCGTGCTGGTGGGAGTGTCGCGCACTTTCAAGACTCCGCTGAGCATCTACTTGGCCTACCGGGGGTGGTTCGTGGGCAACGTGCCGATCGTGCTGGGCCTCGAACCGCCGTCGATCCTCGACCGTCTGCCCGCGGACCGGGTCATTGGCTTGACCACTAATTCACGCCGCCTCAGCCGGTTACGCCAAGCCCGCCAGCAATTCCTCAATTCCGCGGTCGGGGATTATGCCGAGATGCGTCACGTCAGACGCGAACTGGAATACGCCCGCTCGGTCTGCGAGAGGGAGCCGTCCTGGCCGGTGGTCAACGTTACAGGCAAGCCGGTTGAGGAGATAGCGGGCGAGATCGTGGCCATCGTCGGCCGCAGCCAATGATGTAACTGATTGTCCCACATGGAATGTGGCGAAATGGGTTTCAATGTGCTAATGTCCATCGACTAACCTTTGAACGAAATCCGGGGGCATATCCGGCGCATTCGAGCTCCGGCTGATGCAGGAAGGATCTCCAGGCATGAGTGTGAAGGAATACGTCAAGGCGGGCTCTGTCGCCGAAGCGATCGATCTGCTCGAATCCCGCGAAGGCGCGGTCGTGCTCGGCGGCGGCGCCTATCTGCGGCTCGGCGGCCGTCCCGTCGAGCTGGCGATCGATCTCTGCGACGCGGGGCTCGACTATGTCCGCGAGTCGGACGAGGGGATCGAGATCGGCGCGATGGCCACCTACCGCCAACTTGAGACCAGCGGACTTCTGCGGGACTATTGCGGCGGTATGATCGGCGCCTCGGTGGCCGATGTGGCCGGGGTCCAGTTGCGCAACGTCGTCACCGTCGGGGGCACCGTCTATCGCGGCTACGCCTTCTCGAATCTGGTGACCGCCCTGCTCGCGGCCGACGCCGAGGTCGAACTGGCTCGGGCCGGACGCAAGCCGCTGGCCGACTTCCTGAATCTGCGCCACGACGGCGACGACATCCTGTTCAGGGTCCTGCTGCCTCGCCCTTCGGGCCGGGGAGCCTATAGCGACATCACGAACACCCGCAACGACTTCGCCATCCTCAACGCCGCCGTGGCGGTTTTCGGCGACGAGCATCGGATCGTGGTCGGAGCGCGGCCGGCGGCCGCCCGTCTGGCCGACGC
Organism: uncultured Fibrobacteraceae bacterium; assembly: GCA_964646035.1. Taxonomy (GTDB): domain Bacteria; phylum Krumholzibacteriota; class Krumholzibacteriia; order LZORAL124-64-63; family LZORAL124-64-63; genus CAYLMM01. The sequence continues at coordinate 10,679 of CAZYDJ010000068.1, read as the reverse complement.
CGCATCGAGATGGCTCGCCCGGAACGTTTCCGGCGACGGCGCCGCCGCAACTGCCGCGGCCATGGCCGCCGCCGAGCTGGATTTCGACGACAACCTGCGCGCAACCGGCGAATATCGCCGCCGCGTCTGCCCGGCCTTGGTGCGCCGCGTCATCGAGGAGGCGCTGTCATGAAGATCGAGATGAAATTGAACGGCCGATCCCGCAGCTTCGAGATAGATCCCGGCGACTCCCTGCTGGACGTTCTGCGCGCCGGCGGCGTGACCAGCGTCAAGCGGGGATGCGACACCGGCACCTGCGGTTCCTGCACGGTCCTTTTCGACGGCAAGCCGGTTCCTTCCTGCGCCATGCCCGCGCCGCGGGCGGACGGCCACGAGATAACGACAGTCGAGGGCATCCCCGACGATGCCCGCCGCCTGGGCGAACTGCTGGTCGCCGAAGGCGCCGACCAATGCGGGTTCTGCGGCCCCGGCCTGGTGGTGACGGTCGTGGCCATGAGCCGCGAACTCGATCATCCCGACGACGAGGCGATCAACCACTACCTGGCGGGCAACTACTGCCGCTGCTCGGGCTACGTCGGCCAGCTGCGGGCCATCCGGAAGTACCTGGAGGGGGCGTCATGAGCGAAGTCTACAGGAACGTTCCCAAGATCGACGGCCTCGGCCTGATGGCCGGCAAGGCCGCGTTCACGGATGATCTGGCGCCCCGGGATGCGCTGACGGTCAGGGCGTTGCGCAGCCCTCATCCTTTCGCGCGCATCAAGTCCATCGATACTGCCGCCGCCGCGGCGTTGCCCGGCGTCGAGTGCGTGCTGACCTGGCAGGACGTGCCCCGCGTCATCATCACGCGCGCCGGACAGGGTTTTCCCGAACCTTCGCCCCTGGACCGCTTCATCCTCGACGATACCGTGCGCTATGTCGGCGACGAAGTTGCGATAGTCGCGGCCGAGACCGAGGACCAGGCCCGCGCCGCCCTGAAGGCGATCGCGGTGGATTACGAACAGATCGAGCCCGTGCTGGATTACCAGACCGCGATGGGCCACAAGTCGATCATCCACCCCGAACCGGAGGCGATGGAGAATTTCCCCATCGGCTTCGACCCGGCCAACAACGTGGCCACGGCCTACGAGATGCTCGTCGGCGATGTCGAAGCGACCGCGGCCGCGGCGCCGGTGGTGTTGAAGCGCCGCTATTTCACACAAGCCCAGCAGCACGTCGCCCTGGAACCTCACGCCGCGGCGACCTGGCTCGATCTGCACGGCCGGCTGAACATCATGTCCTCGACCCAGACGCCCTTCCATATCCGTCGGATCATCGCCCGCGCCCTCGGACGCGACGTGAAGGATATCCGCGTGATCAAGCCCCGGGTCGGCGGCGGTTTCGGCGGCAAGCAGCAGATCCACGGCGAGATCTTCGCCTCTCTTGTCACTCTCGCCACCGGCAGGCCCGCCCGTTTCGTCTACACCAGGCAGGAGGTCTGCGAGGCCACCTTCACCCGGCATCCGATGCGCATCGACATCACCCTGGCGGCCGAGAAGGACGGGAGGCTGAACGGGATCGATATGCGGATCCTCTCCGAGACCGGCGCCTACGGCGAACACGCGCTGACGGTTTTCATGGTCGCCGGATCGAAGACCCTGCCGCTGTACAACAAGGTCGAATCGGTACGTTTCGGCGGTAAGACGGTCTACACGAATATGTGTCCCGCCGGGGCCTATCGAGGCTACGGCGCCATCCAGGGCAACTTCGCGCTGGAATCGGCCATGGACGAACTGGCCGCCGAGTTGGGAATCGACCCCATCGCTCTGCGCGAGCAGAACATGATGTCCGAGGGGGAGACCTCGCCGATCTTCGCGATCATGGGCGAAGGCACCGAGGGCGTGCCGATGACCATCGAGAGCTGCAAGCTCGACGAATGCGTCCGTCGCGGCAGGGAGATGATCGGCTGGGACGAGAAGTATCCCCGCCGCGAGATCGCTCCGGGCAAGGTGCGCGGGGTGGGTATGGCCCTGGCGATGCAGGGGTCGGGCATCGCCGGCATCGACATGGGTGCGGCGACCCTGAAGCTCAATGACCAGGGCTCCTTCAACCTGCTGATCGGGGCGACCGATCTCGGCACCGGCAGCGACACGATTTTGGCCCAGATCGCCGCCGAGACCCTGCAGGTGCCGGTCACCGACATCATCGTCACGTCTTCCGACACCGACGTCACGCCTTTCGACACCGGAGCCTATGCTTCCAGCACCACCTACGTTTCCGGCACGGCCGTCCACAACGCCGCGCAGAAGATGCGCGAGGCCGTCATCGCCGAAGGCGCGCTGCGTTTCGGGGTCGAACCGGAACAGGTGGTTTTCGACGGCTCTGCCATCAGGACCGGCGACGGCTGTAAGGAAATCTCCCTGAAGGATCTTTCCACCCAACTGCTCTACTCCGAGAACCAGAAGCAGCTGATGGTGACCGGATCCTACTGCTGTGAACTGTCTCCGCCGCCCTATATGGCCGGCTTCGCCGAAGTCGAGGTGGATCTGGCCACGGGCAAAGTGGACCTGATCGATTACGTCGCGGTCGTGGATTGCGGCAAGGCCATCAACCCGAACCTGGCAAAGGTCCAGGTCGAGGGCGGGCTGCTGCAGGGGATCGGCATGGCTCTATTCGAGGATGTCAGGCACGACGATCGCGGCCGGATGCTGACCCGCAACCTGATGCACTATCGGATTCCGGGCCGGGAGGATGCCCCTTCGATCAGGGTCGAGATCGTGGACAGCCACGAACCGACCGGACCGTTCGGCGCCAAGTCGGTCGGTGAAATCGGCATCGATTCTCCACCGGCGGCAATCGCCAACGCAGTGGCCAACGCAGTCGGAGCCCGGGTCCGCGAATTGCCGCTGATCCCGGAGCGGGTCCTCGACGCCATCGACGCCGCCGCGGCGGAGCGCGAGGAGAAGTGATTTGACCCGCGACACCCGTATCGTCGGCACCGACTCGCCCCGTCGCGACGCCTGGGCCAAGATCACCGGCCGCGTCCGTTTCCTGGGCGACGATCATCTGCCCGGAGCCTGGGTGGGGGGAATCGTCCCCTCGCCGGTCGCCCGCGGTATCCTGCGCGGCCTGCGCCGCGATCCCGGTTTCGACTGGTCCGGGGTCGTGTTCGTCACCGCCGCCGATCTGCCCGGTCCCAATTCCGTTGCCATGGTCCGCGACGACTATCCCCTGCTGGCGGGATCCGCGATCGAGTATCGCGATCAGCCCCTGGCGCTGATCGCCGCCCCGGATGCGGCGACTCTGGCCGCTGCGATCGCAGCGGTCGAGCCCGACATCGAGGAACTCGAGCCGTTGCTTACCATCGAGGATTCGCTGGCCGGCCGCATAGTCGTCTGGGGCGACGACAACGCGATCTCCGACTACACGATCGAGCGCGGCGACATCGCCGCCGGATTCGCCGCCGCCGTCCATGTCGTGGACGGCCTCTACCGCACCGGTTACCAGGAGCATATGTACCTGGAGCCCCAGGCGGTCCGGGCGCGGCCCGGTCCCGACGGCGGGATAGTGGTCGAGGGATCCATGCAATGCCCCTACTACGTGCATCGGGCCCTGACTCTGGGTCTGGCTCTGCCGCCGGAAAAAGTGCGGGTCATCCAGTCGCCGACCGGCGGCGCTTTCGGGGGCAAGGAGGATTATCCCTCCGTGCTGGCGATGCAGGCTTCGGTGCTGGCTTTGGCCGCCGATCGCCCGGTCGAGATCTTCTACGGACGGCATGAAGATGTCCTGTTATCCACCAAGCGCCATCCGTCGCGCGTATCCCACCGCACCGGGATCGACGCCGACGGCCGGTTGCTTGCGGCGGACATCGACCTGGTCCTGGATGCCGGCGCATTCACATCGCTCAGCCCGGTGGTGCTCTCGCGGGCCATTCTCCACGCCACCGGCGTCTACAACATCCCCAACGCGCGGATTCGCGGGCGCGCCACGGCTACCAACACCCCGCCTTCGGGAGCTTTCCGGGGATTCGGCGTTCCCCAGGCCGTCTTCGCGATCGAGCGTCAGATGGACCGTATCGCCGCCGAACTCGGGATCGAGCCGGACGAGCTGCGCCGCCGCAACCTGCTGCGCGAAGGCGACAGCTTTCCCTACGGCCAGTCAGCGCCCGATCCGGCCGGCGCCGAACTGGTGTTGGACCGGGCCCTGGAGTTGACCGGATATCGCGGGAAGCGGGCGGAACCCGCTCCCGAAGGTCGCCTGCGCCGGGGGATAGGCCTTTCCCTTTTCCTGCACGGCGGCGGCTTCACCGGCGACGGCGAGGATCGCATAGACGCGAAAGTGAAGATCGTTTCGCGGGCCGACGGCGGCGTGGACATCCTGGTCAGCAGCGTCGAGATGGGACAGGGGGCGAGCACGGTCCTGCCGATGATCGTCGCCGAGGCGCTCGGCCTTCCCGCGAAAATGGTTCGTCATCTGCAGCCGGACACGGCAGTGGTTCCGGACAGCGGCCCGACGGTCGCCTCGCGCACCACCATGGTCGTGGGCAAGGTGCTGGTCGAGGCCTGCGGCGATCTCGCGACGCGGGCCGCGGAAGTGCTGGCCGAGGTCGAGGGCCTTGAGCCGGATACCATCACGTTCGTCGCCGGCCGCTTCGTCGCGGGCGATCGCGACTTCGGTGATTTCGCCGCGGTCTCGGCCCGGATCTTCGCCGATCGCGGAGAGATCGCGGGCCATGGCCGCTACAGTCCGCCCGCGGGACAGCAATGGGATCAGGCGACCCACCACGGAGCTGCCTACCAGGCTTATTCCTGGGGCTGCAACGTGGTCGAAGCCGAGGTGGATCTCGATACGATGGAGGTCCGTCCGACCCGCATGACGGCGGTGATCGAGGTGGGCCGCGCCATCCATCCGGTGCTGGCCGCAGGACAGGTCGAGGGCGGCGTGTTGCAGGCCCTGGGCTGGGGACATATGGAAGAGATGAAGAGCGAGTGCGGACGCTATGTCAACGACCGCATGGCCACCTATCTGATCCCCACGTCGCTTGACGCCCCGCGGATGATGGTGGAGTTCGCCGAGATGCCCACATCCCGCGGCCCCTGGGGGGCCAAGGGGTTGGGCGAATTGCCGATGAACGGCGGCGCGCCGGCGCTGCTGGCCGCCATCGAGAACGCCACCGGAATCGCCGGAGCCGAAGCTCCCCTGACCGCGGAGAGATTGATGGCACTGGGCTTGTCGGCTCCAGCCCGGAAGGAGCCGCGATGAAGATCCTGCTGAATGTCAACGGCAAACGGTTGCAGCTCTATGTTCCGCCTCTGGAGCGACGGCTCGACGTGCTGCGCGCAGATCTGGGCCTGACCGCCGCCAAGGAGGGTTGCGGCGAAGGCGAATGTGGAGCCTGCGCAGTAATCATGGACGGTCGTCTGGTCGACTCCTGCCTCGTTCCCGCATTCCAGACTTACGGCCGGTCGATCCGCACCGCCGAAGGTCTGGGCGACGTTTCCGATCCCGACCCGGTCCAGAAGGCTTTCGTCGAGGGCGGGGCCGTCCAATGCGGTTTCTGTACTCCGGGCATGGCCATGGCCGCGCGGGCCCTGCTGGACGTTAATCCATCTCCTGATCGCAACGAGATTAGAATCGGCCTCTCTGGAAACCTATGCCGTTGCACGGGCTATGAGAGGATCATCCAATCGGTGGAGCGGGCGGCGAAAGGCGTGGAGCGTCCCTTGACCGCCGCCGCCGAACCGCCGGCAGCCGCATCCTCGCCAGACGGATCCCCGGCCGAAGTCCTGAGCGGAGTCCCGGCGGACGATCCGGTCCGCGTTTTCTTTCCCGCCGATCTCGACGAGGCGTTGGCGTTGTTGGCCGAACACGGCCCGGCGCTCGAACCGGTCGCCGGGGCCACCGATTTCAGCGTCGAAACCGAACTCGGCCTGAAGACCGCGACCGCGGTGCTGGACATCTCGCGCCTGCCCCGATTGCGCGGCATTCGTGAGGAGGCGGGCAGCCTGATCATCGGCGGCGCCGTCACCTTCGCCGAACTGGCGATGGATCCGTTGGCCGGACGTCTGGCTCCTTCCCTGGTGACGGCCGCCATGCAGGTCGGAGCGCCGGCCGTGCGCAATCGCGCCACGCTGGCCGGCAACATCGTCACCGGTTCCCCCTGCGCCGATTCAGTACCGCCGTTGATGGCCATGGGGGCGGAAGCAGTACTCTCCAGCGCCGGCTCCGAGAGGGTCGTGCCGCTGGACGGATTCTATCTCGGCTACCGTGAGACGGCGCTGCGTTGCGGCGAACTCCTGACGGCGATCCGCGTGCCGGCGCAGCCTGCCGGCGCCCGCCAGTTCTTCTTCAAGGCCGGCGCACGCCTGGCCCAGTCGATCGCCAAGGTCAGCCTCGCCGCCAGGATCCGCCTCGACTCCGACCGGACCCTGCGCGACGTGCGCATCGCGGCCGGCAGCGTGGCCCCGACCGTGATCCTGTTGACTTCCGCGTCGGAATTGCTCGAGGGCCGCGTGCTCGATGCCGGCAACCTCGAATCGGTAGCCGCCGAGTTGGCCGCAGCGGTCGCCGCCGAGGTCGCACCCATCGACGATGTCCGCTCCACCGCGGATTATCGCCGCCGGGTCGCCGGCAATCTCGCCGCTCGTTTCCTGCGCGGGCTGCCGGTCTGACCGCCGCTCCGGTTCCGCGCAGCCCAGCTATATGGATTTGTTTGCTCCGGTTTTGAGCTTTCCTTAGTTTGCATCTGCGACGGGGGTCTTTCCGTTTTGATTGCGGCTAGCGGCCCTTCGCGTCTCGCCGGACAGACACCAAGAGCTGTCACCCAACGGAAGAGGTATTGGGCACTCCTCCGAGAGGCCCGGTCGCACCCGCGGCCGGGCCTCGTCCCTTCCTGGACATTACTTCAGGCAACATAGCTGGATTTTCAGCGTAGCCAGCGGTGGACTTCTACACGGCGACGGTGCAGACCAATCGATAGCCAGATCACCAATGCGCGGAGGATCAGTCATGAACCGTATCAAATCGATGATTCCGATTCTCTTACTTGTCGGCGTTTCGCTTATCGCGACCGCTGCCTGCTGCGGGGAATTCACCCTGGAGAAGACGATCTCCGCGGAGAAGCTCACTATCAGCAATCTCATCGGCGAGATAACGGTTCTGCCGGCCGACGGCGACGACTTCCTCGTCGAGATCATGGTCGCCGGCGAAGACGCCGACGCCGATCTGATCGGTATCGACCTGAAACAGGGCGACGATGCCGTTCTGCGGGTGCAGTTCCCGATCGAAGATCATCGCAAATACGTCTACCCGCCCCTGGGACGCAGCAAGACCAAGATCTCTCCCGACCGCAGCAAGGGATCCATCCTGGACAAGTTGATGGGACTGACCCGTCAGGTGCGGGTCGCCGGCCGGGGTGACGGACTGAAGATCTGGGCCGATGTCGTGGTCCGTGTTCCGCGGGGCGGCAGTCTCGAGTTCTACAACGGCGTGGGCGAGATGAGCGCGAAGGGTATCGAGGGCGACGTGTTGCTGGACGGCAGTCTCGGCGAAGTCGTCGTCGAGGACATCAAGGGTGATGTCGGCGTGGATACCGGCAGCGGCTCGGTCTCGGCTACGCAGATCAGAGGCCGTCTGAACGTGGATACCGGCAGCGGCAGCGTGCGTATTTCCGAAGTAGAGGGAGTGGTCCTGGTCGATACCGGCAGCGGCTCCGTCGAAGGCGTGGGTCTGAACTGCAAGAAGCTGGTCGTGGACACCGGCAGCGGCTCCATCATCCTCCATCAGGCCGGAGCCGAAGGCATGCGGTTGGACACCGGCAGCGGCGACGTCGAGGTCGAACTCGTCCGCATGGGCTCGGGCGGCTTCATGGTCGATACCGGCAGCGGCAGCGTGCGTATCCTGCTGCCCGATAACGCTTCGGTCAGGATCGAGGCCGACACCGGCAGCGGCGGCATCAAATGGGATCTGAAGGATGTCCAGGTGAAGCATCGCGAATCCGACGAGGTGTTGCTCGTGGTCGGCGGCGGCGACGCAGACCTGGTAGTGGACACCGGCAGCGGATCGATCCGCATCTCGCAGTAGATATTGATATCGAAAACGAACGGCGGGGTCGCATCAGAAAAGTGGCCCCGCTTTATAAAGCCCGCTCGGGGCAGGTGGTTATGCTTCAACAGATTGCTCGATCCGGTCCAAAGACGCCTATTCGACGACTCGGTAGGATCCATGCAACCTTTCTGCGTCGGTATGCGTCATGAAGGGGCTTACCGAAAATTCGAGCACCAGGTTAATCGGGAGAATATGGTGATGTCACAAAACAGGAAGACCCGGGTTTGGCTCCTTGTTCTGGCCGCTGTCGTGCTGGTAGTCGGCGGAGGTCTCGTGTTGCGGGGGATCGCCGGCGGCGGAGCCGACGAAGCCATGGCCGCCCAGTCCGATTCGACAGCCGTCGTGCAGGACGCTGAAACAGAAGGTGACGGCAAGGAAGTCGTGCGCGTCCCGGTCGAACTGGCGGTCGTCGAGAGACGCTCCATTGCGGCCTACTACCGCGCCGCATCGGTGATCGAGGCCGATCGCCTGGTCGATCTCGTCGGCAAGGCCGCCGGCCGGATCCAGGAGCTGAAGGTCGAGGAGGGCGATTGGGTCGCCAAGGGCGATATACTGGCCGAAGTCGAAAACGACCGCGAACGCATCCAGCTACGCCAGGCGGAGCTGAAGCTGCAGGAGCAGTCGCGGGATCTGGAGCGATACAAGGCCATGTTGGATGAGAGCCTGGTCAGCCATCAGGAATTCGACGATATCCACAGCGCCTACGACATGGCCGAGGCCGATCGGGATCTGGCCCGGATCGCTCTCGAAGAGACCATCATCCGCGCCCCGTTCGACGGCCAGGTGACCGACCGCAAGATCGTCCTGGGCCAGTACGTCCAGCCGGCGGCGACCTTGTTCGTATTGGCTGATTTCTCTCCGTTGCGCGTGCGGGTGCATCTGCCTGAAACCATCGCCCGCAAGGTCGATCCCGGCCAGCGGGTGCTGGTCTTTCCCGAGTCGGCGGACGAGGCTTTGGAAGCCACGGTCGAACGCGTGGCTCCGGTCGTCGATCCCGCCACCAGCACCGTCTGTTTGACCCTTCTGCTGGAAGATGTCGGCGACAAGGCGATCGTCGGCGGTTTCGTCAAAGTGCGGATCACCACCGACACGCGGCACAAGACGCTGGCGGTGCCCAAGGTCGCTCTGGTCGAGGAAGGCGGCATGCGCAGCCTCTTCGTGGCCGAGGCCGACACGGTGCGCAAGATCGAGATCAACACCGGGCTCTACGACGAGCAATCCGTCGAGGTTCTCGACGGTGTCGCAGAAGGATCATTCGTTGTCACGCTGGGACAGGGCGGTTTGCGCACCGGCAGTATCATCGAGGCCCTCAATGCCGCAGCGGTCGGCTGGGGCGGAGTCGAAGCAGCCGAATCGGCGGCCGACGCCGAACCCGAGTCCGTGGTCGCCAAGAAGAGCGAATAACGGTAGCCGCAGAGGAGCCTTGAAGTGAAACCCATCCGCTATGCCGTCTCGCATCCGGTCACCGTCTGGATGGCGTCCCTGGCCGCAGTCGTTTTTGGAATGGTCGCCCTCGGCAGGCTCGATATGAAGCTCTTGCCGGATATCCGTTATCCCAGCGTCACGGTTCAGACCGAATTTCCCAACACTGCTCCGGTGGATGTCGAGAACCTCGTGACCCGGCCCCTCGAGGAATCGGTCGGCGTGGTCCCCGGGCTGCGCAAGGTCCATTCGATCAGCCAGGCCGGGCTTTCCCAGATCACGCTCGAGTTCGGCTGGGGCACCGAGATGGACTATGCCGCCCTGGACGTGCGCGAGAAGATCGACCTGATCGAATTGCCGGACGAGGCGGGACTGCCGGTCCTGTTGAAGTACGATCCCTCGCAGGACCCGGTGCTTCGGGTGGGACTCTGGGGGGATATGCCCCTGGTCGGCCTGCGTCACGTAGCCGAAGACGTGCTGAAGAAGGAAATCGAATCCCTGCAGGGCGTGGCGGCGGCCAAGGTCGCCGGCGGGCTCGAGGAAGAGATCCAGGTCGAGGTCGATGAAACGCGTATCTCGTCTTTGGGCATAGATATAGCCCAGATAAACACGGCGTTGGCCCAGGAGAACATCAACGCTTCCGGCGGCAGGCTCCGCGACCGGAACGCCGAATACATAGTGCGCACTCTGAGCCGGTTCGAGAGCCTCGAGGATATCGAGGATGTGACAGTGGCGGTGGTCGCGGGGATGCCGGTGCGTCTCGGCGAGGTGGCGCGGGTGTTCCGCACCCATCGCGAGCGCACGACCATCTCCCATGTTGACGGCCGCGAGAGCGTCGAGATCGCCGTCTACAAGGAGGGCGACGAGAACGTGGTCGAACTTGCCGGCCGCGTCCGTGATTATCTCGCCGCCCGTAGCGAAAACCTGCCCGCGGGCGCCAATCTGGAAGTGCTCTTCGACCAGTCGACATTCATCTCCCAGGCGGTCGACGAAGTCCGCAACAACGCCCTGATCGGCGGCATCCTGGCCGTGCTGGTGCTCTTCGTCTTCCTGCGCGACCTGCGCAGCACGCTGATCATCGGCGTCGCCATTCCGATCTCGATAATCGCCACCTTCATCCTGATGTACTCGCGCGGCGTTTCGCTGAACGTGATGTCCCTCGGCGGCCTCGCCCT
>CAZYDJ010000067.1:0-13207 GCA_964646035.1 uncultured Fibrobacteraceae bacterium | reverse complement strand
AAAGGGTTTCACGGATCGCAGCCTCGTCGTCTACGATGAGCACCGTCTTCAATTCATGCCTCCAGACGCCTCGAAGGCCCGAGGATCTCTCTTGCGCCTGCAACCGGCCGAAGCTATCTCTTCAACGGCCGCCCCATGCGCGCTCAAGGAAACCTTGCACGGCTCGCGGGCGGAGTGTCAAGGTCGGATCGCCGGCGCGCGAAGCTGCCCCTTCGGTCCACCCGGAAAAGGACGCCATGCCCGAGATCAAACCCATCCTGCGGGACCTCTCTCCCGAAGACTTGCCGGAACTGATGACAAGCCGCGGCGAGCCTCCGTTCCGGGGGCGGCAACTCGCCGAGTGGTTGTTTGCGCGAAATGCGATGTCATGGGACGAGATGAGCAATCTGCCCCGGAAACTGCGGGACGAGCTTGCTGACGAGTTCACCCTCACCGCCCTCGAACCCGTCGAGAGGCAGGTCTCAAGCGACGGTACGCGAAAACATCTCTTTACCTTGGCGGACGGGGCGGCCATCGAGAGCGTGGTCATCCCCATGGACGGATATCCCACCTTCTGTATTTCTTCGCAGGTCGGATGCGCCATGGCGTGCAGCTTCTGCGCGACAGCCCGCGGAGGGCTCGCCCGCAACCTGAGCCGGGGCGAAATCGTGGAGCAGGTGCTGCGCCTGGCGGCGGATGTGGATTCCGAGCCGGTTCCCGGCTGCGGCGGCCGGGGGTACAACATCGTCTTCATGGGAATGGGCGAGCCGCTGGACAATTTCGCAGAGGTGTCCGGCGCCATCGAGACCTTCAAGCTGGGCACCGGTCTGAAGATGTCTCCTCGGCGAATCCGGATTTCGACCTCGGGTCATCGACTTGGGCTGTCCGAGCTGATTTCTTCCGCCTCCGGAGTCGGGTTGACAATATCGGTGAACGGCTGCGATCCCGAGCTCCGCAAGCGGTTGATGCCCGTGCCCGCGAGAACTCCCCTGCCCGAGATCCTGGACCTCGGCGAGCTCTACGCCCGGAAAATCCGCAGAACGGTGACTATCGCCTACGTGCTGATCGCGGGGATCAACGACGACGACAGGGAGGCGGAAATGCTGGCGGAGCTGGTCCGCCAACGTCCCTTCAAAGTCAATCTGATCCCGATGAATTCGATCGACGACAGATTCCGGCCACCCTCCCGGGAGCGCATCCTCGGATTCCAGCGAGTGCTGGCGGGGCGCGATGTCCTGGCTTTCATCCGGGCGAGCGGCGGCGATGACATAGACGCCGCATGCGGACAGCTCCGCAACCGCCATCGCGACCGAAAAAAATCCCGCTGAAACCGGTCGAACCGGTATCAACGGGATTTACCGAACCAAACTCCTGATCAGAGAAGATCCTGCAGGCTCGTCCCTCCCAGGGCGTCGGTCATTGCGGTCTGCGCATTGGACCAGACAGCACTCATCTTGCAGTTGTTCTTTCTGTTGCAGGGATCGACGCTGCGAAGACAGTGGTTCAAGGAGATTCCCCCCTCGCAGATATCCACGATCTCGAGCAGGCTGATGTCGACCGAGCGGCGACCGAGCGAAAAACCGCCCTTAACGCCGCGATGCGACTTCACGATGTTGTGCTGCGACAACATCTGGAAAATCTTGGCAAGGAAAGCCTCTGAAACTTCACAGGCTTCCGCCAGGGTCTTGAGGCGAACGGGCGTGCCGTTGTCCTTGGCGGCCAGTTCCATCAATCCCCGAATGGCGTATTCCGTTTGGCGAGTGATCTGAAGCATAGATCCTTCCTCAGGTGGGTCTCCAGGTGTTAATCTACCCAGGGACCGGCCTCCCACCCACACGAGTAAGCCTCGTGCCCGGCCCACATTTCTCTAATATGATGAAAAAGCGGACCCTTGAAGTCAAATCTCAAAGATGAATGTAGTGAATTTAATTCCGACCGCAGAAGTATCACATCGCCCGGCGGTACTGCCCTCCCACTTCGTAGAGAGCGTGAGTGATCTGCCCGAGAGAGCAGCAACGGACAGTCTGGATCAACTCCGCGAAGACGTTGCCGCCGGACAGGGCTATATCCTTCAAACGTTCGAGGGCAAAAGTCGATTCCTTCCCGTGTCGGGCTTGGAATTCCTCCAGATCGCGCAAACGGCCCTGCTTTTCCTCCGGGCTGCAGCGGGCCAGGGTGAGGTCGATGGAAACATCCTGGCCGGAGTCGGGAGAGACAAAAGTATTGACCCCGACGATGGGGAGTTCGCCGGAATGTTTCCGGTGCTCATAGAGCAGGCTTTCATCCTGGATCTTTCCGCGCTGATATTGGGTCTCCATGGCGCCGAGAACCCCCCCGCGACGGGACAGGTTCTCGAACTCGACCAGAACCGCCTCTTCGACCAGATCGGTCAGTTCCTCGATCAGAGCGGATCCCTGCAACGGATTTTCGTTCCTGGCCCAGCCCAGTTCGCGATTGATGATCAGCTGGATGGCCATCGCCCGGCGGACTGATTCTTCGCTCGGAGTAGTGATCGCCTCGTCGAACGAGTTGGTGTGCAGCGAGTTGCAATTGTCGTAGATCGCCATCAGCGCCTGCAGGGTGGTGCGGATATCGTTGAAATCGATTTCCTGGGCGTGGAGCGAGCGGCCGGAGGTCTGGATGTGGTACTTGAGCTTCTGGCTGCGAACTCCAGCCCCGAACCTGTCCCGCATGGCCAGCGCCCAGATCCTGCGGGCGACCCGGCCGATCACCGTGTACTCGGCATCGAGACCGTTGCTGAAGAAGAATGAGAGGTTCGGGGCGAAATCGTCGATCTCCATCCCCCGCCGGAGATAATACTCCACATAGGTCAAGCCGTTGGCCAGGGTGAAGGCGAGTTGGGTGATGGGATTGGCGCCGGCCTCGGCGATGTGATAGCCGCTGATCGAGACGGAATAGTAATTCCGCACACCGCGCTCGATGAAGAACTCCTGGACGTCTCCCATCAGGCGCAGAGCGAAATCGGTGGCGAAGATGCAGGTGTTCTGAGCCTGATCCTCCTTGAGGATGTCGGCCTGGACCGTGCCGCGAACAGTGCGCAGGACATAATCCTCGATTTCGTCCCTCTCGTGCTTTGCCAGGGGGCGCTCGAGTTCCGCCTCCTTCAATTCGACGCGTTGGTCCATCGCCGTGACGAAGAACATCGCCAGCAGGACCGGAGCGGGGCCGTTGATCGTCATCGAGACGCTGGTGTTCGGATGGCAGAGATCGAAACCGGAATAGAGATTTTTCATGTCTTCCAGGGTGCAGATCGACACCCCGCCTTCACCGATCTTACCGAAGATATCCGGCCGCCGGTCGGGATCGTCCCCATACAGGGTCAAGCTGTCGAAGGCCGTGCTCAGGCGCTTGGCTTCATCGCCGCGGCAGAGATAATGGAAACGCCGGTTGGTACGTTCAGGAGATCCTTCGCCGGCGAACTGCCGCTTGGGATCCTCATCGGTGCGGCGGAAGGTAAAGACGCCGGCCGTGAAGGGGAATGCTCCCGGCACGTTCTCTCTGCGCAACTAGAGCAGGCGATCGCCGGGATCGGTCAACCGCGGCAGCACGACCTTCGGGATGCGCGTGCCGGCCAGCGTCTCGAAGGCGGCCGCGAAATCGATCTCCCTTTCGCGGACCCGGACCGCAACGCTTTCTCCCGCGTAGCGGGCAACCAGATCATCCCAGCCGGCTACCTCGGCCAGGACGGCTTCTCCGGCCTGGCCGCGGCGCTCGGACAGCTTCTTCTGCAGCGCGGATTCCAACGCATCGTCGCCGGCGATCTCGGACAGGGCCGATTCCAGAGCCGCGCAGGAACGGACATTATCGGCGTCCGCGAAGGCTTTCCGGTGATGGCCGCGAACAGTGGCGGCGATCTCACCCAGATAGCGGATGCGGTCTTCGGGGATCATGGGTTCGTGCACCGAAGTCACACGGGCGAGTCCTGCACCGGACTCGACTGCGTCGGCCTCCCGGCCGGAGCGCAACGATTCGATCATGCCGTCGATCACGCTGAAAACGGCATTGACCCCCGCATCGTTGAAATTGCTGGCCATGGTGCCGAATACAGGCAGGTCCTCATCGGGCAACGAGAATTCGGAGCGGCTGCGGCGCCACTGCTTGCGGACATCGCGCAATGCGTCCTCGGACCCGGGACGGTCGAATTTGTTGACGGTGATCAGGTCGGCGAAGTCGATCATGTCGATCTTCTCGAGCTGGGTCGCGGCGCCGAACTCGCGGGTCATCACATAGAGGGAGATATCGCTGATTCCGGTGATGCCGGAATCGCCCTGCCCGATGCCGCTGGTCTCGACGACGATCAGGTCGAACCCGCCGGCGACGGCGATGCAGGGCTCCAGGGCAGCGCTCAATTCTCCCCCGACACCGCGGGTGGCGAAACTGCGCATGAAACAGCGGTCATCGTAGATGGAATTCATCCTGATGCGGTCCCCGAGCAGGGCCCCGCCCGTCTTGCGCTTGCTCGGATCGACGGCCAGGACCGCGACCTTATGGTCCGGGTGTGCAGCCAGGTAGCGCCGCAGCAACTCGTCGGTGAGGGAACTCTTGCCCGCCCCGCCGGTGCCGGTGATGCCGAGGACCGGGGGCTTGCCTCCGCCCGGACCGGAGGCCTCGATCCGGCCGGAGTTCTCGACCCGGGTCAGCGCGCGGGCAAACCCGACGTCTTCCGCCGGCACGGCCTGCGGATCGCTGCCGGCGATCTCGACGCGGCCGGCGAGCTTGCCGAGGGTGCGTTCGTTCATGTCGGCGATGATACCGGCCAATCCCAGCTCCCGCCCGTCCGCGGGGGAATAGATCCTGTCGATGCCCGCTGAGTGGAGCCTTTCGATCTCACTCGGAATGATGACCCCGCCGCCACCGCCGAAGATCGCAACGTGGCCGAGACCGCGTTGATCGAGTTCCTCGCGCAGGTAGGTGAAATATTCGGTATGTCCGCCCTGGTAACTGCTGATCGCGACAGCATCGGCGTCTTCCTGCAGCACGGCGCGGACAACCTCGGGTACGGAACGGTTATGGCCGAGATGTATGACTTCGGTTCCGGATTGCTGCAGCAAGCGACGGATTATATTGATGGAGGCATCGTGTCCGTCGAATAGAGCGGCGGCGGTCACGTAGCGCAGACGGATCTGTTCGTCGGTGCGGCGTGGCATGGATCCTCCTGCAAGGGAATGACATGTCGCGGCGCGGGCAGTCCGCATCCGCTGCCGTGCATCATAAGCCCAACAGCGGACACTAGGCAACGCCGTGTTGCGGATTCCAGCAGATGCGATACGGCGCAGCGGCCCGGACGCTCCCGGAAATCAGCGGGAACTGTCCTTTTCGCCCCTACCCAGCCTTTTGTGGCATTTCTCGAGCAGGCGATCTGCTTCTTCCTTGTAGTCGGAATCGTTGGGATCACTGTTCTCGAGAGAAGCAACTGTCTGGAATTCGAGCAGGGCGTCCTCGTAGCGCTGCATCTTCATATAGGTCACCCCGAGTTCGAGGTGATGATTGATGTGCTCCGGGTTGATCCTGATGGCTTCCTGGAAATGGGTGACGGCCTTCTCCTTGGTCGCTCCCTTGGGGACTCCGCCGTAGACTACTTTCGCGGCGAGCTTGAGCAGAGGGCTGAGAGTCGCCACTTCACGATTCCAGCGACCGAGAATATGATGCGACTTGTCGTTGGACGGATCGCATTCAATTGCGAGTTCGGCCTCTTCACGAACCTCCTTGGACAGTTCTATCTTCTTCTTGCCGCCCTCGGTCAGGGCCAGTTTCCCCAACGCGGCGGCGAGATAGTGATGTCCCCAGGTATCATCCGGAGAAGCCGCGACAGCGGTCCTGGCATTTTCGACAGCTTCCGAGTAGGCTGCCTTGCGGGCATTATCGTCCTGCTCCCGGTTGCCGATGTCGATCAGCACCCGCGCCAACATCCAGGAAGCCTCGTAGTCGCCCGGCGCCTCAGCGAGTACGGCGGCGGCGGCGTTCCGGGAAGTATCCAAATCTCCTGCCGCATAGGCATCGCGACATTCCATGCGAAGGTCCTCGAATTCGGCTGCGGCAATGGCTGCAGCCATAACGAGGCCGGCTATCAAGACGGCCCGGAAAGCGCAACGGCGGATATTCATCTCCATCTCCCCATGGTTTGAATACGGAGTGGCGAGGTTGACACAGGTTCAACACGCTGATAAAAATTGTCAATGCTATAAAGGCCCAGCTTGCAACGGTCCTCACGCCGAACCGGCTTTGCGTAGGGACCTTTCATTCGCCCATAACCCCACAGGGGGAAAGCCGCGAGGATCCCCCAAGGAGCCGCGGCGAGGGGAGCGATCATGCCTTCGCAAACGATTCCCGAATTATTCGTCAACACGGTCAAAAACCATCCGCGGCCGGATATGTTCTCCTATCGGGGAGAGGACGGGAACTTCCAGGACATCTCCAGCGTGGAGATGCTGCGCAGGGTGCACGCCCTGAGGCTCGCCCTTGAATCACTCGGGATCACGCATTCGGATCACGTGGCGATCCTGGCCGAGAACCGGCTGGAGTGGGTGCTGAGCGATCTGTCGTCCCTTTGCTGCGGCGCGATAAACATCCCGATCTATTCCACCTTGGACGAGAATGACATCGCCTACATCCTGAAGGATTCCGAACCGAAGCTGATCTTCGTCTCGACCGTGGAGCAGGCCCGCAAGATCCATAACATCCGCGATCAGCTGCCTTTCCTGAAGGATGTCATCAGCTTTGATCAGACCGATCTGCCCAATATCATGCCGCTGCCCCGGCTGCTGGAGATCGGGGAGAATCTGGCCGCAAAGCTGCCGCCCGGCGAAGACGGAATCCATGGCGACATCGACGGCGGCGACGTAGCCAGCATTCTCTATACTTCAGGCACCACCGGCGCACCCAAGGGCGTGATGCTGACTCACGCCAACTTCCTGCATAACGTGAATTGCGGCCTGGAAGTCTTTCCGCTTCACCTGGCGGGCAAAGCACTGTCGTTCCTGCCGCTTTCGCACGCTCTGGAACGAACGTGCGGCTACTACGCGATGATGGCCGCCGGTGTGGGCATATCCTTCGCCGGCGGAGTGGACACCGTGGCCGCCGACATGCTGGAAGTGAAGCCGGGCACCCTGATCTGCGTGCCCAGGCTGCTCGAGAAGATATTCGACCGGGTGAACACGGCGGCCATGGGCGGGTCGCCGATCAAACGGATGATCTTCATCTGGTCCAAGAAAGTGGTTCATGACCTGCGCCTGGCCCATGTCGAGAATAAGGAACCTTCGCCGTGGCTGCGCCTGCAGCATTCGATAGTCGACAAACTGGTTTTCTCGAAGTTGAGAGCGCGCACGGGCGGCGCATTGAAATTCTTCGTTTCCGGCGGCGCGCCGCTGGCCCCGCATATCAACGAGTTCTTCAACGCCGCGAACATGATCGCCTACGAAGGCTACGGGCTGACCGAGACATCGCCGATCATCACCGCCAACCTGCCCGGTGCGCAGAAGGTCGGTAGCGTGGGCAAGCCGTTCCCGGAAACCGAGGTCAGGATCGCGGAAGACGGCGAGATCCTTGCCCGTGGCCCCCAGGTGATGAAGGGCTATTACAAGAATCCGGAAGCGACCGCCGCGGTGATCAGCGAAGACGGCTGGCTGATGACCGGCGACATCGGCCACCTGGACGAAGACGGCTACCTGTTCATCACCGACCGCAAGAAGGACCTGATCGTAACCGCCGGCGGCAAGAACATCGCGCCGCAACCGATCGAAAACCTCTTCAAGAAGAACAAGTTCATCGCCAACGCGGTGATCATCGGTGATCACAGGCCCTATCTGATCGCTCTTTTCGTGCCCAACTTCGAGAACCTCGAGGAATGGGCGAGGGCACACGAGATCATCTGGGAAACCCACGCTGATCTGGAGGTCCATCCCGCAATCCTGGACAAGTTCCAAAGAGCGTTGGATTATGTGAATGAAAAGCTGCCTCGATACAGCACGGTGAAGAAATTCGCCCTGCTGAGAAACGAGTTCACGCTCGATTCGGGAGAGTTGACGCCGACCCTGAAAGTCAAGCGCCGCGTCATCCAGAAGAAGTACAATGACGTGATCGAGGAAATCTACACAAGGGTGTGACAGGAAGGATCCGATGACCGCCGGCGACTCTTCAGTGTTGACAGTAAACCGCTTCATGCGCCCCCTGATGTGCACGCTCGTGGGCATGGTCGGCAACGTCCTGTTGACCGTGTTCAAGATCGGCGTCGGTATCAGCGCCGGCTCGGCATCCCTGGTCGCCGACGGCGTCCACTCCCTGTCCGATCTGGCCGGCGACATCGGAGTGCTGCTCGCCTTGAAAGCCAGCACCCGTCCGCCCGATCAGGACCATCCATACGGACATCAGCATTACGAGACCCTGGGCGCCCTCGGTGTTTCGTTGCTGCTGGTCATTACCGGCGTCCTGCTCGGCCGCGAGGCTTTCGCCAGGATCATCTCCGGCGAAGCAGTGAGGCCGGAGGCGCCGGCGCTGGTGATGGCCGCCATCTCGGTAGTCGTCAAGGAAGCGATGGCCCGTTACACGGATGCCTCGGGCCGGATCAACCACTCCCCGGCATTGCGGGCTAACGCGGCCCATCACCGCTCGGACGCCCTGTCTTCGGTAGCGGCGGTCGTGGGAATCGGCGGTGCGATGGCCGGTATCGAGATACTGGACAGCATAGCCGCGATGCTGATCTCGCTGCTCATCCTCAAGATGGGCTGGGAACTGCTCCGGGAGAACGCGATGATCGTTCTCGAAACGATGCCGGACAATGAGTTCGTGGCTGACGTGCGCCGGACCGCGGCGACTGTGGAGGGAGTCCGATCGGTGACCCGCCTGAGGATCCGACCACGAGGCTCGGTCTATTCAGTCGATATCTCCATCGCCGTGGATCCCGAGATCAGCGTGGCCGAAGGTCACGACATCGCAGACAAGCTGGAATCCGCCCTGGAAAACAGCGCCACCGAGCTCTTCGAGGTCGTGGCCCACGTAGAACCGTGCCGGATTCCGCCGCCCCCGGATCCGCAGCCCTAGCGCGGACGCCTTTTCAAGGTGACCTCGACCGACAGGCGTTCACCTTGCCGGACGACCACGACCGTCACGATCCGGCCGGCCTCGTGTCTGCGCAACTGCACGGTCAGCCCCGGCAGATCGGCTACAGCTATCCCGGCGAATTCAACCAGGACATCACCCTTGCGCAATCCTGCAGCGGCGGCGGGACTGTCGGGCATGACGCCGGCGAGAAGAACGCCCCCCGCATCTTCGGTGAAGTCGGGAATCACCCCCAACCAGGCCCGGCGCTGCTGCGCTCCCCTCGAGTCAGGAACGGAATCGGAGCCGACCGGCGTGAATACCGGCGGCTGCGAATCAGTCGCCAGGCGACCGCTGATTCCGACCGCCGTCACCGCGACTTTCGCCATGCCCGCCGCCGAGACGAGTTCCCATCGATCTTCGGGAGTGTGGTATTCGATATAAGGCCCGGTGAAGAAAAACAACGAGGGCACTCCGACCTCGAGAAAGGCCACATGGTCACTGGCGTCCCAACCGCCGGCGCTCATCTGCGGGTCGAGCCGCGACTCGGCAGCGACCGCGGCGACCAGTTCCCGAAAGCCAGGCGAGCTGCCTACTCCCCCGACATAGAGACGGGAATTGCGCAGACGACCGATGGAGTCGAGGTTGAGCATGGCCTTCGGAACGACTCCTGCCGGAAATTCTGCCGCCAGATGCCGGGCTCCCTGGAGACCGATCTCCTCGCCCGCGAATGCCGCGAAGAGCAAGGAACGCCGGGGCGATCCGCTGCTCTGCGATTGCGCCGTGGAACCGAAAATTCGCGCCAATTCGACCATCGCCGAGACTCCGGACGCGTTGTCGTCAGCTCCGGGATAAAGCAGCGGCGGCCCTCCGTCAGGATCGTCGATCACTCCGAGATGATCGTAATGAGCGCCGATCAGGATTACCTGATCCGCCAGATCGCCGCGGCCGGGCAACCAGCCGATCACGTTGCGCCCGCTGCGGCCTCGATACTCGTCACCCGACAGAGGGAAGTCCTGGAACCATCCCTCCAATTCGGGATGCCGGACCAGGCCGGCAGCGGCGAACCATGCCGCCACGGTGTCCGCGGCTGCCAGTGCTGCATCGGTGCCGTTGCCCCTGCCGAGCAGCCCGGGATCAGAGAGGGTCCGCACGCGCTGCATGAGGATTTCGGGATCGGGATCCGGCAACTGGCCGCAGACCAAGCAGGGCGAAGCCGATACGGCTGAAAATACGGCTAACAACAACAGTCCGCGCATCTGAGACCTCTGGCCATGATTCGAGTTATATGAAATACTCGTTCCGCACGCGGTCGAGGATACCCCTCCCGCCGGAGGACGGCAAATCGAGATGCCCCTGATCACCAAAAAACTGGACCTTCCCATCCCCGCCTCGGCCGGACCCGCTGTCGATGTGGTTCGCCGGCTCTCGGCTGCCGGGCATCGGGCCTTCCTGGTCGGGGGAGCGGTCCGGGACATGGTTCTGAAGCTGGATCCCGGTGATTTCGATGTGGCCACCGACGCGCCGCCGGAACGAATCGGGAAGATCTTTCCCGGCAGCAACCTCGTCGGCGCTTCATTCGGCGTGATGATGATCTCCGTAGCGGGTACGACCGTCGAGACCGCGACGTTCAGGCAGGAGGGCCTATACAGCGACGGCCGGCATCCCGACTCCGTGACTTTCACCGACAGCCCCGAGGCCGACTCCAGGCGACGCGACTTCACTGTCAACTCTCTTTATCTCGATCCCGAGAATATGCTGGTCATGGATTTCAGCGGCGGCCTGGAAGATTGCCGAAACCGCATCCTGCGCACGGTCGGAAACCCGGCTGCCAGATTCCGCGAGGACGGCCTGCGTCTGCTGCGGGCTGCGCGGCTCTCATCCCAATGCGATCTGGTGATAGATCCTGAAACGCTCGATTCGATATCAGAATGCAGGGAGATGCTGGGCTCGGTGGCGGCCGAGCGGATCGGCGGAGAATTCGCCCGGCTGTTGACCGGTCCGGATCCGGTCGCCGGCCTGGAGATGATGCGCAGGACCGGTCTGCTGGATCTGGTTCTGCCCGAGGCCGCAGACATGTACGGAGTCCCCCAGCCGCCGCAGTTCCATCCCGAAGGATGCGTCTGGACGCATACCATGCTCATGCTCGCCGAAGCACCGCCCCGCAGCCTGGCTTTCCGGTTGGCCGTACTGTTGCATGACGTGGGGAAGCCGGCCACGATCGACCATACCGACCGCATCCGTTTCAACGGTCACGCCAAGATCGGGGCCGAGATGACCCTCGCTATCGCCGAGCGGTTGCGATTCCCGAAGAATGTCGGCGCAGAGGCCGCCGATCTGGTCGCCCAGCACCTCAGGTTCATCGATTTGATGCAGATGAAACCGTCGACGTTGAAGCGATTCCTGAGACAGGAGAACTTCGCCGATCATCTCGAACTGCACCGCCTGGACTGCCTGGCGAGCCACGGGGATCTGACGAATCATGAATTCTGCCGGCTTAAACTCTCGGAACTGGCGGTCGAAGAACTCGCGCCGCCGCCGCTTCTGCGCGGTCGGGATCTGCTGGAAATGGGCTATCGGCCCGGCCCGATACTGGGAAGTATCCTGAGGGATCTCGAAACTGCACAACTGGAAGGCGAACTCAGCGATCGCGCCGCCGCCGTCGCTTGGGTAAGCGAAAATTTCGCCGTCCTGGAATGACTTCTCAGCTCGAGAGCAGTCCGCTGCGGGTGATTCCGCCGCCGCAATAGCGGACGAACAGATCTCCGAGGCGGTTCACGTGCGCCGAGAGTTTGTCCGGCGAGTAGGCCGCAGTGGCCATGATCACCGCGAGCAACCGGGTAGTGGAATCACTGACACAGGTGCGGGCGGAATCGCTGGTTGGGGATCCGAATCCACCCTCGTCATCGAACAGGCCCAGACGTCCGGCAAGATGGACCGGCCCCTTGCGGATGCCGGGATATTCCTCCCCCTCGCCGCCGACGCGAAGTACTGCGTCGCCCTCTATCCGGTCCAGGTCATACATTCCGATCGGCAGCAGGAACAAGAGGCTGGCCAGATTGCAGACGTCGACTGCGTTGCTGATGTGGTAGAGATCCTTTCCCTTCAGCACCCGCCGCAAAAGGGCTTCGCTGCTCGGTCGATGCCTTGACGGATCCATTCCGAATGACTTGTAGAGATTCCGGGCCTCCTGCAGGCCGGGAATCGCGCTCGGAACCTTCCCGGCATGCTCGACGCGCAATCCTGCCGCCACCTCGGCCGTCTCGCCCCAGACACCGGGTTCTTCCCTGACGGCCACGCCGTCGATGACGACGACGCCGGCGCTGAGCCGATCAGCGGCTCCCGGATCGAGATGCATGATTCTTTCATCGCCGATATCGAGGATCACCGTCACGCTCCGTGCCTCCCGCCGCTTCCATACATGCTGTCGTAATAATCGCGATAGGCACCCGAAAGTATCTTCTCCCACCACTGCTTGTTGTCGAGATACCACTGGACGGTAGCCTTCATGCCGTCCGCGAAGGAATGGGCAGGCTCCCAACCCAGATCACGGGTCAGTTTGCCGGCATCTATCGCGTAGCGACGGTCGTGGCCGGGCCGATCCTTCACGAACTCGATCAGGGACTCGCCCTTGCCCAGGATTCCCAGCAGCAGCTTCACGATCCGGATGTTCTGCATCTCGTTGTCGCCGCCGATGTTGTAGACAGAACCGGGATCGGCTTCCCGCAGGACCAGATCGAGGGCGCGGCAATGATCCTCGACGAAAAGCCAATCGCGCACGTTCAGACCATCACCGTAGACAGGCAGCCTGCGATCCGCCAGGGCGTTGGCTATCATCAGGGGGATCAACTTCTCCGGGAATTGGTACGGGCCGTAATTGTTGCTGCAACGGGTGATCAGCACGGGCATGCCGTAGGTGCGGCAATAGGAACGGCAGATCAGATCGGCCGCCGCCTTACTGGCGGCATACGGCGAATTGGGACGGATGGGACTCTCTTCGGTAAACTTGCCGTCGGATCCGAGCGATCCGTATACCTCGTCGGTGCTGACCTGCAGGAATCTGGCTACTCCGGCCGCGCGGGCCGCTTCGAGCAACGTCTGGGTGCCCATGATGTTGGTCGTTCCATATTCACTGCCCTCCCGGCATGGGCCTGCCGACCATAGCGGCAAGGGC
>CAZYDJ010000066.1:10152-13239 GCA_964646035.1 uncultured Fibrobacteraceae bacterium | reverse complement strand
GATCAGCTTTCCCTGGTGTGATTTGTTGACGTCCGGCGGTTCGACGTCGCCGTAGGTTGACAGTTTCCTTTGCGCGGGATCGCCCGTCAAGTCCGCGTGGGTTTTGACAGGCAGGGCCGTAAGCGGGATACTCGGGCGGAAGGCCGAACCCGGCACGGGAGGTGCGATGCTGGAGATCAACGAAAGACTGGCCATAGACGAGGATGAACTGGTATTCGCCTACGTACACTCATCCGGCCCCGGCGGCCAGAACGTGAACAAGGTGGCCACGGCGGTGCAGTTGAGATTCGACGTGGCCGGATCGCCGTCCCTGCCCGGGGCGGTCCGAGCCCGGCTCACGGCGCTGGCGGGAAGCAGGATGACCACGAGCGGGGAACTCGTGATCGACGCGCGCCGCCACCGCACCCGCGAGGCCAATCGTCGCGACGCGGTGGACCGCCTCGTCGAACTGGTGCGCCGGGCCGCGACGCCCCCGCGGCCGCGAAGGGCGACGAAGCCGACGTCCGCGTCCCGCGAAAGACGGCTCACCGAAAAGCGCCGCCGCTCAGACCGGAAACGTTCCCGCAAAACGCCCGGCGGCGAAGACGATTGATCCGGCCGCGGGGCTATAAATACTGAAAAAGTCTTGATCATTTTCAGCTCGATACCCTAGCCTGATCGGAGAATCATGTTCTCCTTGTGAAAGGGGTATCAAGCATGCGTCAAACCTGTTTCCTGCTCGCCGCCGCCTTCCTGCTGATGATGTCCTGCAGCCCCATCGAGAAGGACCGCTCCGATCTGCAGCCCATGCTGGAGTTGCCGGCCGAGTACGGAACCCTCGTATCGGTCACTCAACACTTCGAGGATCCTGAGTGGTATGAGCTCTGGTTCTGCAACGAAGAAACCGGTGTGATCACCCACATCCCGCTCTATCGCACGACCTGGGCCTACAATCCGCAGAGGGTCCGGCGCATCGAACGGACTGATACCGCTGCGCCGCCGCCCGCCGGAGGTCAGCCATGAAAGAGAACGTCATGACAAGTTGGGCCAGTCGTTTCGGGTTCGTGGCTGCGTTCCTGTTGGCCGCTCTGGCAGTGGCCGAGAAGATCGCCAATCTGAGTGGCCAGACAATGAATTGGCTTGGCTACTCCCCGGGTAGGCTCTTCGAATTCGCCGCCCTGCTGCTCCTGTTCGTGGTAGCCCTGCAGTTGCGGTTGCTGCGCCGGCACTTCGAATCCTCGGTCTGAAAAACCCGGGGGCGACCGCCGGGCCGCCCCCGAGTCAGCCGTCGAATTGCCTAGCTAACAGGTTGATTTCCTGAACTCCGTCTTTCATGATGGGATTTCACCTTCTGCAAACGGAGGCAACCTGTTGTACGTCCTCAAAGATCCCGCCCGCAGGCTGAGTCTTCTGCTTTGGCTGGTGGCCGCCCACTCCGCGGCCGTAGGCATCGGATTGATGGCCCATCCCGCCGGAATCTTCGCCCGCATGGGATACGCTCCTTTGGCCGAGCCTTTCTTCGCCGCGCAGGGCGGCGTCTTCCATATAGTGATGGCCATCGGATACTCCCTGGGCGCCTGGGACATCCGGCGCAATCGCACCCTGGTCTGGTTCTCCATTGTCGTCAAGGCTGTCGCGACGGTCTTCCTGCTCCTGTACTGGCTGTTGATCGACGATGTGATCGTGGTGCTGGCCTCGGGCCTGCTCGACGGAGCCATGGCCGTGATCATCGCACTGGCTTATTACACCTGGCGCCGCAGCGCCCCTGCCGAAGGAACCTGAGATGGATGAGAATCTGCCGGGAATCGTCGTCACCGG
Source organism: uncultured Fibrobacteraceae bacterium (assembly GCA_964646035.1). Classification (GTDB taxonomy): domain Bacteria; phylum Krumholzibacteriota; class Krumholzibacteriia; order LZORAL124-64-63; family LZORAL124-64-63; genus CAYLMM01. The sequence continues at coordinate 11,442 of CAZYDJ010000066.1, read as the reverse complement.
AGCGTCGGGTTTCGTGGGCCGCCATTTCCTGGCCAGCGCGACGGGCAAATACAGGCTGTTCTGCCTCGCCCGCCGTTCCCGCCGGGAAGCGGACATCCCCGAGGATCCGAATATGCGCTGGACCCAGGTCGATGTCGCCAACTGGGCCGACCTGCGGCAGGTGGTCAAATGCGTCAAGGATCACGGCGGCGCCGACTTCGTCCTGCATCTCGCCGGTTATTACGACTTCCAGCAGATGGAACATCCCGAATACGACCGCACCAACGTCAACGGGACCCGCAACGTCCTGAAGCTGGCGCGGCAGCTGGGCGTGAAGCGATTCCTCTTCGCCAGTTCCCTGGCCGCCTGTGAATTCCCCGGGGGCGACGACGTCATCAACGAGGATTCCCCTCCCGACGCGGATTTCGCCTACGCCCGCAGCAAGCGGGCCGGCGAAGAGCTGGTCAGGGAGAACCTGGAGTGGATCCCCGCCGCCATCCTGCGGTTGGCCGCGGTCTACAGCGACTGGTGCGAATATCCGCCGGTCTACGTTTTCCTCAACACCTGGTTCTCGGAGTCATGGAACTCGCGCATCCTCGGCGGCAAGGGCGAATCGGCGGTCACCTACATCCACGTCCGGGATCTGATGCGGATGATCCACCGGATCATCGAGATCAACGACGAGTTGCCGCGGCTGGGCGTCTACAACGCCAGCCCGAGCCACATCACCAGCCACAGCCAGCTCTTCGACAGCGCGACGCGGTACTTCTTCGGCGAGGCCCCGTCGCCGATATGCATGCCGAAATGGCTCGCGCGTCCGGGAGTTTGGCTGCGCTGGTGGCTCGGCCGGATCTTCGGCGAGCCTCCCTTCGAGGCGCCCTGGATGATGAACTACATCGACCGCCAGCTCCGGGTCGACTCCTCACGGACCCAGGAACAACTGGGCTGGGAGCCTTCGCCCCGGCTGGACATCGCGCGACGGCTGCTGGTCATGGTGGAGAACATGAAGTCGCACCACGAAGCATGGCGGCTGAAGAACGAAGCCGCGCTGCACCGGGTCGCCCGCCGCCCGAATCTGATCATCTGCGAAGTCCTGAACGACCTGCGCGAGGATCTGGTCGAGCGGATAGTCAGCGAGATCTCGGCTCCGGCCAACGCCGAACGCTTCTGCCGCTATCACAACATGGACCGCGACGAGTTGCGCTGGTTCATCACACTGGTCTACCAGGTCCTGGTCACAGCCGTGCGCACGCGCGAACGCAGGCTGGTCCGCCGCTACGCCCGGGTGATCGCCGTCCGCCGGCGCAGCGA
>CAZYDJ010000066.1:2298-10052 GCA_964646035.1 uncultured Fibrobacteraceae bacterium | reverse complement strand
AATTTGGTTTCAATTTAGGAGTGCGTGCGGAGCATGAACTCGCCGCACATTTTCCCCGGCGCATGAGCGTGGAAGCGAGGTAATCAGATGTGCCCCGACCAGCCCCCCAAGAAAGACAGCTGGGAAAACATCTACTGGAAAGCTCACCATTACAATGAGCGGACAGTGCTCAAGTCCGGTTCCTTTCTCAATTCATTCTGTCCTCATTGCGAGCAAAGCGTTGTCCAGGACCACATGATCCATCTCGAGACGGTCGCCGAGAACGGCGAGACCGGCTGGGTCGAGTTCAGTCCGTTCCTGAACGTCTTCGAAAGACGCAGTGACATCCGTCTGCCCGACGGCAAGGAAGTGGATGATCTCCGCTGCTGCAACTGCCACGCCTCGCTGAAGGTGGAAGGCATGCAATGCGAGCGCGGCGATTCCCACGTGGCATGCCTGATGGTCGCCATCTCGAGCATCCGGGTGCCTTTCTACTTCTGCATGAGGGAAGGCTGCCACTGGCACTGCATCGATCCCGACGACCAGCACAAGATCATTCTCGACGACAGCATGGAGTGGTGAGATGTCCCAGCTGAAATCAGAATCAGGCCGCGGCAAGATCGTGATCCTGGCCGTCACCGCAGGCATCGCCTGTTGCGTGGGCCTCTTCGGCTACCTGTGGGCCGGCCCCGAGCAGAACGCATCACGCTTCTACTCGCGCAGCAGCGGCGGCGACGTCCTCTTCGACCACCAGAAGCATCAGGAATCGGCTGCGGGATGTGAATCCTGCCATCACGAGCTGGTTTCCGGGGGCGGCGACTGTTCGGTATGCCACGACGACCCCGACTACACCCCGGACATGGCCGCCCACGCCGACCTGCTCGAGATCGAGGATCACTCCTGCGAAGGATGTCACGAAATCGCCGGCCCCGAAGCCGCCCGCAATTGCCGCGAATGCCATCCCGCGGCGGCGGTCGAAGGAGCGGCCTTCGTGGGCTGTACGGCCTGCCACGACGATCCGGACTACACCCCGGACGCCGCCGGCCACGATGATCTGATCGCGATCGACGGCCACGAATGCGAGGGCTGCCATACGGCCCGGACAGTCGCCGACGCCTTTCACGCCAACTGCAGCGCCTGCCATCTGGCCATTGCGCCGGAACGGTTCGCCGAAGTCGACGGCACGGCGAGCTGCCGGGCCTGCCACTTGAAGTGACCGGGAGCGGAGAACGACCATGAGTCTGCTTGACGTTCTGAAGACACCCGCGGCGCGAGTACCCGTCCAACCGGAGGGATCGCCCGAGATCATCGACATCCCCGATCCGTCGGAGGTCTTGATCCCCCTCGAATATCCCGAGCGGATACTGTTCATTCCCCTGGTCCAGGCCGGCGACGAAGTCTCCGCGAACCAGGTGATCGGACGCTCGGAGATGGGAAACTGCATCCACGCCTCGATCGGCGGCAAGGTCAAGGAGATCCGCAAGATCTGGTCGGCGCGCGGTCATAACGTGCCGGCGATAGTGATCGAGAGCGGCACTCCGACGCCCCTGGCTCCGGCCGAGGCCCTGGCCCGCTGCAACCTGGACCTGTCGTCGGCCACCCGCATCGACCTGCTGAGGGCCGGCGGCGTGATATCGCCCTGGACCACTCCCGGCCGGGAGCATTGCGAGGACGACATCGCCGAATATCCCGAGATCAGCCACCTCGTGATCAAGGCCGTCCACGAGGAAACGACGATCTGCAACTGGGAGAACCTGCTGCGCGAGAACGTCGAGATCTGCCTCGACGGGCTGAAGCGGGTGGCCGAGATAGTGCCCCGCGCCAAGATCATCCTGCTGGTATCGCAGCGGATCGAAAGCTGGGCCCGCGACACCTTCGGCGACAAGGCCGAGGTCGTGGGACTCTCCGACCAGTACCGCCACCGCATCGAACGGATCGTGGTGCCGAAGCTGACCGGCGAAGAGATTCCCGCGAACCTGCCCTATCGCAGCAAGGGCGTCGGCGTGCTGTCGGTGGAAAACGCCCTGGCCGCCCTGGCCGCCTTGGCCGGCAAGCCGTTCACCCGCAAGACGGTGACAATCTCCGGCGCCGGGCTGGAGAGACCCGTGACGATCCGCGCCCCTATCGGCACGCGGATCGGGGATCTGCTGGCCAGCCAGGGTCTGGAGATACCCGAGAGCGGTCGCGTCCTGGCCGGCGGACCGATGAAGGGCACCGCCCAGTATACCGAAGAGACTCCCCTGACCAAGCTGCAGCACGGCATCCACCTGATGACCGCCGACCAGCTGCCGTCGGAAGTGAACCTGACCTGCATCAACTGCGGGAAATGCACCCGGGCCTGCCCGGTGAACCTGCAGGTGCACATGATCGGCCGCTACGTCGAGTACGACATGCTGGCCGACGCCAACGATCGTCATCCCGAGGCCTGCATCGAATGCGGCCTCTGCGCCTTCGTCTGTCCCTCCCATCGGCCGCTGGTGCAGCTGATGCGGATGGCCAAGAAGTACGGTGGTTGATGTGATGAACACCCCGAATTCCGAGCCCCGCCTGAACGTCGCCGCCAGTCCCCACTGGCGCGACGGCAGCTCCCTGACCCGAACCCAGGCGCTGTGGCTGTTGGCGCTCGCTCCGGCGGCCGTCGCCAGCGTGATGCAATTCGGCCTGATGTCGCTGCGGGTCATCGCCCTGGCCGTCGGTTCATCGGTGGTCATGGACGCCCTCTGCAGCCGGGTGCTCGTCTCCAAGGACCATCCGACCAACTGGAGCAGCGTCAGCCTGGGCCTGCTGCTGGCCTTCATGCTGCCGATCGACGCTCCGTGGTGGCTGGTCCTGGTCGGAGCTTTCCTGACCATCGTGATCGGCAAGAAGCTCTTCGGCGGTTGGGGCGGCTATCCCGTCCATCCGGTCGCCCTGAGCTACGCCATGCTGGCGGTGTCCTGGCCCGCGCGCCTGGACTTCACCGCCTCGCTGGCCTCAACGGCCTGGAATGTGACCATGGTCGAACCGATGCGCCTGATCAAGACCCTCGGCACTTCAGCCGAAGCCGCCTTCGACAAGATGGACCTGCTGACCGGCCTCCAGGTCGGCGGCGTGGGCAACGCCATGGTCCTGTGGCTCCTGCTCGGCGGACTGTTCCTGGTGCTGATCCGCCAGACGCCCTGGCAGATCCCTCTGGGATTCGTCGTCGGCGTTGTCGCCTGCGCCTGGCTGCTGGAAGCCGCCGCGCCCGGCCGCACCGCCACGCCGCTCTTCCAGCTGCTGGCCGGAAGCACGGCCCTGACGGCCTTCTTCCTGATTCCCGAACACACCACTTCGCCGGTCAACCCCTGGCCGATGCTGATCTACGGCCTGATGGGCGGCGTCCTGATGGTTTTGATCCGGGCGTTCTCCAGCCACATCGACGGAGCCATCTTCGCCGTCCTGCTGGTCAACCTCTGCAGCCCTCTTCTGGACCGCCTCACACCGCGGATCGTGGGACTGGAGGTTCGTAAAAATGCGTGAGATCGGACGTCTGGTGCTGGTCCTGGGCCTGATCTGCTCCTTGAGCGCGGCGGCCTTGTCGTACGTGCGGACCGCTTTGGCCGAACGGATCGAGATGCAGAGCGACTTCTACGTCCGTGGTCCGGCCCTGGAAAGACTCTTCGAGCGCCCGGCCGACGAGTTGCTGGCCAACAAGGTCACGATTCCGGTCGACGGCGCCGAGTATCCCGTCTTCTTCACCCTTGAAAACGGCGAAGTGGCCGGACTGGCCGTCGAGGCCCCCGGGCACGGCGGCTACTCCGGAGACATCGTGATCATGGTCGGGATCGACCTGCGCACCGGCAAGGGCCTGGGCGTGGAGATCGTCTCGCACGGAGAAACGCCGGGGGTCGGCGCCCGCGTCGAGCAGCCCGCGTTCCGCAAGCAATGGCGGGGCCTGCCGCTGGACGCTCCCGCAGCCCTGCGCGGGGACGGCGGCGGCATCGACGCCATCTCCGGAGCCACCTATTCGTCGCGTGCCATGATCGACGGCACGAATCAGGTCCTGGACCTCGTCCGCGAACACGAGTCCGACATCCTGGCGCTGATCGAAGGGCGATAGCCCACCGACGCGAGCCAACGGAGAACGACGATGAACTTCAGACAGGCTTTGACCCACGGTTTCTGGAAGGACCTGCCCCCCTTCCGCCTGGTCCTTGGACTCTGCCCTTCGCTGGCGGTGACGTCCACGGCGGAGAACGGCCTGGGCATGGGACTGGCCGTGACCTTCGTGTTGATCTTCTCGAACATGTTCATCTCGATGCTGCGCAAGGTGATCCCGGACAAGGTCCGCATCGCCAGCTACATCGTGCTGATCGCCACCCTGGTCGTGCTGGTCGAGCTGGTGATGAAGGCCTTCTTCTTCCCGCTCTCGCAGCAGCTGGGCATCTACATCCCGCTGATCGTGGTGAACTGCATCATCCTGGGCCGCGCCGAGGCCTTCGCCTCGCGCAACCCGGTGCCGATCTCGATGGCCGACGGCCTGAGCGTGGGACTCGGATTCACGATGTCGCTGGCGCTCGTCGGCTCGTTGCGCGAGATCCTCGGAGCGGGAACCTGGTTCGGAACTTCCGTCTTCGGCGACGGCTTCGAACCCTTCGGATTCATGGTGAAGGCTCCCGGCGCCTTCCTCTGCCTGGGCATCCTGCTCGGGCTGATGAACGCCTGGAGCCGCAAGCGTGGCGAGATCTTCATCCAGACCTAGAACCGGAGATTGGTCATGAACCTGATCCTGTTGACCTTCGGCGCCATCTTCGTCAACAACATCCTGTTGGCGCAATACCTGGGCAACTGTCCGTTCTGCGGCGTCTCCAAGAAGCTCGGCACCGCCTTCGGGATGGGCATGGCGGTGATCTTCGTGGCCACTCTGGCCTCGATCTTCACCTGGCTGGCCTATCATTATGTGCTCGTGCCGCAGCACCTGGAGTTCCTCAAGACCCTGGTCTTCATCCTGGTGATCGCCGCCCTGGTCCAGTTCGTCGAGATATTCCTGAAGAAGCAGAGCCGTACTCTCTACGATTCGCTGGGAATCTATCTGCCCCTGATCACCACCAACTGCGCGGTGATGGGCATCGCCCTGCTGAACATCAAGCAGGGATTCAATTTCCTGGAGATGGTGGTCTTCTCGGCCGCGAGCGCGACCGGATTCGCCCTGGCGATCATCCTGTTCGCCGGGGTCAGGGAGCGTCTCTTCGTCTCGCCGGTGCCCCGCTCGATGCAGGGTACGGCAATAGCTCTGGTCACCGCCGGCGTCATGTCGCTGGCTTTCCTCGGATTCGCCGGCATGGTGCAATAGAAACGGGAGCCTGAACATGCTGATGCCAGTCGTCGTCCTGGGAGGGATCGCCGCCATTTCCGCGGTCATCCTCGGCATCGCCGCCCGCATCTTCTTCGTCGCGGAGGATCCGCGCATCAAGGGCGTGGCCGATCTGCTGCCCGGCGCCAACTGCGGCGGCTGCGGATTCGCCGGCTGCGCGGCCTGCGCCGAGGCCATCGTCAGCGGCAAGGCCGAAGTCAACGCCTGCGTGGTCGGCCAGACCGAATGCGCCCAGCAGGTCGCATCCTTCCTGGGCATGGACATGGTCGACACCGAACCGCAGATCGCCTGTCCCGACTGCCAGGGCGGCGTCCGCGCGCTGCGCAAATACGATTATTCCGGCTTCGACGACTGCCGCGCCGCGATGCTCTTCTACCACGGCCCGGTGATGTGCGACCACGGCTGCATCGGCCTCGGCACCTGCGTCCGCGCCTGCAAGTTCGGCGCGATCAGCATGGGCGAGTTCGGTCTGCCGGTCTTCGATCCCGACCGCTGCGTCGGCTGCGGCGCCTGCGCCCGGGCCTGCCCCAAGGGCATCATCTCGATCATCTCGGAGACGACCAAGATCCTCCATTGGAACCGTTATTCCGAATGCCTGGCCCCGTGCCGCCAGAAATGCCCGGCCCAGATCAACATCCCCAAGTACATCGAGCACATCAAGCACGGCGAATACGCCCAGGCCCTGTTGACGATCAAGGAAAGCAACCCGCTGCCGTTGAGCACCGGGCGGGTCTGCCCCGAGCCCTGCGCGCTGGCCTGCCGGCGCCAGATCGAGGACGAGCCCGTCGCCATCAACTACATGAAGCGCTTCGCCGCCGACTGGGAGATGAACTCGGGCAGCCGCCTGCATATCCCGGTCGCACCGGACACCGGCAAGCGCGTGGCGATCATCGGCGGCGGCCCCGGCGGACTGTCGGCCGCCTACTACCTGCGCCGCCTCGGCCACTCGGTGTCGATCTTCGAGAAGATGCCGGCGCTCGGCGGCATGCTGCGCTACGGCATCCCCGAGTACCGCCTGCCCAAGAAGATCCTGGACTGGGAGATCGAGGGCATTCTCGGCCTGGGCATCGAGTCCACCTGCGGGGTCGCCCTGGGCGAGGGCTTCACCCTGGACTTCCTGAAGGCCGACGGATTCGACGCGATCTTCCTCGCCGTCGGCGCCTGGCGCGACAAGGGGCTGGGGCTGGCCGAAGGTGATGTCGAGGGTGTCGCGAGCGGCATCAAGTTCCTGGAGAAATTCCAGTTCGACGATGCGATCCGGCTGAACGGCCACGTCATCGTCATCGGCGGCGGCAACACCGCCATCGACGCCGCCCGCACTTCGCTGCGTTCCGGCGCCGACAAGGTGTCGATCGTCTACCGGCGCTCGCGCAACGAGATGCCGGCCAACCCGGCCGAGATCATCGCCGCCGAAGAGGAAGGCATCGAGTTCCGCTTCCTCAGCGCCCCGAACGGCATCATCAGCGAGAACGGCAAGGTCGTCGGCCTGGAAGTGCTGCGGATGGAACTGGGCGAGCCCGATCCCAGCGGCCGCCGCCGGCCGGTTCCGGTAGAGGGTTCGGAAGAACCCGTCCCCTGCGATCTGATCGTGGAGGCCGTCGGCCAGGAGCCGAACCTGGACTTCCTGCAGGGAGCAGGCATGCCGAGCCTGCCGACTACGCGCTGGAAAACGATCGACGCCCGCGAAGATACGCTGCAGACCGACGTGCCCTACATCTTCACCGGCGGCGACTGCTTCACCGGCCCCGGGCTGATGGTCGAGGCCATCGGCGCCGGCCGTTTCGCCGCGCGCTCGATCCACTATTACATGACCGACGGCGAGATCCCGCCGATCGAGCATCGCCAGACCGACCTGATCTCCGACTCGCTCTTCGACTCCATCTTCGGCGTCGAGCCCAAGCCGAAGGTGCACGAGCCGGTAGTGACGCTCGAGGATCGCCTCGGAACGTTCAAGGAGGTCGAGGGCACGATCGACGAGGAGGACGCCCGCTACGAAGCCACCCGCTGCCTCCATTGCGGCACCTACTGCTATGACCATGACGCCGAAGTGGCCCGGCAGGCGGCCGAGGAAGCCGAGAAAGCAGCCGCCGGCGCCGACGCGGTCGAGGTCTGAGCGAAGGTTCGGGGTCGCAGAATCAAACCGGCCCGCGAATACGAAGGGGAAGCGCCCGCCGCGCTTCCCCTTTTTTTCATCCGCTTTTTCAGCCGCGACGGCTGATCGCTGTCTCGTCGCGCCGTCACCCTTTCGCGGCGTCAGCCCACGGCCCGGCGGCAGGCGGCCAGCACCGGCTTCGACCACAACGGCCAGGCCGGATCCGCACCGGCGGCGTTGCGCTTGCGGGCGGCCGCGTCGTAGAGCAGCAACAACTTTGGCATCCGGGGCATGGACTCGACCAGGGCGGGGCGGCCGAATTCCTTCTCCACCATCGTCCACATCTTC
>CAZYDJ010000066.1:0-2288 GCA_964646035.1 uncultured Fibrobacteraceae bacterium | reverse complement strand
GATACTCTCGTCGAGAATGCCGTTGAAGAAAGCGTCGATCGCGGCTAGATCCTCGGGGAACTTCGCCAACCCTTCTTTCCAATATCTGCGCAGCGAATCCGGCCCCGCTCCCACCGGATCGGCGTCGCAGGAGCCGGCCGCGGCCAACACGGCCAGGCCTTCGCCGAAGGCGCTGGACCAGCGGGCCACTTGCCGGTCCGGCTCGTCCAATCCCTCCGGCGGGTCCAGCGCCGCCGCCGACAATCCGACATGATGCAGCTCGTGAGCCAGGATACTCTCGAGTTGGCCGGTCGGCTGGGTGGGATCGAGGTACATGAAGATGGCCGGGGCGGTGGAAAGCTCCCAGACGAAACTGTTGGTCGCCGGCTTGATCACCGGGTAGATGGTAGCGGCCAAAGGCGTTCCGGCAGGCAGATAGGCCAGCGAACGCCCGCCGCAGGCGACGGCGTCGACATCCGCCCAGGCATTCAGGGCCCTGCGCAGGCCTTCACGGCGGGCCAGCAACTTCTCCCCGGTGACAAACTCCTGGAAATCCTTGTCGGTGAAGTCGCGGTGCATCGCCGCCTCGCGATCCTTCAACCGGCGATAGCCCTCGGTCGCGAAGATGCACTGCCAATCCCCGGCATCGGGCTGCTCGCCGACCGCCAATTTGTCCAGAACCGCCATCACCGCTTCGGCCTCGGCCGTGTCCAGCACCACGGCGGTCGGCTTCGCTGAAGCTGCGTCGCCACAGAAAATCACGGCCCCCAGGACCGTGATCATCAAGTTCAGACTCAACCACCACTTCAACTTCTCGATACCCATCAATTACCTCCGTTCCTATGGGACCGGAAGCCTATACGTTGCAGTAATGAAAGGAGTTGCAGCAATTTTGCGAGAGGGCGCGGCGACGACAGGATGTCCGAGCAGCCCGAACGCGAGAAGCAGGAGGCTCCAAGCATCTGATTCTACTTTTCAATCTTCTGCGGCAATCCCTGCGCCGGACAAGTCCCGAGCAACCAGAGCGATGGCGCGATCTATCGGGATGGCCACGATTCCCTGCTCGCGGTCGATCCAGCGGTAGCCCCGCAGCTCCTCCGACTGCTTCCGGTTCAGGGCCTCGACCTCGACCGCGGTCACATCGACCACCTTCCTGCGGAACTGCTGTTCGCTCGCCACGAAATAAACGATCTGCAGCGATATCACCACTATCACCGTGACCAGGACCAAGACGGTCAGGATCAGGGCTATGCCGTGGATATCCAGGTTGTCGCGTTCGACGGCCATCCATCCTCCCCGACGGGCTTAATAGTTCTCGAAGTTCAGCGATTCCTCCAGCCGCGGATCCCGCAACGGGACCAGCGGCCGGTCCCCCGCCGCTCGGGCAACCGCGGCCAGCCAGAAACCGCCGATACAGGCGGTGGCGGCCAGATCGGAGAAAGCAGGCGCGATCCCGGCGCCGCCGTGGGCCGTCGGCTTGATCAGCCAGTAGAGATCGACCCAGTGCATGACCAGGATCCATATCGCCCAGAATACCATCAACCGCACCCGGCGCTTGGTGTAGCGCGACATCAATCCGGCGAAAGGCACCAGCCAATGCAGCAACACCAGGGAAATTCCGATCCAGCCCCAGCCGTGCTGCTGGCGGTGCAGGTACCAGCCGGTCTCCTCGGGGATGTTCGCGTACCAGATCAGCATGTACTGGGAAAAGGCGATGTAGGCCCAGAAGAAGACGAAGGCGAACATGGCCCGGCCGAAGTCGTTGTAATGCTCCAGCGTGATCACCCGGCTCAGCCTGCCGCTGCGCTGCAACGCGAACGTCAGCACGGTCATCAGCGAGAAGAAGGAGACCACGGCGCCGGCGAAGTAGTAGACGCCGAACATCGTGCTGTACCAGTGGGGATCGAGGCTCATCAACAGATCGAAGGCGGCGATCGTGAGGGTCAGTCCGTACGCCACCAGCGCCGGTCCCGCCAGACGTTCGCTGCGCTTGGTCCAGGCCGGGTCGCCGTCGACGTCCTGCCGCAACGACCAGCGGCGGAACAACGAGCCCAGCAGGATCCAGACCGCGAAGCAGAAGACGATCCGGACCGAGAAGAACGCCGGGCTCAGGAAGGCCGACTTGTGCTGAAGCAGATGATCGGCCGCCGCCTCGGGACGGGCCCAGGGATAGAGATCAGGCAGCAGGAAGAAGATCGGCACGGCCAGCGCCAGCAACGCGGGCAGGGTTCCGGCCAGGGCTTCGGCCAGACGCCTGACGACCACGCTCCAGCTCGCCCGGGTGACGTGCTGCAACGGCACGAACCAAA
>CAZYDJ010000065.1:0-13242 GCA_964646035.1 uncultured Fibrobacteraceae bacterium | reverse complement strand
ATAGGAGAGATCGACGCAGCCGCGATGGGTGGGGCCGTCCTCGCCGACCACTCCCCCGCGATCGATCGCGAATACGACAGGCAGGTTCTGGATCGCCACATCATGGATCAACTGATCGAAGGCCCGCTGCAGGAAGGTGGAGTAGATGGCGCAGACCGGCCGCATCCCTTCACAGGCCAGGCCGGCGGCGAAGGTGACGGCGTGGGCTTCGGCGATACCGACATCGAAGAAACGTTCGGGATGCGCGTCGCGGAAGCCGACGAGTCCGGTGCCCGAGGGCATCGCCGCGGTGATGGCCACGATCCGGTCGTCCCGCTCGGCGAGTTCGATCATGGTGCGGCCGAAAACCTCGGTATAGCTCGGCGCCCCGCCCGTGCTCGGGCCGAGCCCCTTGGCGCGGTCGAATTTGCCGACACCGTGATAGCGGGCCCTGTCCTGCTCCGCGAAACGGTAACCCTTGCCCTTGGTCGTGATCGCGTGGATCATCACCGGCCCCGAGAGCTTCTTCACCGATTGCAGGGTCCGGATGACCGTGGGCAGGTCGTGGCCGTCGATCGGACCGAAATACTTGAAACCCATCTCTTCGAAGAGAATGGTCGGAACGACTAGCTGCTTCAGCCCCTCCTTGACCCGGCTTGCTAGTTCCTGGGCCAACCGGCCGCGGGGGAACTTGCCGAGGAGCTTCCACAGATTCCGCTCGAAGCGGGTGTAGAGCTGGCCGCTGGTGATGCGGGTCAGATACTTCGCCAGGGCTCCCACGTTGCGCGAGATGCTCATCTCGTTGTCGTTGAGGATGACCGTGAAGTTGGTCTGCATCTGGCCGGCGTTGTTCATCCCTTCGAAGGACAGTCCCCCGGTGAGTGATCCGTCGCCGATGACTGCTATCACGTGGTGGTCCTCGCCGCGCAGGTCCCTCGCCTTGGCGAAGCCGAGGGCGGCGCTGATCGAGGTGCTGGCGTGTCCGACGCCGAAGATGTCGTGCACGCTCTCGCTGCGCTTGGGGAAACCGCTGATCCCGTGTCCCTGGCGCAGGGTGTGGAAAGCCTCGCGGCGTCCGGTGAGCAGCTTGTGGGCATAGGCCTGGTGGCCGACGTCCCAGATGATCTTGTCATGCGGTGATTCATAGACGTGATGCAACGCGACAGTCAGTTCGACCACGCCCAGGCTGGCGCCGAGATGTCCCCCCGTCTCGGAAACGGTGGAGATGATCTCCTCGCGAATTTCGGAGCAGAGCCGCTGGAGTTCGGCGACAGAAAGCGCTCCGACCTGCTCTGGATCGGTGATCGTGGGGAGTATCGCGTTCATTCAGTCATTCCCGACTAAGAATTGGGTCCGCGGAGATTCCGCGATAACCGCTGGAGCAAGGGTAAAAAATAGACCCAACCGCCCCCGATTGGCAACTGCTATCGGCTCAGCGGCTGCGGTCCCAGAGGATGCGGGCGATCTGGAGCAGGGCTGCGGCGGAACCCCCGTCCGGGACGATCCGCTCCAGCTGGTTCACTCCTTCCCTGCCGTAGCGACGAGCCCGCGAACGGGCCTTCGTCAGACCTTCGAGACCGACCCAGGTGGCCTTGCCGGCCGCCGCGTCCTTGCCGGGGGTCTTGCCCAGCTCGGCCGCCGTCGCCATCACGTCCAGTACGTCGTCGGTGGCCTGGAACGCCATGCCCAGCTTCAGACCTGCCGCCTGGACAGCCGGCAGGGTCTCGCGGTCGGCGCCGCCGAGCAACGCGCCTGCTGTCAGTGGAGCGGCGATCATGACCGCTGTCTTGTTGCGATGGATGCGCCGCACCAGCGCCGCGTCAGGCTCGACGCCTTCCGATTCGAGGTCCAGCACCTGGCCCCCGACCATCCCGCCGGGGCCGCCGGCCGCGGCCAGCAGCGACACCAGTTCAGCGGCCCGGGGGCCGCAGCCCGAGATGACCGTGAAGGCCAACGCCTGCAGACCGTCGCCGGCGAGAATGGCGGTCGCCTCGTCGAAGGCCACATGGCAGGTAGGCCTGCCCCGGCGCAGAACATCGTCGTCCATCGCGGGCAGGTCGTCGTGGATCAGGGAATAGGTATGCATCATCTCGAAGGCGCAACCCGCGTCCAGCGCCGAATCGCGCCGGGCGGCCCCGCGCCCGCCGGCCCAGGCCTCGAACGCCCCCAACAGCAGCAGGGGGCGCAGGCGCTTGCCGCCGCTGAACAGGCTGTGGCCCATGGCTTCGCGCAGACGCTGCGGCACTGCACGGTCCGCCGCCAGCAGGCGGTGCAGACGAGCCTCGATCAATTTGCGGTTCCGGGCATGGCCGGCCAAGGGATCCTGACTCATCCGATATGGGCCTCCATGGCGTCCCAGGTGTTGGCCATCAGCATCGCGATGGTCATCACGCCCACTCCCCCGGGGACCGGAGTATAGGCCGACGCCCAGCCGTCAAGTGCCTCGGGATCGACATCTCCGACCAGACGATACCCCCGGGCGGAATCCGGATCGGGAATGCGGTTGATGCCGACGTCGATCACGACGGCGCCTTCGGCGATGTGATCCCGGCCCAGGGCGCAGGGCGCGCCCATTGCCGCCACGACGATGTCGGCCCGGCGGGTGACCGAGGGCAGATCGGTTGTGGCGGAGTGGCACATGGTGACAGTTGCGTTGGCGTGCTCGCCCTTCAGGGAAAGCAATTGCGACAGCGTTCGGCCGACGATCACGCTGCGGCCGACGATCGCCACTTCGCGTCCCTGTATCGGGATGCCGTAATGGGTCATCAGGCGCACCACCCCGAGCGGAGTGCAGGGTACGAAAGACGGGCGACCCAGCATCAGCCGGCCGAGATTGACCGGATGGAAGCCGTCGACGTCCTTGCGCGGGTCGACCGCGAGCTGAACCTTCTCGCCGTCGATATGGGGAGGCAGAGGCAACTGGACGAGGATGCCGTCGATGGCATCGTCGGCGTTGAGAGCCGCCACCTGCTCGAGTACCTGCTGCTCGGTGGCGTCGAACGGCATCCGGATGGTTTGATGCACGAAGCCGAGTTTCTCGCAGGCCTTGCCCTTGCTGCGGACATAGACGGCCGAAGCCGGATCATCGCCCACCAGAACCACCGCGAGGCCCGGCGGCCGCGGCGCGCCGGCCAGGCGCTGCATGAGATCCGCGAATATCGCGTCGCGGACCACCTTGCCGGAAAGGATCAGGCTGGACATGTTGCTCCTCCCGTCGCGGTCGCAAGCCGCCGCGATCTAGCGGGCATACGATACGGCCCGCGTCTCCCGGATCACCATTATCTTGATCTGACCGGGATATTCGAGTTCGCCCTCGACCCGCTTGCCGATCTCGTCGGCCAACAGGGCCGCCTCGGCGTCGGAGATCATGTTGTGGTTGACCAGGATCCTCACTTCGCGTCCGGCCTGGATGGCGAAGGATTTCTCCACGCCGTCGAAGCTTTCGGCGATCCGCTCCAGGCTCTCGAGCCGTTTGATGTAGTTGTCGATGCTCTCGCGCCTGGCTCCGGGCCGGGATGCGGAAACTGCGTCGGCCGCGGCCGTGATGAACGTGTAGGGCGATTCTGCTTCGATATCCTGATGGTGGCCTGCGATCGCGTTGATCACGATTTCACTCTCACCGTGCTTGCGCGCCAGCTTGCCGCCGATCATGGCGTGAGGGCCCTCGAATTCGTGCTCCGCCGCCTTGCCCAGGTCGTGCAGGAAACCACAGCGTTTGGCGATCTTCTGATCCAGCCCCAACTCCACTGCGACGACCGCGGAAACCGCCGCCACCTCCTTGCTGTGCAGCAGGAGATTCTGGCCGTAGCTGGTACGGTAATGGAGCCGGCCGATATAGGGATAGAGCTCGGGATTGATGTTCGGCAGATCCAGATCGAGGCAGGCCTGCTCGCCGATTTCCCGGATCTTTTCGCTCATCTCCTCGCTGGTCTTGGTGACGATCTCCTCGATGCGTCCGGGATGGATCCTTCCGTCCCTGATCAGCCGTTGCAGAGCGATGCAGGCGATTTCCCGGCGCACCGGATCGAAGCCCGAGATGATCACGGCTTCGGGCGTGTCGTCGATGATGACGTCGACGCCGGTGGCGAGTTCGAACGACCGGATGTTCCGCCCCTCGCGGCCGATGATCCGGCCCTTCATGTCGTCGTTGGGCAGATCGACCACCGAGACCGTCGTCTCCGCGACATGCTCGGCTGCGTAACGCTGAATGGCCAGACTGAGAATCCGCTGTGATTCGCGCCGGGCGTTCCGCTCGGAATCATCTCGGATTTCCTGGATATGCCGCGCCGCGGTGAGCCTGGCCTCCGACATCATGTTTTCCATGAGCATCTGGCGGGCTTTTTCAGAGCTGAGGCCGGCGATGTGTTCGAGCTTGCGATTCTGATCCTCGATGGTGGCGGCCAGTTCGGCCCTGCTCGTCTCCATCTCGGTCAGACTGGTCTTGAGCTGCTGTTCGCCCTTTTCGAGACGGGTTTCCTTCTCGTCGACGAAGGCGATCTTCTTGTTCAGGCTGGCGTCCCGCTGATCCAGATAACTGGTGCGGCGGGTGAGCTCCTGGCGGGTCTGCTCGGTTTCCTTCTCGAAGGCTTTACGCGAGTTGAAGAACTCGCCCTTGGCTTCGAGTTTGGCTTCCTTGAGGAGGTTCTCGGCATTGCGACGCCCTTCGGCGATCAGCCGGTCACGCTCCAGGGCGGCGTTGCCCAGGATGCCCTGTATCCGGTTCTTGTGGAGGAACCATCCAATGAAGAGACCCAGCACCAGCGTGAGTCCTACCCACGCGTAAATGGGTACTTGGTTCATCTTTTGCTCCTTTCCAGGAGGAAAGGAGGATATGGGGAGGTCGTGAAGCGGACTCCGGAATGATTAGATTCCCCGCCTGACCGTGTGTGCGGAAGCAATTGAACCAATTGCTTCAGGTGGGGCTCCTGTCTTGTACTTCGGCCATCCCCTCCAGGGGGCGCGGCCTCCGCACGAGAACTCCAGAATCCCGCACGTGTGGTGTTGGCTCAAGACACTCGGCACATCACGCATTAGGCAGGGAATCCTAACTTTTACCCCGACCCTGCACCTTCGCCACCTCGTTATCGAGCAGCGAGGCGATCTGACTCGTCCTGTCGTCCAGCATCCTCAGGGCGTCCCGATGTTTCTGACGTTCCCTGAGCAATTCGTCGGCAAGATTGATCGCCGCCAGGATGGCCACCTTGGCCGTCGATCCCAACTTGGCGCTCTCTGCTATTTCACGCATTTTCTCGTCGACGAGGCGAGCGACATTCTGGACATACTCCGGCTCGGCGTCACCTCTCAAGGTGTAGTCCTGGCCGAACACGTTTACTGTCACACTTCTAGGATCGGGCATTCCTACGTCTCTGTTCTCCGAGTTGCAGCCCCGGATCCGACCGCCGGAAAGCGATCATACCGAAGCAACTACCCTATGGAGTCTAGCTTCGACAACAGGCCTCCAACCTTCTCCTCGATCGTCCTGCGCTTTTGTTCCAACTCATCGACCGACTGCAATCCGGCGCGGGCCTCTTCCAGGCTCCGCTGCAACTGATCGCACTCATCCTTCTTTTCCGCGAATCTGGCTTCAGAATCATTTAGCTGTGCTTCGAGTTTGCGGTTTCCCTCGCGTAGTTCCTCGATGACGCTGACCGCTTTGAGCACTTTCTCTTCCAACAGCCCGAAGCTGTTCTCGTGCATGACGTTGTACTTCCTCTGCTGATCGTCCGTGATTTACCGGTCGGACCGGTTTCCTAGCTGCGGAGTTCGATTCCGAGATCGCTCGAAAGCGTTCCGGTTATGGCCGTGATGGCCTTGTCCACAGCCTTCCCTTTCAAGTTACCCTTGGCGGATTGGAACTTCAAGCGAATTCCAATGGCCGAAAATCCGTTTTCGACGCCCTTGCCGCGGTAGATATCAAATATCTCGGCGCTTTCCAGCAACGGTCCGCCGGCTCCACGCACGGCCGCCTCGAGATGCACCCATTTCACGTTGTCGGGAACCAGGAGCGAGAGATCGCGCTTGACCGCCGGATAGCGGGATATCTCGGTACAGGCGACTTCCGAGGGCTTAGGATCGAGATTGGTGAGATCGATCTCGATCAGGGCGACCGGCGCTTCGAGATCGAAATCGCGCAGGACCGGCCTGGCGACGGCCCCGGCGATGCCGACTACCTTTTCCTCGCCCTGGATGATCTCCCAGCAACCACCCGGTTGCAGATACGGAGAATCCCCGCCGGGGCGCATTTTCAAATCCAGCCTCATCTCGGCGGCTACGGCCTCGATCAAACCCTTGATTTCCATCAGATCCGCCGGCACTCCGCCGTGGACCTCGTCCCGGCGGCCGGCTACGCAGGCCTGGAAGATCTGCAATTCCAGCGGCAGGAGTTTCTCGTCATCGTGCCGGAAATCACCTTTTCTCTCGCAGGCCGGCAGAAAGATGCGGTTGGTCTGGAAGAGGCGCAGCGGCAGCCGGCAATCCGAGTTGACGTTGCGCTGGACCGTACGCAGCAGCGAAGGCGTGAGGGTGGTCCTGAGCAGTGTTTCGCCGCCGTGATGAGGATTGCGGACTCCCATCAATTCGCTGCGAAAATCTGTTTCGGGTATGCACAGACGGTCGAGTTCCTCGCGGGCCATGAACGACGATGTGACGATCTCGGAATAGCCCACCGAGGCCAGATAACGGCGCAGCCGTCCCCGCAATTGATGCAGCGGGGAAACGAAGAGGCCGCCGCCGGTGCGGAAACCTGCGTGGGCCTCGATGTTGTCGAAGCCGAAGAGGCGGGCGACTTCTTCGATGAGATCGACTTCGGCGAAGAGATCCCGCCGAAAACTGGGAATTGTCGCCACGAGGGTTGCGTCTCCCCCGTTGCGGTCGCTGGCTTGGCCCAAAGCGGTGCATTTAAGACCGAGCGACTGCAGATATTGAACCACCGCGGTCGCCTTGAGCGAAGTGCCGAGCAGGCGGTTGACCTGGGATACGCGCACCTGCACCTGTCCGTGATCCTTGAGATCCGGATTCTGGCGATCGACGAAATCAGCGTCGATATGGGCGCCGGCATGCTTCTGCATCAGATAGCAGGCCCGCAAAGCTCCGGTCTCGACCATTTTCCAATCGGCCTCGCGCTCGAAACGGTAGGAACTCTCGCTGGACATCTGCATGACGCGCGAAGTCCGTCGCACCAGGCTCGGCGAGAAGAAAGCACTTTCGAGCAGGACGTCGCCGGTGTTCTCGTCCACCTCGGTCCGTTCGCCGCCCATCACGCCGGCCAGGGCGATCGGACCGACGTTGTCGGCGATGACCATATGGTCGGGGCCCAGCTTGGTCTGCGTACCGTCGAGGGCCTTGAAATCCTCTTGCGGACGGGCGCGGCGGACGGTGATGGTCTTGCCGCTGAGCTTATTGAGGTCGAAGCCGTGCAGGGGCTGGCCGAGTTCGAACATCACGTAGTTGGTGATGTCGACGATATTGTTGATCGGCCGCGCGCCGATCGCCAGCAGGCGGTTGCGCAGCCAGCGCGGCGACGGCCCGACCTTGACGCCGCGCGCAAGATGCGCGGAATAACGCGAACAATCAGCGAAGTCGGCGATCTCGATGCTGACTTCGGATTTGGGCGACCCGGCCTTGGGGGGCGACCACAGTTTCGGCGTATCGAGCAGCGAATCCTGGAAGGCGGCGATCTCGCGGGCGACTCCGTAATGGCTCAGCCAGTCGGGGCGGTTCGGCGTCACTTCGATGTCCAGCACGGTGTCGCGATACCCGTAGAGTTCGTCGGCCGGCGTGCCGGGGACGCTGTCCTCGGGCAGTTCCATGATGCCGGCGGAATCCTCGCCGAGCTGCAATTCGGTAGCCGAGCAGATCATCCCATCGCTCGTGACGCCGCGGATCTTGGATTTCTTCAGTTTGATCCCGCCGGGCAGGACTGCTCCGGTCTTGGCCAACAGGACATGCAACCCGGCGCGCACGTTGGGTGCTCCGCAGACGATCTGGCGGGTCTGTTCTCCGTCGAAAACGGTGCAGAGGGAAAGCTTGTCGGCGTCGGGATGGCGTTCGCAGGTTTCGACCCTGGCGATCACCACGCCGGGAAACTCGATCACGAATTCCTCGATGCTCTCGACGTTCAATCCGTTGAGAGTGAGCCGATTCGCCACTTCAGCGGGCGAACCTTCCACCACGACGTAATCACTTATCCAGTCCAGGCTGACTTTCAATTCACACCTCTGAACTGCTTGAGGAAACGCAGATCGTTTTCGAGGAAGAGCCGGATGTCACGGATGCCGTAACGCAGCATCGTCAGCCGCTCGATCCCCAGTCCGAAAGCGTATCCGGTATAGACGTCTGGTTCGTATCCAGCGCTGGCGAAGACGTTGGGATGCACCATGCCGGCGCCCATGATCTCGATCCAGCCGGTGCGTCCACAGACATTGCAGCCCTTGCCGCCGCAGGCGAAGCAACGCATGTCGACCTCTACCGAAGGCTCGGTGAACGGGAAGAAATGCGGGCGGAACCGGGTCTCGATATTCTCCCCGAAGAGCATCCGGATGAATTGCGAGACGGTCGTTTTCAGATCGGCCAGACTGACATTCCGATCGACGTACAGACCTTCCAACTGGAAGAATTCGGCTGCATGGGATGCGTCCAGGGCCTCGTTGCGGTAGACCCGGCCCGGCACGATGACCGCCAACGGCGGATCGCGGCGCTCCATGATCCGCACCTGGGCCGGCGAGGTCTGGGTCCGCAGCAGACGTTTCTCGTCGAAGTAGAAGGTGTCCTGGATATCCCGGGCGGGATGATCGTCGGGAAAATTCAGCGCCGTGAAGTTGTAGTAATCGAGCTCCACATCCGGCCCCTCTTCGCGGGTGAAGCCGAGACTGTGGAAGATGGCGCAGATCTCCTCGAGTACCGTCAGCACGGGGTGCAGCGATCCGGCGGGAGCCGGCGGAATACCCGGAAGAGTCAGATCGTGGTCGCCGATGGTAGCGGCGTCCGAGACGGCGAGCAGGGCGGCCGCCTTGGTGCGGAGCAGCTCGTCCAACTCCTGCTTCAGCCGGTTCAGGGCTGCGCCGGCTGCGGGCCGTTGCTCGGCCGGTACGTCTTTCAAGCCGCGCAGTTGGAGAGTGATGCTGCCCTTGCGGCCGAATACGGCAACCCGGGCAGCTTCCAGATCTTCATAAGAGCCGGCGTCGTCGATCAGGGCCGAGCCCTCGGCGCGCAGGCGTTCAATGATCTCCTGCATCGCGGCGGATCCTCCTGACCTCCGGTGGTGTGCTTCTGCGCCTGGCGGCCGCTCGACCGCCAGGGCGCTAGAGGGCGTTCTTGGCCAGTTCAGCGATCTTCGCGAAACCGGCTGCGTCGCGCACCGCCAGATCGGCCAGTTGCCTGCGATCCACTTCGATGCTGGCCTTCTTCAGCCCGTTGATCAGATGGCTGTAGCTCAGGCCGTTGATGCGGGCCGCGGCATTGATGCGGATGATCCACAGGCGACGGAAATCACGCTTGCGATTGCGACGATCCCGGTACTGGTACACACCGGACCGCTCCACCTGTTCGCGAGCGGCGCGAAACTGCCGGCTCTTACCCGCCACGTATCCGCGAGCCTGCTTCATTACCTTGTTGCGCTTCTGCCGGGCGGCAGAATTATTGCGTGCTCTGGGCATGGTCGTGCCTCCTGTCTACTTGATTACCGTGACTGTCGCGATCAGCTTCCACCGAGCATCTTGTTGACGCGTGCCTCATCGACAGCGGCCAGCATCGAGGACTTGCGCAGATTGCGCTTCCTCTTGGGGCTCTTGGCGGTGAACAGATGACCGTGATAGGCATTGTTGCGCTTGACACGACCGGAGCCGGTGCGCTTGAAGCGCTTCGCGGCTGCCCGGTTGGTTTTCATCTTCGGACCCTTCATAGTTGCACCTTTCCCTGATGCCTCGTCGAGACATTCGTTGACGTGCTGCTACTTGGAATTCTCGGCGGCTACTGGAGCCGTTCAGACCTTTTTCGGAGCGAGCACGAACGAAACCGTGCGGCCCTCCTGGGCTGGTCTGCTCTCGGGGATGCCGACTTCTTCGAGTTCATCCACGAGTTGCCGGAGGAAATCGAGCCCCAGGTCCATGTGGGACATCTCCCTACCCCGGAACTGCATTATCACCTTCACCTTGTTGCCCTGCTCGAGGAAGGTGATGATGTGCTTCTTCTTGAAATCATAGTCGTGCTGATCGGTCTTGGGCCGGAACTTGACTGTCTTGACCTTCTGGGTGTGAGAGGACTGCTTCGCTTTCCGGGCCTTCTTGCTCAGCTCGTACTTGTACTTGCCGTAGTCCATGATTCGGCATACCGGCGGCCTTGCGGTCGGGGCGACCTCCACGAGATCGAGCCCGCGTTCATCGGCCAATTCCAGCGCTGCACGCGTTTCCATGATCCCCAACTGCTCGCCTTCGTCGTCCACTACAAGCACTCGCGGAATCCGGATCATGCGGTTCACCCGAAGTGTCTTATTGTCCCTGATGGCCTTGCACCTCCTGAATCAGTTGAATTGATCCGCACGAAAATAGCGGACACAGAGGTCCGCTATCGTCAAACGATCAACCATTTCGTCCCTGAGTCGGGCCGTTCATGGTGAGAGGCGGAACCTCTGCTTCGCTTCGAATGTCGTACGGTCGTCAGACCAGCCAGAAATCTACTATATACCGGAGATTTCGTCAAGTAGAGCAATCGCCGCGTCTTCGACGCTGAACTGCCCCAGGTCTCCCTTGTGACGGGCGCGCATGGCCACGGTGCCGGATTCCTGCTCCTTGCCCCCGACGACGAGCATATAGGGCACCCGCATGGTTTCGCCTTCGCGGATCTTGTAGCCGATCTTCTCCTCGCGGATATCCGCCTCGGCCCGCAGGCCCTTTCCCCTCAGTGCGGCGGCGACCTGTTCGGCGTAGGCGTGCTGATCCCGGCTGACGGACATCACCCTGGCCTGCTCGGGAGCGAGCCAGAGCGGGAAATCACCGGCGAAGTGTTCGGTGATGATGCCGATGAACCGCTCCACCGACCCCAGGATGGCCCGGTGGACCATGTATACGTAATGATCCTTGCCGTCCTGGTCCACGTAGGTCACTTCGAAACGGCGAGGCAGGTTGAAATCGAATTGGACAGTCGAGGCCTGCCATTTCCGGCCCAGGGCGTCGATCAGCTTCACGTCGATCTTGGGGCCGTAGAAGACAGCCTCACCCTCTTCCCGGGTGTAGGTGAAGCCGTGCCGGTCGATGGCGTTGACCAGCGACTTCTCGGCGGCTTCCCATTCCTCGTCGGTGCCGGCGTACTTCTCCTTGTTCAGCGGGTCGCGGACCGAGAGCTCGACCTTGAATTCGGTGAAGCCGAAGTGGCCCAGCACTTCCTTGACCAGGCCCAGGCAGCCGCTGACTTCGTCCTCGAGCTGTTCCGGGGTGCAGAAGATGTGCGCGTCGTCCTGGGTGAAGCCCCGCACGCGCATCAGCCCGTGGAGAGTGCCCTTCAACTCGGCGCGGTAGACGGTGCCGAGCTCGGCGTAGCGCACCGGCATATTCCTGTAGCTGCGCTTCTTGCGGTTGTAGATCAGGATGTGGCCGGGGCAGTTCATCGGCTTGACGACATGCGGTTTTTCGTCCTGCTCGAAGATATACATGTTCTCCCGGTAGAACTCCATATGCCCGGAAGTCTCCCAGAGCGAGGCCTGCGAGATGTGGGGCGTGGTCACGGTTTCGTAGCCGCCCTTGCGTAGAACGCCGAGCAGATACTCCGTGACCTGGGTGCGCAGGATGTCCCCGCGCGGAAACCAGAACGACAGACCGGGGCCGGCCTCGTCCATGATGCCGAAGAGATCGAGTTCACGGCCCAGCTTGCGGTGATCCCGTTTCTTGGCCTCCTCCAGCATCTGCAGGTGCTCGTCGAGGTCCTTCTTCTTCCAGAAGACAGTGCCGTAGATCCTCTGCAGCATCGGCTTGCTGCTGTCGCCGCGCCAGTAGGCTCCGGCAACGTTCAGCAGCTTGAACGCCTTCAGCGAGGTCGTATCCGGCACATGAGGACCTTCGCAGAGGTCGACGAACTCCCCCATCCTGTAGGTCGAAAGGGTCTCGTCGCCGAGGCTGGCGATCTGTTCCAGCTTGTAGGGCTGGTCGGCGAAGATCTCGCGCCCCTCCGCGGGCGCTATCTCCTGGCGGATTATTGCTTCCTTGCGGCCGGCGAGCTCCAGCATCTTGGCCTCGATGCCCACCAGTTCCTCGGTCGTGAAAGGTTCACCGCGGTCGAAATCGTAGTAGAAGCCGTTCTCGATCGAGGGGCCGAAAGCGAAGCGCGTCCCGGGATGCAGTTCCTGGACCGCCCAGGCCAGCAGGTGGGCTGTGGAATGGCGCAGGGTTTCGAGGCCTTCGGGGGAATTCCTGGTGATGATCTGCAGGTTTCCCGAGGCCGGCACCTTGTCGGCGAGCGAGTAGTTGGTCTGGTCGAGACGCGCGGCGAGCGCGCTGCGGCGCAGACCTTCGCCGATCTCGGCAACGGCGTCGCCGAAGGTGGCTCCGTCGTTGATGTTCAGGGAGCTGCCGTCGGGAAGGGTAAGTTCGAGCTGTGGCATCGCAAATACTCCAGTTTCGCGCCCGAGGAGATACCGATTCATCTGCAAAGATGAGGTGGTACCCGTAGGGCGCCACCTCATCCCCTTGCATTCATGCTGGTGGGCGATACTGGACTCGAACCAGTGACCTCTTGCGTGTCGAGCAAGCGCTCTAACCAATCTGAGCTAATCGCCCGAGGCGCCGAACAAGCTAGCCCGGACATCCCCCCTCTGTCAAGTACTCAAGACAGGTAATCCACCAATTTACCACCGGAAACGTTCTGGCGAATCCGGCCAAGCGCCTGATTGCGGATCTGACGCACCCTTTCACGGGAAAGGTTGATGTCCTGGCCGATCGTCTCGAGCGAAGCCGGTTCCTCGGCTCCAAGGCCGTAATAGCGGACAACGATGTCGCGCTCCCGGCTGTTGAGCATATCCAGGGCTACTCCCATCTCTTTCAGCATTTCGTTCTCCACGAACTGCTCCTCGGGAGTGTGGTCGGACGCGTCGGAAAGAGTGTCGGCCAGCGTCATCGAGTTTTCGTCCCCGTAGATGCTCTCGTCCAGGCTCATCAGGGGTCTGCTGGCGGCGCGGATCTGATTCATCTTGCGGGTGGTCAGATTGAGCTCGGATGCGATCTTTAAGTCGGTAATGGCGGAATTTTGTTCCCCGATCGTATGCCTCAGTGGACTCTG
>CAZYDJ010000064.1:0-13295 GCA_964646035.1 uncultured Fibrobacteraceae bacterium | reverse complement strand
CGAGGTGCTGCGAGCGCTCCCGGCTCGACGACGCCGACTTCAGCTGCACCATGGGTCGCTTCAGCAGGCTCTTGATGAAGATTTCCAGGCTCTTCTCGACCGCCGCGGCGACTTCCTCGCTCTGCTTCTTGCGGACGTACCCCATCTCGCGATTCTTGATCTGCTCGAGATAGGATCTGAACTCGGATACGGTGGGCCGCAACTCCAGATCCTGCATCCAACCACTGAACTCTCCCAGCTCGCGCTCGATGATCAGATCGGCCCCGTCCAACTCGTTGCGGCGGGCGGCCAGGTTGGCGGTGACTATGTCGTCCAGATCCTCGAGACCGAAGAGGTAGACGCCGTCGTGGTTGGAGACGTCGGGATGAACGTCGCGCGGGACGGCGATATCCAGCAGGAAAAGGGGTTTGCCCCGCCGCTTGAGGGCGGCGGCGGCGATCATCGGGGGCAGGATGACGGGTTCGGTGGCGCCGGTGGTTGTCAGCACCACGTCGGCTTCGGCGATCGCCTGGCCGAGTTCCTCCCAGGGCCGGGGCCGGATCGGAGCGTCGGACTCTCCCGCCGACAATTCCTCGACCAGCGACCGCGCCCGTTCGGAGCTGCGGTTGACGATGGTCAAGGAGCCGATTCCCTGGGCCAGGAAATGTCTGGCGGCCAGGGATCCTGTCTCGCCCGCGCCCACCAGCAGCGCCCGGTTGTCGCCGAGATCGGCGAAGAACTTCCGGGCCAACTCGACCGCCGCGAAAGCGATGCTGACCGCCCCCTCGCCGATCCTGGTCTCGGTGCGGACCCGCTTGCCGGCGCGGAAGGAGCCCTGGAAGGCGCGCAGGGTGATGGGCCCGAGCGGACCCAGTTCACGTGCGGCGCGGTAGGCGTCCTTGACCTGGCCGCCGACCTGCGGCTCGCCCAGCATCATGCTCTCGAGCCCGGCGCAGACCCGGAAGAGGTGGCGCACCGCGGCGGCTCCTTCGAGCTGCAGGCCGTACTCGCCCTCGAAAAGGGCGATGTCCACGCCGACCATCTCCAGGCAGCGGGCCAGTGCACTCCTGGACGGGGCGTCGGGCAGCGTCTCCAGGTAGATCTCGGTCCGGTTGCAGGTGCAGAGGGGAACCGCCGAGATGATCGCTTCCTCGCCGGCGCAGAGATCGAGGAATTTCCGCACGGCATCCGCGTCCAGATGGGCCTTCTCCCGGATTTCGGTGGGCGCCCGGTGGTGGTCGAGCCCCCACATCTTCAGCGTCGCGGCCTTGGTTTCGGCCGCCGCCGGCCCGATGTCGTTGTTCTCGCATCGCACCATGTCGTTCACACCCCCCCGCGGGTGGAGAAGTTGTGGAAGCTCGGGAAGAAGTGATGTACCAGGGCGACGCCGATCACCATCAGGATGTAGCCGGCGATGGCCAATGCGTTCATCCGCCGTCCCCGCCATCCCAGGTAATGATGGCCCAGCAGTCCGGCCGAATAGGCTGCGAGGATCACCCAGGAGACGATGATCTTGGGGTCGCCGTGGGAGAGGACTGCGACCGAATCGGCCGGGATGCGCTTGGCCAGCACGGAAAGCCAGACGTGGCCGGTGATCAGCGAGGCC
The DNA here is from genome assembly GCA_964646035.1 of uncultured Fibrobacteraceae bacterium. Classification (GTDB taxonomy): domain Bacteria; phylum Krumholzibacteriota; class Krumholzibacteriia; order LZORAL124-64-63; family LZORAL124-64-63; genus CAYLMM01. The sequence continues at coordinate 11,710 of CAZYDJ010000064.1, read as the reverse complement.
AGCAGCAACGGAACGCCGAGCTGCACCGATCCGACGCTCATCTTCTCGAGGGTCTCCAGCGGCGGCAGACGGCGGAAGAGCAGGCCGAAGGTCTTGCGCGACAGTTGCCGGGACTGGATCAGATAGAGGACGGCGTAGAGGAAGCCGAGGCTCAGGGCGGCGTATGCCAACAGCACCAGCAGGGCGTGTCCGACGTAGCCGGGCTCCTCGAGCAGGGGCGAACGGGGCAACTCGCCGGAGCCCACGAAGGAGCTGGACAAAAACTGCAGCATGAACGCCAGGCCCACGATCACGAAGCCCGTGCGCCGCACCTTCTGCCGCTTCTCGATCACGGCGTAGGTGGCGATCATGGCCAGCGCCAGCAGCGAGAAGAACTCGAGCGGAGTGCCCATCGGGACCCGGTCCAGGGCGATCGTCCTGACTACCACGGCCGACAGATGCAGCAACATGGTGGCCGCCAGCAGGCGCAGGCTCCAGGCGGCGTCGCGATGGTCGTCGCGGGCGAAAACCAGGACATAGGCTCCGCAGAGCGCCAGGTAGGCCAGCGGCAGCAGAGTGTTCAGGAAACCGAGCAGGGCCTGCATATCAAGAATCCTTCCCGGTGTCGGCCGCGACTGTTCCGGCCAGATGATCGAGCACCGATACGGCGGTCTTTTCCGCCTCGGCCACGCAGTGGTTCACGGAAATCCCCCGATAGGAACTGCCGGCGAGGATCAGGCCGGGCATCCCTTCCAGGCGCCTCTCGACCGCGGCCAGCCTGGCCAGATGTCCCGGCTCGAATTGGGCGATGGCGTGTTCCCAGCGGATGACCCAGGTGCGGACGGGATCGGCCTTGACGCCGAAGAGGGGGCCGAGCTCGCGGCGCGCCATTCCGATCAGGGTCTCGTCGTCGTTGTCGAGGATGTCCCTGTCGGATGCGCCGCCGGCCATCGCGCGCAGGATGACGTTTCCGTCGGGCGCGCGTCCGGTGAAGATGCTGGCCGACCAGAGTACTCCCAACAGCTTCATCCGCTCACGGGAGGGGATCAGCATGCCGAATCCCTCAAGGGGATGATCGACGTCGTTGCGGCGGTGGGCCATGGTGATAACGGCCATCGGGGCGTAGGGGATCTCGGCCAGCAGCGACTTCAATTCCAGATCCTCGAAGTGATTCGCCGCGGCGTGGGCCGGAGCCGTTTCCACGACGGCGGCGAACGGACCGTGGATCTCGTCGCCGACAACGATTTCCCATCCCGACTCGACGGCGTGGATCGATTCCACCGGGGAATCGGTCAGGACCCTCCCCTTCAAGGCGGCGGCGACCCGGTGCGGCAGGGTCTCCATGCCGGTGTGGAAGCTGTGCAAAACGCCGCTCGGACCGGGAGACGCGGCTCCGTCGCCGGTCTTGCGGTTCTTGCGCGAGATCCGGTAGAGGGCCTTGAAAAGGCCGCCGTATTCCTGCTCCAGCTCGACCATCCGCGGGAAGGCCGACGCCAGGCTGAGCTTGCGGGCGTCGCCCCCGAACACGCCCTTGACCATCGGATCCAGGAAGACCTCGGCGAAGTCGCGGCCGAGCCGGCGCACGCCGAAGTCGTAGACGGTCTCGTCGGTGGCGGGATCCTCCGCCGCCAGTCCCAGGTCGCTTCGCGGCCGGATGAACAGCTCGCAGGCGACGCGCAGCTTGGCCGGGAGAGAGAGCATGGGGGTCTTGATGAAGGCGGGCGGGGTCATCGGCATCTCGCAGATCCTGCCGTTGACCAGCAGGAAGCGCAGTCGCGTCGTGTCCTCGCTGCGCTGCAGTTCCTCCTGCAGGCCCACTCTCTCGACCAGGCGCAGGGTCGCGGGCTCGTTGTCGAGGAAGCCGTTGGGGCCGGCTTCGACCTGGAATCCGTCCGCGGCGATGGTGCGCAGGTTGCCCCCCACTTCCGGTTGGGCCTCGAATACGGTCACCGCCGCCGGCAGATCACGTCCGGCGGCCTCGCGCTCGATGTTGAAGGCGGTCGCCAGGCCGGCGATCCCGCCGCCGACCACGGCGACCGGCAATGAGGATTCAGACATTTCCCATCTCCCCGCTCTCCCCGGAGGAAGGCGCGGCCGGCGGCGCGAAGGCGACGTCGGCGAGAAGTGCGGCGAGGGAGTCGAGCCATCCCTCGTCCAGGTTCAGGGCCTCGCCGCGCGAGAAGGAGGTGATTCCCGCGTCGGCGGCGTCGGCGGCCAGTTCGATATCCAGCTCGTGAAGGGTTTCGATATGCTCGCAGGTGAAGCTGACCGGCAACACGTGCAGACGCCGGCAGCCGGCGGCGGCCAGGCGCCTGACTTCATCGGTCATGTCCGGACCTACCCACTTGACCGGTCCGACCTTGCTCTGGAAGGCCAGCAGGGGACGTGATCCGCCGGGCAACGACTTCCACCAGGAGCCGGCGTCGGCAAGCCGCTGGTCGAGGATGTTGCCCAGCGCCGAGACCGTGGCCCGGGTCTGGGTGAGGTAGGGGTCTCCCCGGCGCAGGAAGCGTTCGGGAAGGGAGTGGGCGACGCAGACCAGGGCGCAGGAGGAGGGATCCAGCCCTTCCGCGGCCCAGCGGCGCACGGTCGGTTCGACACGGTCGGCCAGCGCCGCCAGATATCCCGGCAGCAGATTCCATTCGGGCAGGGCGTAGATGGCGGCTCCCGGGGCCAGCTCGTCGACCGCCGACCGCAGGGCGCCCAGGGCGCTGCCTGTGGTCGCACCGGCGAACTGCGGATACAGGGGGACCGCCAGGATCTGCTTGGCGCCGGCGTCGATCAGATCGGATACCGCGTCGGCGGGAAACGGTCGCCAGTAGCTCATCGCCGGCGCGGCCACCACATCCAGGCCGCGACCCTTCAGACGAACCTCCAACTCCTCGCACTGGCGGGTCGTCCAATCCAGTTGGGGCGATCCGCCGCCGTAGCCGATTTCCAGGTAGCGCTCCTTCACCGCGGCGAGTCGCTTCTTGACGATCATTGCGCCCACCAGCCGGTTCAGCGGATACGGGATGGGCAGGACCGCCGGGTCGGCGAAGAGATTGCGCAGGAAGGGCTCGACCGAGTCGGTGGAGTCGGGTCCGCCGAGGCCCGCCAGGACCAGCCCGGTGGGCAAAGACGGATCGAGGGGGGTGCGGGAAAGCCGCAACAGATCCTCATGTCCTGCCATCCTCGTCGCCATCGAGCCTCCAGTCAGATGGTCTTGGAGAACAGGGGCTTGTCTCCGGATCGACCCAGATACGCGTCAAGTTCCATGCAGATGTTCCGGATGAAGAATCGTCCCAGTTCGGTCACCGTCACCCGGTCGGATCCGATCTCGATGAATCCTTCGTCGGCGTACGGGGCGAGGCGCTCCAATTCGGGGGCCAGATCCCGGTCGACCCGGGAATCGCCGATCTCCATCGCGAAAGGCAGCTCCAGATTGCACATCAGGTTCAGGATGGCGGCTCGTCGCAGCAGGTCGTCGTCGGTGAGGCGGTGGCCGCGAACGACCGGGAGCCGGCCGGCGGAGATGCCGTCGGCGTAGGCGGCCAGGTCGGCGTCGTTCTGGATGAAGCTGCCGGCGACCTCGCTGATGCTGCTGGCGCCGAAGGCCAGCATATGCGGGGCGGGACGGGTGGTGTAGCCCATGAAGTTCCGATGCAGGCGCCGCTCGCGCAGGGCGACGGCCAGCTCGTCGTCGCGCTTGGCGAAGTGGTCCATGCCCACCCAGTCGTAGCCGGCGGCGGCGAAGGTGTCGATGGCCTGCTGGAAGAGATCGAACTTGGCGTAGGCGTCCGGCAGCAGCGATTCGTCGATGTTCTTCTGGTTCGATTTCACCCACGGCACGTGCGCGTAGCTGAAACAGGCCACACGGTCGGGGCCGAGCCCGATGATGGTGTCGAGGGTGCGGGCGAAGGTTTCGCTCGTCTGCTTCGGCAGCCCGAAGACCATATCCAGGTTGACGCTGTCGAATTCCAGCTCGCGACAGGCGTGGTAGAGGCCGATGGTCCTTTTCTCCGATTGGACCCGGCCGATCGCCTGCTGCACCGGCTTGTCGAAATCCTGGACCCCCATGCTGATGCGGTTGAAGCCTATCTGCTGCAGATGCGCCAGCTGTTCCGGAGTGCCGAGCCGCGGATCGCATTCGATGGAGATCTCGCCGGCGGGATCGATCGCGAAGACCTCGGCCAGGATGCCGTATGCGCGGTCGAGTTGCTGCGGCCGCATGTAGTTCGGGGTGCCGCCGCCCCAGTGGACCTGCACCGCCCGGCGGCCGGGGCCGATGACCGAGGCGATCATATCGACCTCCTTCTCGACCAGGTCGAGATAGGAGTCGAAGTCGCCGGGATCGTGGGAGACCTCGGAATTGCAGCCGCAGTAGTGGCAGCGCTTCATGCAGTAGGGCAGATGCATATAGAGCGACAACTCGTCGTCGGGGCTGTCCGCCAGGCGCGCCAGGGCCGCCAGATAGTCGTCGCCGCCGAAGTCGGCGCTCCAGACCGGCACCGTGGGATAGCTGGTGTAGCGGGGTCCCGGCTTGTTGTACTTGTCCAGCAGCGCGCGGGGTACGTTGACGCTCATGCCTGATCTCCGGTCTGATAGTTCTGGACGGTTTCGACGAGGGCCTCGACCGCGTCGATCGGGGCCTGGGGCAGGATGCCGTGCCCGAGGTTGAAGACGTGTCCGGGGGCGCCGTCTCCCGCCCGGCAGATCTCCAGGGCGCGGCGGCGGATCTCGGCGTGGGATCCGAAGAGGCACAGCGGGTCGAGGTTGCCCTGCACGGCCTTGCCGGGGTAGGCGGCGATGGCCCGGTCCAGGTCGAGGGTCCAGTCCACGCCGAAGCATTCGGCGTCAATGGTCGCGACCTTGTCCAGATAGGGCGCGCAGCCCTTGAGGAAATATACCCGGGGCACGCCCGCCTTCTTCAGGCCGGCGAAGATCTTGTGCACGCCCGGCAGGATCACCGACTCGTAGTCCGCGGGGTGGAGGATGCCGCCCCAGGTGTCGAAGATCTGGACCGCGTCGACGCCCGCCTCGACCTGCATCAGGAGATAGTCGGTGATCTGGTCGGCCAGCTTGTCGAGCAGTTCGCGCAGCAGGTCGGGCCGGGTGTAGAGCATCGACTTCAGATGCTGGAAGTTCTTCGAGCCGCCGCCTTCGATCATGTACGAGGCCAGGGTGAACGGCGCGCCGGCGAAACCGATCAGCGGCGTCTTGCCGCCAAGCTCGCTCTTGATCATCCGGATCGCATCGGCCACGTAGCCGATCTGCTCGCGCGAGTCCACCACGCGCAGGGCGGAGACATCATCCTCGTTGCGGATCGTCTTGAGCATCCGCGGCCCGGAATCGTCGAAGGTGAACGGCGCGCCCATCGACTCCAGCGGCACCAGGATGTCGCTGAACAGGATGGCGGCGTCGAAGCCGAAACGGCGGATGGGCTGCAGTGTGACCTCGCACGCCAGTTCCGGCGTCTTGCAGAGATTGATGAAGGATGTCTTCTCGCGGACCGCCCGGTACTCGGGCAGATAGCGTCCGGCCTGGCGCATGATCCAGATGGGCCGGCGGTCTGTTCGTTCCCCGCACAGGGCGGCCAGGTAGGGGGATCCGTTGGTCGTAGCCATGCTTCATCCTCGAAAGGGTTTGCTGTGGTTTCGATCGACCCGCCAAAGATAGGCAAAATCACTCTGGAATTTGTCATCGAACAGTCACATCCCATCGATTTTGGTATCAGACAGGGAAATGAGATATTTCCTCAAAAAACAGCTCAAGACGCCAGGAAATCCGCCGATCAATTGGCGAGATGGATACTATTAGATCAAATCAAGGTATCGAATGGCTCCTGCGAGCAGTCTCGATCGTAACGGTCGGACTGATCATGGTCTGCCTACCTCCAGCCGCCTCGGCAATCGGGGCGGAGGCGGGCCATCGGAGCCTCGACTGCGGCCGGTGCCACGGCAGGGAGGGCGCCTCGGTGTCGACCGCCGCCCGGGAGGCTCCGGTCACGTCGATCTGTAAGGAATGCCATCGTGGAAAAACCCGGACCGACTGGTCAGACGTGGTTTTTCATCGTGACCCGGGTCGGAGCTGCACCGATTGCCATTGCTTCCATGATCCGGCCCGGGTCATCGCCCAGGGCGTCGCCTTCAGCGTCGATTACGATGATCGCGCCTCTGCCGCCCATTGCGCCTCCTGCCACAACACATCAGGCGACATTTCGCTGATCTCTTCCGGGCATCGCCGGGCCGCGGCCTACTATCACATCGACGACAGCCGGCTCGAAGGATTGGGGCTGTCGGACGGATGCCTGAGATGCCACGGCAAAAACCGAGAGGCCGCCGGGGAAGACGGAGCTCCCGCCTTCGCGGCCCACGCCAGCCATCCCTACGGGGTGAAGGTGCTCGCGGGCCGGGGGAAGCCGGGCAATCACATCCGCGACGAAATCGATACGCGTCTGCCGCTGTTCTCCGATCGCATGGAATGCCAGACCTGCCACCAGGTGGCTGGCGAGGAAAAAGCCCTGCTGGTCGGTTTCCCGCAACCGTATGGAATGTGCCTCGGCTGCCACGAGCAGCCATACGCTCCGGCCGCCACCGGCGCGGTCCTGGCCTCCGCCCGTTGAACCGACAGAGTACCGGGGATAAATAGACCAAGGGCCGCGTCGATGACGCGGCCCTTTTCGATTGCCGCCCCGGCCGGGGCTACTTCTTATGACAGATCACGCAGAGATCCATCGCCGGGTCCAGGGGCAGATAGGGGTCGAAATCAGCCCCGTGCAACTGGTGGCAGCTCAGGCAGGTTACCGATTCTTCGGTCCGGGGGTCGATGATGTCGGCTCCGACCGGATGCGAGACGCGATGCGCCGACTCATGGCAGCGCGAGCAGAGATCGACGCCGGTCGTGGCCAGCATCATCGGCTCGGGGCTGCCGTGGGGCACATGGCATTCGGTGCAGTTCATCCCGTCGTGGGTGATGTAGAAGGATTTCTCGCGGCGGCCCTCCCCCTCGAAATGGCAACGCATGCACAAGATTTCCTGGCGGGCGGCCAGCAGGGCGGCGCTGTCGGACGCGTGGGGGTTGTGGCAATCGGAGCAGGAGTCCCTGGGCGTGAGGTGGCCGCCGTTCGGGGTGTCGGCTTCGGCCCGCACCCCGCGATGGCAACGCAGGCAGATCGGCTTGATGTCCTGGGCGATGGCGAATCCGGCGCCCGGCTCCGGCTCGCCGTGACAGGTGGCGCAGTTGCCACCGGCGAAGGGGGCGTGCTGGTTCGCGCGCAGCAGCCCGGGACGGGTGGCTGCGTGCGGATCGTGACAGGCGCTGCAGTCGGCGTCGCCGAGATCGCGGTTCTTGTGCGCCGTGGTGAAGGCGCTGTCGCGATCGTGGCAGCCGAAGCAGTTGGCGGGCACCGGATCGTTCAGCAGGAAGGGATTCTCCGATCCGTGCGCTGTGTGACAGACGGCGCAGTCGCCGTCCGCGATCGGGGCGTGGACGACCGGTCTTTCAGGCCAGGCGGCCGCCGAGGGATGACAGGCGAAACAGAGCTCGGGAGTGGTCATCCGCATCTGGTTCCGGTTCTCCCCGGCATGGGGGTCGTGGCATTCGACGCAACGACCGTTTCCGGCCGGGGCGTGGGTGAACGCCAGCGAAGCCTCTGCGACCACTTCTTCATGGCATCTTCCGCAGAGACGACGCGGATCGGCGTCCAGCAGGGACGCATGGCGCGAAGCGTGCGGGTTATGGCATTCGGAACATATACCGGAGCGGAAAACATCGTGCTGATGCCGGGCCTGGAGCAGTTCGGCCATGTCCGAGTGGCATTCCAGGCAGACGCCCGGCTCGGCGACCTGAGGCACCGCAGCGGCGACGGCGAGCGGGGCCAGCAACAGCATCGACATCCAGAGGAATCCCGCAAAGCGATTCATCTTCAACCTCCGGTGGATTCGGCGCCGGGATGGCAGATGTCACAGGCGCCGCTGTCGAAAGGATCGTGTGAGTTCCGCTGGATCAATCCCGGCGCGGAAGAGGCATGCGGATCGTGGCAGCCGCGGCAGTCGAGTTCGGCTCCGACCGCTCCGAGATGGACGGCCGTGAACTGCTCGTCCTCGCCGTCGTGGCAGGACAGGCATTGGTCGGGTACAGCCTCGGCCAGCAGGGTCGGCAGATCGGACAAATGATGCGCGTGGCAATCGAGGCAGGCGCCGTCGGCCGCGGGTTCGTGGGCGTTGCCGGCGGCTATCCTCTCGGCCAGTTCGACGTGGCAGGCTGCGCAGAGGGCGGCCGGCTCATCCGGGAGCAGGCCTACGATGCCGCCGCCGTGCGGAACGTGGCATTCGGAACAGGAACCCGCCGCATAGGCGGGATGGACGCTCGTCGCCGCCGTTGCCTCTGCCGGATCATCGTGACAGTCAGCGCAGAGAGAAACCTGGGGGCGGTGCAGCAGGCCGCCGTGGTCGGAAGCGTGGGGGTCGTGGCAAAGCGAACAGTCGCCGTCGGCGAAGGGCGGATGGACGATTTCCTGGTCGGCGAGAGCCATCTCTTCCGCGTGGCAATCTGCACAGAGAGCGTTGGCGTCGGCGAGCAACAGGCCCGGTTCCGTCGCTGAATGAGCGGCATGGCAGTTGTTGCATTTGCCTGCCTGGACCGGCTTGTGGGCTACCCTGCTGCGGATCCATTGCTCTGCCTGATCGTGACATTCGGCGCAGAGGTCGAAGCGGTTGTTTGTGGTCAGGGCCGGGTGATCCGAACCATGCGGAGCGTGGCAGTCGAGGCAGGAACCATCGGTGAAGGCGGCGTGCGTCGTCGCGGCGTTCATCTCGGCGGCCTGATCGACGTGGCAGCCGAGACAGAGCTCGACCGTGTCCCCGGCGATGAGATGGTTTGCGGTGGACCCGTGGGCGTCGTGGCATGATGTGCAGTCGGCCGCGACGGGGGGGTGGCCGGATACCCGGGCCATGTCTTGACCGACATCGTCGTGGCAGTCGAGGCAGATCTCGTTGGTCGGTCGCGACAACAGATGCGGGATAGGCGAACCGTGCGGGGCGTGGCAGGTCGAGCACATGCCGTCGGCGACCGGAGCGTGGACGTCTGCGGGACCCATGTCGGCGAGGTCGTGGCAGTTCAGGCAGAGAGCGTCGGCGTCGTCATCGGTCAGGGCGAACGGCTGGGCGGCGCCGGCATCATCGTGGCACGATCCGCAATCCAGATCGACGATTGGGGCGTGGATCGATATGCGCAGCAACGATTCTTCGTCTGAAGAGTGCGGGGCGTGGCAGGATCCGCAACCGTCGGCGGGAACCGGATAGCCGGCGTGGGCCGTCTTGAAGGACGAGTCTTCGGGATCGTGACAGCCCGCACATAATTCGGCCGGATCTGCGCGCAGCAATCCCGGATTGGGGCCGCCATGGATCACGTGACAGGAGTCGCATCCCTGGTCGAGGGGGGGATGCCGGTTCTCGCGATTGAACGGGGCGCTGTCGTGACAGGAGAAGCAGAGGTCTTCTTCGGTCTTGGAGAGCAGCCCTTTCTCGTCGCTGGCGTGGGGGTCGTGGCAGAGGTCGCATCTGCCGTCGGCGGCGGGTCCGTGGACGACGGCTCCGTCAAGCCCCAGGGACTGTTCGTCGTGGCAAAGGGCGCAGAGTCGGCGGCCGGTCTCCTTCAGGCGCAGTGAACCTACCAGGCCGTGGGGTTTGTGGCAGCCGTCGCATTCGCCGTCGGCGAAGGGTTCATGGCGGATCTTCATCTGTTTTTCCGCCATCTTATGGCATTCTTCGCAGTCGCCGCCGCCGCCGAAACGACGTCCGCGTTTGATCTGGGCGTCGGTGTCGACGGGGATCAGCACCGACACGGCCAGCAATGCCGCGGCCATGGTCGCGGTGGCGGGGATTATTCGACGCAAGTCCATGCTGACACCTCCGCCGCCCGGCAGGCCGGGACGGGGCTCGTGGGGCTAGGCGCCCCCCGCGAAGTATCTTTCGATTCGTTCGTTGAAAAGGACGATCTCGGATCTTTCCTTCAGCAGGCTGAGGTGTTCGTCGAGCAACTCGCCGAATTTCTGCTGGAAGATCATCTCGCGGATCGTCATCTCGCATTCCTCGATGGGCCGCAGTTCTCCCGGCTTGCGGCCGAGGAACTTGAATACCATGAAGCCGGAGGGAATGGCGATCGGGTCGCTCGCTCCGCCGATTTCCAGGCCCGCCAACTGCTGCCGGATCGCGGGCGAGAACACCGATTCGGGCGACCACTTCGGCGCTCCGGCATCCCCGGCTCCGGTCTGGCGGCGGACGAAGTCGATGTCGGCTCCGGCCTTGAGCCTTTCCGACGCCTGCTGCGCGGATGCCTCGTCGCCTATCACCATCACATCCAGCAGAACCTCGGACGGACCGCCGAACTGTTCGGGATGCGAGCGGTGGTATTCGGCGAACTCATCGCGATTGAAGAGGATGTTGGCCACCACGACTTCCTGCAGGTAGTTCTCGATCAATTTTTCGGCGAGCTTTTCGCTGACGAGGGCTTCCACCCCCGGCAGGGTGTCCAGGCCTTCGGCCGCGGCCGCGGCGCGCAGGACGATCATCTCGACCGCCTTGTTTTCGCCCAGGGCGTAGAGGCTGTCGAACGGGGCTCCGGGGGCTTCCATCACCGAGCGGGAAACCAACCGCCGCAATTCGCTCTCGGTGATCGGACGAGTGCCGGCGATCGACAGGACGGCGTCCTCTCCCGGCTTGAGGAACGATCCGGTCTGAACGGATTCGCCGTCGCGTCGCACCTCGTCGAGGATCTCTTCGTTGCGCTCGAGAGAGAGCTCGTTCGCCAGCCCGGCGATGAAATCGCGCCAGGCCCGGTCGGACGCTTTCTGCTCGAGATACTTGCGGATCGCGGCCTCATCTCGGGAAAAGGCAGCTTCGTCGGGCGGCAGACGCTGCTCGACCCGGGCGACGGCGAAGGCTTCGCGATAGGGGAAGACCCGGCTGATCCCGCCTTCGGCCAGTTCCCGCACCGGCTCCCGCAGCGAAACCTCGACATCATCCCAGCGCTTCAGATTATGCAGGCCGCCCTGGTATTTGCGAGTGTCCAGCGAGATCTCCCGGGCAATGCTGTCCATGTCCGCGCCGGCGACCAGTTCTGCGCGCAGGGCCTCGGCCTCGGCTTGCGTGCGGACCGAGATCTGCCGCAACTGGATGCGCCAATAGTACTTCTCCCACTCTTCGCGGATCTGATCAGCTGTGATGTCGATTTCGGGATGGAAATTCTCGCGGACGAAGACAGAAGCCGAAGCGCGATCACGGATCTCGTAAAGTTCGGCTTCCAGGACCGGATCCTGATCCATTCCGATGGCGAGCGCCTGCTGGGTGAGCAGGAGGTCGTTGACCGATTTATCGAGCAGGTTCTGCAGGAATTCTCCGCTCATCCCCTCGGCGCTGCGGCCCCTGTGGGCGGCGATCAGCCTGGCGTCCATGTCGGCCGAAGTGATCGGTTCGCCGTTGACGACGATCAGCGTATCCGCGGGGGTTTCATTCGCCGCCGCCGGCGTGGCTGCCGCGGCGAGGGCCGTGAATGCCAGCAGGATGACGAGCGCAGTATGGGGGCGTTGAATCATTCCGGATCCTCCGGGGCGTGGTTGGCTTGGATGCGGTCGATGCGGTCGATCAAGTCGTCCAGGGCCGAAAGTGTCAGGCGGCCGAGCGAATTGGTTCGGCCTGCGCCGAAGCTGAAATCGGAGCCGGAGGTGTTCCGGTCGATCTCCATCGACATC